>PATA01000014.1 GCA_002713495.1 Flavobacteriaceae bacterium
AGTGCTTTCATACTGTCATGAACTTTAGCTCGAAGTATTTGACTAAGAACAACTGCAATATTTGGAGAAAAAATACTGTCATCATAAAATTTTCTCTTACTATTTTCAGGATTTAAAAAGGATATGTGAGCTGAATCATTTGAAAATAGACTATGAAATTTAGAAATGGATATAACAACACTAACTACCCAAGTTTTTGGTTCAAGTAAGATGTTTATAGGTAAATCTTGGATTGGATTAAAAAGAAGAACTGCATGTTCCTCTGATATTTTAAACTCGTAATTTCCTCCATTAAATAAAAGCTTACCTGATCCTTTCAAACAAAAATGAAATTGAATAAACTCTCTAGTAACTGGAAAATTTTTATTTATCTCATCAGAACTGTTATTCTCATAGCGTAGTACAAGGAAACCATCCTCAACTAAAGTATTTTCACTTGAACTTTTATCGATATTTTTCATAAAAAGATTTAAATTGTTATTTAGATAGATTCTAAATTAGCGATTCCTTGAATATCAGTAAAATTAATACATTTAATTAATATTTTAAATACCGATAATAAAAAACCGAAGTCGGTATTAATAATTCTTCTATCGTTATTTTTTGATATTACTCAAATTTAAATTTGCATAAAATTATCGAAGATTTAATTTGAGTTTAAAAAAATTTTATGTTGTCGGGGTCAGTTATAAAAAAGCACCACTTTCTACAAGAGAAGACTTTAGCCTTTCTATAGCATCTTCAAAAGCATTGCTTATCCATGCAAAAAAAATTGGGGTACCTAACTTACTTGTTAACAGTACATGTAACAGGACCGAACTCTTTGGTTTTTCTGATGATCCAAAAAGTTTTATTAAGCTATTATGTTTATTTTCAAAAGGAAAAACTGATGTATTCAAAAAACTTGGATACATCATTGAGGGGAGTAAAGCAATAAAACATATTTTTAGAGTTGGTTCTGGCCTTGAAAGCCAAATCCTTGGAGATTTTGAAATAATTGGTCAATTAAAAAAGTCATTTAACTTATCAAAAAAATTAGAAATGGTTAATGGCTTTACAGAAAGGATGTTAAATAGCGTAATTCAAGCAAGTAAAAAAGTTAAAACTCAAACCGGTTTATCTTCAGGGGCTACATCTGTTTCTTTTGCTGCTGTTCAGTATATACTCCAAAATATTAAAGACATCTCAAAAAAAAATATTCTTCTTTTTGGGGCAGGGAAAATTGGTAAAAATACTTGTGAAAATCTCATCAAACATACCAAAAATGATCATATTGTACTTATCAATCGAACTAAAGAAAGGGCAGAACGAATCGCAGGGAAATTTAAAGTTATTGTAAAAAAGTTTAGTGAACTTAATACCGAAATTAGAAAATCAGATATTTTAATTGTCGCTACTGGTGCTGATAATCCAACTATCAATAAGGAACTTATTCACTCATCTAAACCACTTTTAGTTATTGATCTTTCTTTGCCAAGAAATGTTGATCCCTTAGTAAGTCAAATTAATGATGTGTCACTTGTGCATGTTGATGAATTATCAAAAATGACAGATAAAAATCTTTCTGAACGAAAAAAACATATAGATAAGGCTGAAAAAATTATTAATGAATCATACAAAGAATTTGATATTTGGTTAAACAACAGAAAATACGCTCCTTTTTTAAATGCGATAAAAAATCATTTAGAAAATCCAATGGTGAGAAATAATGAAAGTGCTTCAAAACTTACAGGTCAAGTTGCAAGCTATCTAAAAAATAATCCAAAAAATGCAACCGCAGCTATGGATTTGTTGGTAGATCTATTTGAACTTGAATTTGATAAACATGTCAAAGTATAACATAAGAATTGGTACTAGAAAAAGTAAGCTAGCATTATTGCAGGCCAAAACAGTTGCTGAAAAACTTAAAGAAATTGGTTTTCAGTCATCAATTATCTCTATCAAAAGTGAAGGTGATATAAATCTGACCCAGCCCCTGTATTCCTTTGGAATTCAAGGAATATTTACAAAAGCTCTTGATTCTTCATTAATAAATCAAAAAATTGATATAGCTGTACATAGTCTTAAGGATGTACCTACTTCGATTCCATCTGGAATTATATTGGGTGCCGTTTTAAAAAGAGGAGACCCATTTGATACAATCGTGTATAAAAATACAGAAGATTACAACAAAAAAGGATTAATCGGAACTGGAAGTTTAAGAAGAAAAGCACAGTGGTTAAAAAAATATCCTTCCGATAAAATTGAGTCTGTAAGAGGTAATATTCAAACAAGAATAAAAAAATTAAATAATTCTAAATACAAAGGAATTATTATAGCTAAGGCAGCAATAGATAGGCTTTCAATTAAAAATATCCAATTGAAAAAATTAGACTGGATGATTCCAGCTCCAGCGCAAGGTGCTATTGGAATAGCATGTTTAAAAAAGGACAAATTTATTAGAAAAATTTTATCCAATATTAATTGTGTTAATACAGAATTCTGTACAAAACTTGAACGTGAATTTTTAAGAATTTTAGAGGGTGGTTGTTCTGCCCCAATTGGAGGAATTTCACGAATTGAAAAAAATTATGTTCATTTTCATGGAGGTATTTTTAGTTTAGATGGAAAAGTTTCTGAACTATGTACTGATAAATTTATAATTGATGAAAATCCAATTTCTATAGGTAAAATAATTGCAAATAAATTACTTGAAAAAGGTGGTGATAAAATAATAAGCTCAATTAAGAATAAGATTTAATGAGACTATTATCCACAAAAAAATTAAATAAAAAAATGAAAATGGCCTTCATCAAAAATAATTATAGCGTTGTTGAAATGCCAATGATTAAAACTGTGAAAATAAATTTTATTTGGCCAGAAATTCTAGATGCAATAATAATAACAAGCTCCTTTGCACTTAAATCCATAATTAAACATCCTGGTTTTAAAAGTTTAAAGAAGTATCCCTTTTTTTGTGTAGGGAGCCGAACAAAAGAAAAATTAATTGAATTAGGAATAAAAATTGAGGCATGTGAAAAATCAGCAAAAAATCTAGTAATTAAAATAGGGAATAATTACCGAAAAAAATCATTCAATTATTTTTGCGGAAAACAAAGACTTAAAACTATCGAGAATTTTGCCTTGGCAAATAACATAAAAATTAATATTTCCGAGGTGTACCAGACAAATGAAATCCATAAAAAAATTAATGAAAAATTTGATGGAATTATTTTTTTTAGCCCGTCTGCAGTCAGAGGTTATGCTTCTCTTAACACATTTGATAGTCTAAAAGTTTTTTCTTGGGGAAATACTACAACTAAAGAAATTACAAAATATTGTGATACTTGTTTCACTTCAAAATCACCATCAACAGAATCTCTAATTTTATTAATTAATAAAACATTAAAAAAGTTCAATGCTTAAAAATGACCTTTTAATACGTGCCCTGAAAGGTGAAGTTGTCTCTAGGCCTCCAGTTTGGATTATGAGGCAAGCTGGAAGGTATCTTCCAGAATTTATGAAATTAAAAAATAAATATGATTTTTTTACTAGATGTCAGACACCTGAACTTGCAACTAAAATTACTTTGTTACCAATAAATCAAATAGGTCCTGATGCTGCTATTTTATTTAGCGATATTTTAGTTGTTCTTCAGGCTATGAATTTAAAGGTTGAAATGAAGGATGGGATCGGCCCTTGGATTCCAAATCCAATTAAAAATAAAAAAGACATAAAAAACATAATTATTCCAAATATTAAAGAGAAATTGGGTTATGTTTTAGAAGCTATTAAAATGACTCAAAATGAGTTAAACCAAAGTATTCCACTAATTGGATTTGCTGGATCTCCGTGGACACTTCTCTGTTATGCAGTTCAAGGACAAGGTTCAAAAACATTTGATAAAGCAAAAGCCTTATGTTTTGAACAACCAGAAATTGCTCATCAATTATTACAAAAAATAACCGATACAACAATTTTATACTTAAAAGAAAAAGTGACTTCAGGCGTAAATGCAATTCAACTGTTTGACTCGTGGGGTGGACTTTTATCTCCATCTGATTATGATACTTTTTCATGGTTCTATTTACAACAAATTATCAATGAGATTAAAAAAATTAGCCCAACAATTGTTTTTGCGAAGGGTTGTTGGTTTGCATTAAATAAAATGAGTAAATCCGGGGTCTCAGCTTTGGGAATAGATTGGACATGTTCAGCTCAAAATTCAAGATATTTGAGTGGAGGAAATATTACTTTGCAGGGAAATTTTGATCCCTCAAGATTACTATCTCCAATTCCAGAAATAAAAAAACAAGTTACACAAATGATAAATGAATTTGGAAAAGATAAATATATTGTAAATCTAGGTCATGGAATTCTACCTAATATACCTGTTAGTCATGTCCAGGCATTTATTGACTCCGTTAAACAATATCAAAGTAAATGATGAAAAAAAAATTTTTGAACTTTATAACTAAACTTCAAGATGAGATAACTTTATCTTTAGAGAATCTAGACGGAGAAAAAAAATTCAATGAAGACATATGGAAAAGGGTTGAAGGTGGTGGAGGGAAAACAAGAATTTTAGAGAATGGGAAGATTATTGAAAAAGCTGGAGTAAATATTTCAAATGTCTATGGTAATCTACCAAAAAACTTAGAAGATTATTTCAAAGTAAAAAACTCAAAATTTTTTGCATGTGGATTAAGTTTGGTTATACATCCCAAAAATCCCATGGTACCTGCTGTTCATGGTAATTGGAGATACTTTGAACTCTATTCCTCAGATGGTGAACTTAAAGATCGATGGTTTGGAGGGGGACAGGACCTTACTCCATTTTATTTAAAAGAAGAAGATGCTGTTCACTTTCATAAGGTATGTAAATCTGTTTGTGACAAATATTCTCCAAATTTTTATAAAAAATATAAAGAACAATGTGACTCATATTTTTGGAATCACCATAGAAATGAAGCCAGAGGGATAGGTGGTCTATTTTTTGATTATTTGAGACCAGATTTTGATAACAAAATTGATGACTTATTTGAGTTTGTTAGTGATTTTGGAAATAGCTTTTTAAACGCATATCTTCCGATAGTTAATAAAAGAAAAAACTATAAGTATGACTCTAAAGAAAAATTATGGCAAGAAATAAGAAGAGGTCGCTATGTTGAATTTAATTTAATTCATGATAAAGGAACCCTATTTGGCCTAAAAACAAATGGGAGGATTGAGAGCATACTAATGAGTTTACCACCAACAGTTAAATGGATTTATGATCACAAAACAGAGAAAAACTCTGAAGAAGAAAAATTAATCAAGGTATTACAAAAACCAATAGACTGGGTAACCTAATCAATTTTTGTACCTTTAAAAAACTAAACTTTATGAATACTGGTTTAATTCTGATTCTTATACCTTGTTTAATCATATTTTCATATTTATTTGATGTAATAGCTAAAAAAACAAAATTTCCCTCTGTCATTTTACTTATGATAACCGGAATTTTAGCAAGAACCATTGCTGACAGTTATGGGTTTAATGATACATATTTTTTAGATTCTTTAATTCCTGTATTAGGTACGATAGGTTTAATTCTTATAGTTATGGAAGGTGCTCTGGAATTAAAAATTAAAAAAGAAAAGATTGTACTCATGATTTCTGGTTTTTTCTCTGCATTTGTAATTCTTATTTTAAACATATTCTTTCTAAAAAGCTTCTTTACCATTATTTTACAACTTCCACATAATACAGCTATATTATATTCAATTCCACTCTCAATAATTAGTAGTGCAGTTGCAATACCCTCTGCGAGTAGTTTTTCAGAAAACGATAAAGAATTTATCGTATACGAATCAACATTTTCTGATATTTTGGGAATTGTCATTTTCAATTATTGCATTATACAAACAGTTTCAAAAAAACCTATCATTGATATGACGCCTATGATTCAATTAGGCGGTCAAGTTTTAGTAATAATTTTTATTTCTCTTTNAATTACATATTTTCTGGCTAAGTTGATTCAAAAAATTGATCACCATGTCAAATTTTTTCTAATAATTTCCATTTTAATACTTGTTTATGCAATTGGAAAGTTTTTTCACTTTCCTACATTATTAACGATTTTTATTTTTGGGATATTTCTTGGAAATGGCGGTGAGCTACTACCAAATTTTATGAAAAAATCTGTTGATATTGAAAAAACAAAAAATAGCTTAAATGAATTTCATACGTTAACCTCAGAATCTACTTTTTTAGTTAGAACTTTTTTCTTTCTCTTTTTTGGTTTTTCCATAACATTAGANAGCTTTGTTTCACCTCAACCATATATATATGCTTTAGTNATTTTATTTATTATGTTTGTAGCNAGATACATTTATCTATCCTTAACCAAACTTAATTTNAAATTGACTCCATTAGTTTATATGTCCCCTAGAGGTTTAATAAGTATATTATTGTTTCTTCAATTAAGCACATTAAATGAAAGTGATCTTAAGACCGATATAATAGACGAAAGAGTTTTACTTCTGGTTATATTATTCTCAATGATATTAATGCTTCTAGGTACTTTGAAAAAGAACATAAACAATGATATCCCTCTTGAAATTAATCCTTTAAATGAGGAGCCAGAATCCGACTAAATATATAAAAATTTAAATTAAATGTACCCATTAAATAGAAATAGAAGATTAAGAAGTAGCCACGCNATTAGAGCTNTAGTAAGGGAAACTCAANTTTCNAAGAACGATTTTATAGTTCCTCTATTCATTGTTGAAGGAAAGAATATAAAAAAAGAAATTATTTCAATGCCAGATTATTTTCAACTAAGCATAAATAATGCTGAAAAAGAGGTCAAAGAGTTATGGGATATAGGTATAAAAGCTATTTTACTTTTTGTTAAAATTGAAGATAATTTAAAAGATAACAAGGGCTCTGAGGCAATAAATAATAATGGACTAATGCAAAGGGCGATTAAATCTATCAAAAATAAAGTGCCGGAGATGTTAGTTATAACTGATGTTGCTCTTGACCCTTATTCATGCTTTGGACATGACGGTATTGTAGAAAACTTTGAAGTTTTAAATGATCCTACTTTAGAAGTTTTATCTAAAATGTCTGTTTCTCATGCCAACTCTGGGGCCGACTTTGTAGCTCCAAGTGATATGATGGATGGTAGAGTTTTAAGAATCCGTCAGGCCTTAGAGAAAGAAGGGTTTTTTAATACCGGGATTATGAGTTATGGAGTTAAATATGCATCATCTTTATATGGTCCATTCAGAAATGCTCTAGATTCAAATCCAGGTTTTGGTGACAAAAAAACATACCAAATGGACTATTCTAATTCAAAACAGGCTTTAAACGAAGTAAATAAAGATATCGAAGAGGGAGCTGATATAATAATGGTGAAACCAGGTATGCCATACATCGATATTTTGAATTCTTTATATAAAAAAATTGATGTCCCACTAGCAGTATATCAGGTCAGTGGTGAATATTCAATGCTAAAATCTGCAGCATCTAAAGGTTTTTTAGATTATGATAAAGTAGTTTTAGAGCAACTATTTTCATTTAAGCGAGCAGGAGCTGCAATGATAGCAACATATCATGCAAAGGAAGCTGTCAAACTGCTAAACCAAATTCTATGAAAAGAATTTTNAATTTTTTATTTTTTATNATTTTAGTTACTTATGGTATTCTCTATGTTTCAGGTTATAGCTGGTTTTTAGAAGGAATCGCGAAAATTTACCTTACTGGTCACACAACAAATTATCTTTCAGATTATGAAGTTTTTGATAATAGAATAATACATGCTTCAAAAACACCAAAAAAATGGGATTTTCATGAAAAATATAATAAGATAACCTCATCAAAAACATTAGAAGATTATAATTCTAAGAATCACACTGTTGCATATTTAATCATAAAAAATGATAGTATATTATNTGAAAAATATTATGATGGTTATAGTTTTGAATCAAAAAGTAATTCAAACTCAATGGCTAAAAGTTTTGTTTCAGCNCTTCTNNATAAAGCTGTACAGGATGGATNTATTAANAGNATAANNCAGCCTGTAANTGATTTTTTTCCANNNTTAAAAGGGCCTTTTTCAAAANAAGTAACNCTTGAAGATCTNANATCTATGTCCTCAGGACTTGATTGGCAAGANGAATATTANTCNCCTTTTTCANTTACTGCNTCTGCNTATTTTATTGATGATTTATCCTCAGTAATTTTGAATCAAAAAATAATTGAAGAACCTGGAAAAAAATATGAATATCTAAGCGGTGCCACCCAACTACTTGGAATGGTAATATCAAAAGCAACCGGAAAATCACTTAGTGACTATTTATATGAAAGCATTTGGGATCCTCTAGGAATGGAGCAAGAAGCTCTTTGGCAACTTGATAGCAAAAAAAATGGGATGGAAAAAGCATTTTGTTGTATTGCATCAAACGCAAGAGATTTTGCTAAATTTGGTAAACTATATAAAGACTATGGAAAATGGAATAATCAGATAATAATTGATTCATCCTATGTTGTCAAATCAATTTCACCTCGTTTTAAAGAAAGTACCGAATATGGATATGGTTTTTGGCTTGGAAAATGGAATGAAAATAAAGTATTTTGGATGCAGGGTCATCTTGGACAATATGTCTTTGTTATTCCTGAGGAAAATGTTATTGTAGTTAGGTTAGGCCATCGAAAAGGAGAAAGAAATGGAAGGGACTATTTTACTTATCTAGATGAAGCTTTTAAAATTTTAAATAAAATATATTAACTATTAAACTGCTGGATTCGGAATTTTGTTATGAATAGCATCTATTTGAGATGAAATCTCTTTTGAAAGTTCAACTTTATGACTGTCAATGTTTTCTTTTAGCTGCTCCATATTAGTAGCTCCAATAATATTGCTCGTAACAAAACTCCTATCGTTAACAAATGAAAGAGCTAATTGAGTTAGAGATAAACCACTTTCTTTCGCTAATTCATTATAAAGTTTAGTTGCTTTATAACATTCATAACTAGAGTATCTTTTATAATTTGGCATTATATCTAACCTTGATCCTTTAGGTACAACTCCATTCATATATTTTCCAGTCAATACACCAAAACCAAGTGGAGAATATGCTAACAAGCCAATATTTTCTCTGTGACAAATTTCTGAGTGACCTGTTTCAAATTCCCTAGATAGTAAAGAGTATGCATTTTGAATTGTAACCATTCTAGGAAGCTCTTGATTAGACGCGCTGATAAACCTCATCATTCCCCAGGGATTTTCATTAGAAATACCTATGTACCTAATTTTTCCGGAATCAATATGTGTTTTTAGATTATCAAGTACAATTTCAAAATTTTCAATCCAAGGATCATCTGCAATATAAGTAAACCCTCTTTGACCAAATTTATTTGTTTTTCTCTCAGGCCAATGTAGTTGGTATAAGTCTATATAGTCGGTTTTTAGTCTCCTTAAGCTATTATGTAAGGCCTCATCAATATTTTTTTTATCAAAACTCATTTTTTTTCTAATGTGAGAACTAAAAGTCTCAGGACCAGCAATCTTAGATGCTAAAATAATTTGATCTCTTTTACCATTTTTAAAAAACCAATTACCAATTATTTTTTCTGTTAATCCTTGAGTATTAGATTCTGCTGGAACAGGATATAACTCAGCCGTATCCCAAAAATTTACTCCCCGATCTAATGCATAATTCATCTGTTCGTGACCTTCAGCCTCAGTGTTTTGTTTTCCCCAAGTCATAGTTCCGAGACATATCTTACTTACATCCAAATTAGTATTTGGAATTCTTCTATATTCCATAAAATTTAATTTATATTTTCTAACAATTTACTTATTTCATTAAGCTTAGGAGTCAAAATAACCTCTATCCTTCTATTTGCTGACCTCCCCTTTTCATCAGAATTAGATGCAATTGGAAAGAACTCTCCTCTCCCAGCCGCAGTAATATTTTGAGGAAGTACTAATTTATTAATAAGAAGTAGGTTAATAATTGCTGTAGCTCTTTTAGTTGATAGATCCCAATTATTTTTTATTACACCCTCCCCAGAATAAGGTACATTATCAGTATGACCCTCAATTAGCACATTAATTTCTGGGTTTCCAGCCAAAACATTTGACAGTTGTTTTATAGCTTTTCTCCCATCTGGTTGAACTTTCCAGCTTCCAGATTTGAACAATAATTTATTTTCCATTGAAACATAAACTTTTCCATTTCTCTGGTCTACTTTTAATCCATTTCCCTCAAAATTTAACAGCGCATCCGATAGGTTTTTTCTGAGAAGGTTAAGTTTTTTTTCTTTTTCTAACACCAATTTCTCAAGTTCAAAAACTTTATTGAGACCTGTTTTTAATTCATAGTGAATCTTGGCTAAACTATCTAATAAATTATTATTTTCAATAATTCTAGATTTAATATCTGAGTCACTTTTACTTTCCAAACTTTCGTAATTAAGCTTTATATCATTTAAATCATTTTTTACCAACATTAAGCTGTCACCAATAATCTCAAGTAGTTTTGATTTTGAATTCAAAAATTGAATTATGGAATCATTACTTTCATTTAGTAATTTATTTTTTTCTAATATAGATTTATACTCCATTTTCAAATTTGCATATCGATTTTCAACTTCACGAAAAGTCTTTGTTGAAACACAACTGTAAAATAATATGGTGAAAAAGAATATTGGTTTTAATTGTTTCATGACTTTAAACTAAAACTTAAATTGAATACCAACTGGACAGTGATCAGAGTGAAAAGCACCTGGTAAAATGAATGAATCTTTGAGTTTACATAAAAGGCTCTTACTAACTAAATTATAATCAATTCTCCATCCCTTATTATTTGATCTAGCATTTGCCCTGTAACTCCACCAACTATAATTATGTGCCCCTTGATTAAAGAGTCTAAAAGAATCTTCAAAACCAGAATTAATGAAATTATCAAGCCATTTTCTTTCTTCAGGCAGAAACCCTGAAACATTTTTATTTCTAACTGGGTCATGAATATCGATCGGTTTATGACAAATATTGTAATCGCCGGAAATAACAAGATTTGGATAACTAATTCCCAATTCATTAATATAATTTTGGAACTCTCTCATATAATTGAATTTATATTCTAGTCTTTGGATATTCGTTCCAGAAGGAAGGTATAAGCTCATAATAGAGAATTGATCAAAATCAACACGAATATTTCTTCCCTCATCATCCATAGAGCTAATTCCAGTTCCATAAACCACATTATTAGGATTCTTTTTCGTCAAAATAGCTACACCACTATAACCCTTTTTTTTTGCAGAAAACCAAAAGTTTTTATAACCTAGGGAATCAAAAACTTCTGTTTGGATTTGTTCTTTAGTTGCTTTAATCTCTTGTAAACAAATTATATCAGGATTATATGATTCTAACCAATTAACAAAGCCTTTTTTCATTGCTGCTCTTATCCCATTTACATTGTATGATATAATCTTCATATAAAACTAAAATAACAATTAGATTAGTTTATTCAATAAGCAATAGAAAAAAGTTTCTATTGAAATTTTAACAATTTAANNNAAAAAAGATTATATTTTTTTTAGCCANTGCTTTAGATTTAATCTTCTATCTANATAATCATTAATTTTATTTATTGTTACTCTTTCCTGATTCATAGTGTCCCTATCTCTAATTGTGACCGTNTNATCAACTTTTGATTGATGATCGANAGTTATACAATAGGGAGTTCCTANTGCGTCTTGACGTCTATANCTTCTACCAACNGCATCTTTTTCATCATATGAAATATTAAAATCCCATTTTAAATCATNATATATTTCTTTAGAAATNTCNGGTAATCCGTCTTTTTTTAAAAGAGGTANTATAGCTGCTTTTANAGGGGCTAAAACTGAAGGTAGTTTTAAAACTTTACGGTANGTCCCATCNTCTAGTTTTTCTTGNGATAAAGCCCANGAAAAGACTGCGAGAAACATTCGATCCAAGCCTATTGAAGTTTCAATTACATATGGAACATAATTTTCATTTTTTTCAGAATCAAAATATTTAATTTTTTTTCCTGAAAACTCTTCATGTCTTGATAAATCAAAATTCGTTCTTGAGTGAATACCCTCTAATTCTTTGTATCCAAATGGGAAATTAAATTCAATATCGGTTGCTGCATCAGCGTAGTGAGCAACTTTTTCATGATCATGAAACCTATAATTTTCCTTACCCATACCCAAAGAATGATGCCAGCTCAGTCTGATTTTTTTCCATTTTTCATACCATTCTTTTTGCTCTCCAGGTGAAACAAAAAATTGCATTTCCATTTGCTCAAATTCTCTCATTCTAAATATAAATTGCCTAGCAACTATTTCATTCCTAAAAGCTTTACCAGTTTGGGCAATTCCAAAAGGTAGTTTCAATCTGCTTGACTTTTGAACATTTAAAAAATTAACAAATATACCTTGTGCGGTTTCAGGTCTTAAATATAAATCTGAGGCGGATTCTGCAGAGGCACCTAATTTTGTTCCAAACATTAAATTAAATTGTTTTACATCAGTCCATCTTCTTGAACCAGATTCAGGACATGCAATTTCTAATTCTTCAATCAAAGCTTTTACATCTGATAAATCATTTTCGAGGGAATTGTTCAATCGCCTTAAAATTTGGTCTTTTCTTTCGATATACCCTTTTACTCTTGAGTTAGTATTAATAAACTCATCTTCATTAAATTTTTCACCAAATCTTTTTGAAGCCTTTTTAATTTCTTTATGAATTTTTAATTCAATTTTTGAAACATAATCCTCAACTAAAACATCCGCTCTATACCTTTTTTTTGAATCCTTATTGTCAATTAATGGGTCGTTGAAAGCATCAACATGTCCAGAAGCTTTCCATGTTGTTGGATGCATCAAAATTGCTGAATCTAATCCAACAATATTTTGATTTAGTTGGACCATTGATTTCCACCAATACTCTCTAATATTATTTTTTAAAATTATTCCATTTTGGCCATAATCATATACTGCACTTAAGCCATCATAAATTTCACTNGACTGAAAAATAAATCCATATTCTTTAGCATGNGATATTGTATCTTTGAAATGGTCTTGTTTATTTATCATAAAACAAAAATAAGTCTTTTTAATTTTTATTTATTACTATGATTTTTTTATTTTCTNTTGACTCTCATTATATGATGTTAAAATGAAAACAATTTACCTTATTAAATTATTGTACTATTTTTATTTAAATTAAATTTATGCGACTATTTAAAAGTCTTTTATTCTTACTTTGTGTTAAAGGATTAATATTTGGTTGTGCGAAAAGAGGCACTCCAACGGGAGGACCCAAAGATACGATACCCCCTTTATTAATTAATGCATCACCAAAAAATAAAAGTATCCAATTTAAAAGTAGAGAAATAACTCTTTCGTTTGATGAGTATATTAAACTCAAAAATTTAGATCAGCAATTAATAATATCCCCGCCATTAGATTTATCAGAATTAGCAATTGAACCTCAAACAACTATATCAAAAAAAATTAATATTGAATTTAATGACTCATTAAATCTGGAAGAAAAAACTACATATACATTTAATTTTGGAAGTAGCATTGAAGATAATAATGAAGGAAATATCTTACCCTTTTTCTCATATACCATTTCAACAGGAGATGTAATTGATTCCTTGTTTATAAAAGGAAAAGTTTCTGATGCCTACAGTGAAGAAACTGAAAGGTATGTTTCTGTATATCTATATCCGATTGATAGCTCTCATAGTGATTCGGTAGTATACCTTAATAAGCCTTTATATGTTACAAATACATTAGATACCATTTTATATAACTTTCAAAATTTACGTGAAGACAAATACCAAATTATTGCTATGAAAGACTATGGAAAAAATTACTTATATGATCAAGGTATTGATAAAATTGGATTCATTAATGATACGGTTAATCTTCCTGGAGACACTTTATTTAACTTTAAATTATTTAAAGAAAATTTTAGTTTTAGATGGGAAAGACCTCAATATGTTAATGATCATCATATTAGGTTTCCTTATTACGGTATTCCAAAAGAAAATCCTATAAAGTTGATTACACCCGTACCAAAAAATTTTAAAACATTAATCACTAAAGAAAAAAANAAAGACACATTAAATTTTTGGTTTCCAGAAATTGAGGCAGATTCATTACAGTTTGAACTTAAAACTAAAGACAGTGTGCTTAAANCCAACGTTGTTTTTTATAGACCAGAGCTAGATTCATTTTACATTACACCAGTCCAAAATAATTTTTTTGACCTTGGTGATACATTAAGATTTGACGGGTCTTTGCCGATATCAGAAATAAATTCCAAATTNATAAGTCTTCGAAACAAAGATTCNATTCAAATACCATTTGAAATTAATGTTAANAAAAATAAAGATCAGGCGAATTTNTTTTTTAAAACTGACCCAAATGATAAATATGANATTGAATTACTTCCCAATACATTTATCGACTTTTGGGGAAAAACAAATGATACAATTAAGTTAAAGCTAACTACTAAATCGACCGAATCTTTTGGTATAATCAATGTTCAACTTGATTGGAAAGTTGAAAAACAAAAATTTATTTTGGAACTCATAAATGAAAAAAATCAAATTTCAAGAAGAGTTGTTAAAAGTAATTCTATTGATCTTTATAAATTTGAGAATTTGAATCCTGGAAACTATAAATTAAGGTTGATTTTTGATAAAAATGAAAATAATAAATGGGACTCAGGAAATTATTTAAAAAAAATTCAACCAGAAAAGGTAATCTATTTACACGATAAAATTGAATTAAGAGAGAACTGGGAGGTAAATCAGGTTTTTATTTTAAAATAAAATTGTCTTTATCTTNAAGAAAAGGAAGTTCTTTTCTTTTTGATTGAATGTAATCTTTTTCAAGTGTAAAACTATGCAGTCCCGGTATATCTTTTGAATCACAAATTTTATTACCTAAAGGACCAATTACAGAAGAATGTCCNGGATAATAATTATTGTTTTTATCCTTTCCCAATCTATTTACACCTATGCAATATGACATATTCTCGATCGCTCTCGAAACTAACAAATTATCCCAGGCATTTATTCTAGGTAATGGCCAATTTGCAACATAAATTAATAAATCATAATCATAAATATTTCTTGACCAAACAGGAAACCTGAGATCATAGCATATCCTTAATAATATTTTCCAGCCTTTATACTTAACTAGTCCTGTGTTATTTCCTGAACAATAAGAATCACCTTCACCAACTAAATTAAATGTGTGTCTTTTATCATAAAATTGAATGTTTCCTTGAGGTNCAATAAAAATAAAACGGTTATAATAACACCTNTCTTGTTTAATAATTAAACTTCCGCAAATTGCGGCTCTTTTTAATTTTGAAAGTTTCTTTAATGATTTTATTGTTTCTCCATTCATGGTTTCGGCAACATCTTTTGGNTTCATTGTNAANCCTGTAGTGAACATNTCNGGNAGAACAAACAAATCTGTTTTTTTNTGATANTTATTAATTAGTTTCTTAAATGATTCTATGTTTGATTTTGGATTCTTCCAAAACAAATCTGTCTGAATTAAAGNAATNGATAGTTTAGATGACATAAATNAAATATNNAANAAAAATAAGAATTCTATGACTTTAATGAAGCCTTCAGAAGCTCNCTATTCATTCGAGCTATNTTCTCGATTGANATTCCTTTTGGACATTCTACTTCACAAGCTCCAGTATTNGTACAATTTCCAAATCCCTCCTCATCCATTTGATTTACCATATTTAAAACTCTATCAGTAGCTTCAACTTTTCCCTGCGGCAACAATGAATATTGTGATACTTTTGCAGATACAAATAGCATTGCGGATGCATTTTTGCAGCTAGCAACACAAGCCCCACAACCTATACACGTAGCAGCATCAAAAGCAAGATCAGCATCATGTTTTTCTATAGGAATTGAATTGGCATCTTGAGTATTTCCTGAAGTATTAACACTTATAAATCCACCAGCCTGTTGAATTCTATCAAAAGAAGATCTATCAACAACCAAATCTTTAATAACTGGAAATGCATTCGCTCTAAAGGGTTCAATAGTAATTGTTTCGCCATCCCTGAACTTTCTCATATGTAATTGACATGTTGTCACTAATCTATCAGGACCATGAGCTTCTCCATTTATAAACATTGAACACATTCCACATATTCCTTCCCTACAATCATGATCAAAAGCAACTGGGTCCTGGTCTTTTTTAATTAACTGGTTATTTAAAACATCTATCATTTCTAGGAAGGACATGTCAGGTGAAACATCAGATACATTATATGTTACCATTTTACCCTCAGAGTTAGAATTTTTTTGGCGCCAAATTTTTAATTTCAAATTCATTTTTATTATTTATAAGATCTAGTTTTAACTTCTATTTCTTCATAGTATAACATTTCTTTTATAAGTTTTGCATCAGATGGTTCTCCATTATGTTTCCATGCTGATACAAAGTTAAAATATTCATCATCTCTCAAAGCCTCGCCTTCTGGAGTTTGTGATTCTTCTCTAAAGTGCCCCCCGCAGGATTCTGTTCTTTCCAAAGCATCTTTGGCAAAAAGCTCTCCAAGTTCAAGAAAATCTGCAACTCTTCCAGCCTTGGCAAGTTCTTCATTGAACTCGTTTAATTTTCCTGGAACTTTTACATTTTCATAAAAATCTTTTCTTAAAACTTTAATGTCATCAATGGCTTTTTTTAAATCTTTTTCATTTCTTGACATTCCGCACTGATTCCACATTATTTTTCCTAATTTCTTGTGGTAATAATCAACTGAATTCTTTCCTTTATTATAAATAAATTTTGCTAGACGGATTCTTACCTCTTCCTCAGCGGTTACAAACTCAGGAGTATCAGTAGAAATTTTTCCTGTTCTAATATCATCTGACAAGTAATCTCCTATAGTATAAGGTAAAACAAAATAACCGTCTGCTAAGCCCTGCATCAATGCTGATGCTCCAAGTCTATTAGCACCATGATCGGAAAAATTAGCTTCTCCAATGGCATAACATCCAGGAATAGATGTCATCAAATTATAATCTACCCATACACCTCCCATTGTATAATGAACAGCAGGATAAATCATCATAGGAGTTTCATAAGGGTTTTGATCAACAATTTTTTCATACATCTGAAATAAATTTCCATATTTAGAACGAACTATTTCTTGACCTAGTTTTTTTATGAGAAAATTATCTTTCTCATCTAGACCCTTTACATGTACTTCTTCTTTTCCGTATCTATATATGGCTGAAGTAAAATCAAGAAAAACTGCTTCTCCAGTCTTATTTACCCCAAACCCTGCGTCACACCTCTCCTTAGCTGCTCTTGAGGCTACATCTCTCGGTACAAGATTCCCAAAAGCTGGATATCTTCGCTCAAGATAATAATCCCGGTCTTCTTCTTTTATATCAATTGGTTTTAATTTTCCTTCTCTTACGGCCTTTGCATCTTCAATATTCATGGGCACCCATATTCTACCATCATTTCTTAATGACTCAGACATTAAAGTCAATTTTGATTGATGATCACCTGAGACTGGTATGCATGTTGGATGAATTTGGGTAAAACAGGGATTAGCGAATAAAGCACCTCTTTTATGAATTTTCCATGCTGCAGTGACATTTGATCCCATAGCATTTGTAGATAGAAAAAAAACATTTCCATATCCTCCTGAGGCAATCACAACTGCATGTGCACCATGCCTCTCTAAATTACCGTTTACAAGATTTCTGGTAATAATTCCTCTAGCTTTACCTTTGACTAGAACTAAATCCATCATCTCATGACGATTATACATTTTGATTTTCCCTCTACCAATTTGACGATTCATGGCAGAATATGCACCAAGTAATAATTGCTGTCCAGTCTGGCCTTTTGCGTAAAATGTTCTTGAAACTAAAACACCTCCAAATGATCTATTATCCAATAGTCCTCCATAATCTCTTGCAAAAGGAACTCCTTGAGCAACGCACTGATCGATTATATTTCCAGAAACCTCAGCTAACCGATGAACATTCGCTTCTCTTGATCGATAATCTCCCCCTTTTATTGTATCGTAAAAGAGTCTGTATGTTGAATCTCCATCTCCTTGATAATTTTTTGAGGCATTTATTCCACCCTGTGCAGCAATTGAGTGAGCTCTTCTTGGGGAGTCTTGAAAACAGAAAGTCTTAACGTTATAACCCAATTCTGCAAGAGTTGCAGAAGCTGAGGCTCCAGCAAGTCCGGTCCCAACTACAACTATGTCAATTGATCTCTTATTAGCAGGACTAACCAAATTAATTTTACTTTTATGATTAGTCCATTTTTTAGCAAGAGGACCTTCTGGTATTTTTGAATTAACTTCTGTCATTAGCTAGCCGTTTAAATAATGATAAATTGCAATAAATACAAAGCCTAATGGAATAATAATTGAAAAAGCAGTTGTAAATTTTTTTATTGCATATGAAAACTTATTATTAATCCCAACAGATTGAAATGATGAACTAAATCCGTGATATAAATGAAGACCTAAAAAAATAAAAGATAATGAGTATAAAGATACTCTGAAAGGACTATGAAACTTATGAGCTAATTCATGGTAATATCTGTTTGGATCTTCAGGTAACATCTCTATATATTTAAAATTAATTTCTGGAATCCAAAAATCATAAAAATGAAGGAATAAAAATGAGAGTATTACCATACCTGAAATAATCATATTTCTAGATGTCCAATTTGCATTTACAGAGCCCTTGAAATTGACATACCTTTCTGTCCTAGATTTTCTGTTTTGAATTTCTAATATGAATCCCATTACAAAATGGAAAACTACACCAAAAATTAAAATTGGTTGTAGAACGAATTGCACTAATGGATTCGTACCCATAAAATGAGATAAAAAATTAAAGGTTTTTTCACTAAATACGGACGTTAGGTTAATTGTAAAATGCTGAGCAAGGAAAACAACTAAAAATAACCCGGAAAGTGCCATCGCAACCTTTCGTATAATCGATGTTAAATACATATAAGTTTTTTCAAAACCTTCACAAAATTAAGTCACAATCACTAGACGACCAACATAGACAACTTATTTTTAACAATTCTTGATAAGAAAATTAATTAATTTTTTGTTACCAAAAATGAATATTTATATTTCATATCATCCTTTTTTATTTTTATGTTATAGTTACCTGGGGTTAAATAATAATAACCATCTTTTCCATAATGAGCATTCTTTTTAATTTTTTTGTTTTTCTTGGGTGGTATATTATATCGGAGATTATATTTTATTTTATTAAATCCTTTTTCAAAAAAATAAGTTTTTTCAAAAACTTTACTCCCAAAATTTGAAAAAATACTAACCTCATACTCACCTGCTTCAGAAACCCATAATTCGAAGTCCTGACATGGAACATCAAAATCTGACCAAATTCTTTGCTTATTTCCCCAGGTTTTTGAATGTTTTATAGGCTTGATATCAAAAAGGTGAAATGATTTAGTATTTACTTCCTGATTTAGGCTCTGAATATTTTTGAGATTTGTCTTATAAATTGATCTTCCATGGGTTCCAATCAATAAGTCATTTTCCTTTTCTTGTATAACAATATCATGCACAGCTGCAGTTGTTAATCCACTCTTAAAAGCCTCCCATGATTCTCCCTGATTCAATGAAATATAAACCCCAATATCAGAGCCGACGTATAATATATTTTTATTAACTGGATCCTCCCTGATAACATTTATCGGACTATTTGGTAGGTTACTAGAAATATTTTTCCAAGAATTTCCGTAATCATCACTAACATACAAATAAGGATTAAAATTATCCGATCTATATCCATTAAGAGAAACATATACTCTATTTTCTTTATATTTTGAGGCGATAACTCGACTTACCCATAACTGTTTTGGCAGGCTTCTTGATATATCATCCCATTTTTCACCATTATTTTTTGTTATACTTAATTTTCCATCATCACTTCCAACATAAATTAATCCAAATTTAAAAACAGATTCATCAAAAGTTGTAATTGTTCCATATGGTACATTTCCTAATTCCCCTCCCAATGTTAAATCGCCAGAAATAGTTTTCCATGTTTCTCCTTTATCAAAAGATTGATGTAATTTATTACTTCCAAGATAAATTATATCTTGATTATGTTTTGAAATAAGTATTGGAGTTTGCCAATTAAACCTATATGGAGACTCTCCCAATTCGTGTTTTGGTTTAATTGAATTCTGATAAGTAGAACTTTTTTTATTTGGATCTAAATCTAACCTGAAATAATTACCAAACTGATATCCTGTATATACAACATTTGAATTTCTTTTATCAATTTGAATTTGCATTCCGTCTCCCCCCATTATAGACTGCCATGGGTTTCTACCCGTAGCCTGCCATCTAGAATCTTCTATGGAATTATTAGTCCCTTTCCAAACTCCATTATCTTGAAGTCCTCCATAAATATTGTATGGGTTCTCATAATCAACATTAATTGCGTAAAATTGCCCAACATTAGTAGAATTATTTTTAATCCAGTTTTTTCCATCATCATATGTTATGTTAATACCTCCATCATTTCCATTTATTAAATGACCGGGATTTTTGGGATCTATCCAAAGTGCATGGTGATCTGAATGAACATTATTTTTTGATATTGACTTAAATGTTTTTCCCCCATCATTTGAGGTAAGTAAAGGAACTCCATATATGTAAATTTTATTTGAATCATATGGAGCTACATGAATATGTCCAAAATAATAACCATAACTATAGTATAAACCATCTAAAAAGTCTTCATGTGTTTTATTCCAAGTTAGTCCTCCATCAATACTTTTATAGACTTCTGCCCCAATAACAGGAGTATCAAAAAGCTGAGTATTAGAATCCTCTAAATAAATTGCAATATCCTCAGGTTTTATCTTATTTCCCCTTACCATTTCTTTGATTTTTATTGAGGTATATTTTTCTGGAAATGAATTCTCTCTTAAAAATTCATTTATTTTTTTATCATCTAGAGATATAAAATCTGAAATTGACATTCCTTTAAAATCAGACTTTAAAATTCCACCTTTCAATTCATTATTTTTCCCTCTTCTAAATTGATTATCGTGAATAGCATAAATTATATTTTTATCAAAAGCTGCCAAGCCAATTCTTCCAACTCCATTACCCGTTGGGAATCCATTACTAGATTTAGTAACTATCTCCCAGTTTTGACCGTAATCATTACTTTTATATATACCAGAAGATTTTCCACTTCCTGTAAAATTCCATGGCTTTCTATTTTTTTCCCAAGTACTTGCATAGATAATTTCAGGATTTTTTGGTACCTGAACTATATCAATTATTCCAGTTTCATCATTTATATACAGTGTTTTTTCCCAACTCTCTCCATTGTCCTTTGAGACGAATATCCCTCTATCTTGACCTTTGGAATATAATGGTCCAGTTGATCCTACTATTATATGCTCAGGATTCTCAGAATTAATTATTATTTTACCTATGTGGTGGGTATTCGACAATCCATGATGAGTCCATGTATCTCCATTGTCATTGGTCTTTAAAATGCCTATCCCAGCATATGATGATCTCGAAGAGTTATTCTCACCAGTTCCAACCCATATCTCTTTTGTTGACCAGTTGACTTTAATTTCACCAATATTTTGAGTTGGCGCATTATCCATAATAGAATTAAAACTAATTCCGTTATTCTCAGTGTGCCAGAGCCCGCCCGATGCATATGCAACATAAAACTCATTTGAATTTATGGGGTTTACGTCAACTGCAACGACTCTTCCACTCATTATTGCTGGCCCAACTGATTTAAAATAAATATTCTTAAACCTAGAGGTTTTTTGATTATTCATATGGGATTTACTTATTTCATATAAATCAGGAATATCAGAAATAGTTTGTGCCTCTACAAAACAACAAACAATAAAACATAAAAAAATTTTTCTTACCATAACATTGATTAAATTGATATGCATTAAATTAATAAAAAAATGATAATCATATTTTACATAAAAAGACATTATCTTAGTCAATAAAAAAAATGCGATACAAACCTCTTCCCTCTTCAGTCTATAAGAATAATAGATCATCTTTTTCTAAAAAAATTGATAAGCTTGGATTGGCAGTTTTTAATTCAAACGACATCTATCCTATAAGTGCCGACTCTACTCTTCCCTTTTCTCAGCATAGAGATATCTTTTACCTAAGTGGAATTGATCAAGAAGAAACTATTTTAATTCTTTTTCCACATGCAGAAAATCCAATCAACAGAGAGATATTATTCATTAAAAAAACTAATAAGCTTATATCGGTTTGGGAAGGAGAAAAGCTTTCAAAAAAAAAGGCCAGAGAAATATCTGGAATTGAAAACATAAAATGGCTTTCAGAGTTTAAGTCTACTCTTTATGATTTGGCATCTCAGTCAGACTTATTTTATTTTAACACTAATGAACATTACAGAGCTAAAAATGTAACCCAGACTAGAGAGGATAGGTTTATTAAATGGGCTAAAAATGAATATCCAGCACATAGAGTTGGAAAAAGTAATCCAATTCTTCAGAAACTAAGATCAGTAAAATCAGAAGAAGAAATTAATCAAATAAAAAAAGCATGTGAAATAACAAAAAAAGGAATTGTAAGAATAATTAATTTTATCAAACCTGGTGTATGGGAATATGAAATCGAAGCTGAACTCATTCACGAGTTTATTAAAAATAAATCAAGGGGATTTGCTTATTCTCCAATTATTGCCTCTGGAAAAAATGCCAATATTCTTCACTATGAACTGAATAACCATAAATGTAAAAGTGGGGAACTAATTTTATTAGATGTTGCTGCTGAATATGGAAATTATTCTAGTGACTTAACTAGAACTTTACCTGTTTCAGGTATATATAACGATCGACAAAAAAAAATATACAATTCAGTATTAAATGTAAAAAAACTTGCCACAAAACTACTTACCACTGGAACATTATTATCTGATTATCACAATGAGGTAGGAAAAATAATGACTTCAGAATTATTAAAATTAGGCCTTTTAAGAAAAGTTGATATTCAAAATCAAAGTTCTAAGAATCCTGCTTATAAAAAATATTTCATGCATGGTACCTCTCATCATATGGGTTTAGATACTCACGACTATGGACTTTTGAATGAGCCTTTAAAACCAAATATGGTTTTAACTGTAGAACCTGGAATATACATTCCCGAGGAAGGTTTTGGAATACGTTTGGAAGATGATGTTGTAGTTAAAGAAAAAGGAGAACCAACTAATTTAATGCAAAACATTCCTATAGAAATCGAGGAGATCGAGGATCTTATGAACAAATAGTAATATTATCTTCTTTTTGCTTTTGCAATTTCAAAAAAACTTACTTTTTTGTATGTAAAGCTTTTTTTGTTAAAAAGAGTTTTAGAAAAATCATCTACCCAATCTTTGTGAAAAGATAATTCATATTCCCCAGGAGGGTTTATTCTAAATTCCACATCATAAATATCTTGGATGTCACCTGGTAATGATAAATTTCTTGCATAATGAAAATTATCTACCATATTTATGTGCGGAATTAGGTCAATAAAAGTTTTTACTCCTGTTCTTCTATTTTTAACTATTGCATTAATTCTGAGGTAAGGAACAAAACCTCCTTTTGGGGTTCCATTTGGAACATTATCGAAATCCCAATTCACACGTGCTTCAATGTGAACATTAGTTAGGCTTTCACTTAGATTAATTGATTCTGGATAAACTACATCCTTAATAGCTCCCTCAAAAATAAATATAATTCCTGGCTCAATTCTTTCTTTTCCTATAACCAATTCCTGGCAAACCATGGTATTACATGCAAAAAAATAAATAATAAAAAATAAAATTATTTTCATGTATTAAATTAAGTTTTGAATTTTTCCTTTTTTAAAATTAAAATATCATTAATCAACTCATTAATTGAGTCTAAATTTGTTCCATCATAAAAACCTCTTATTCTTCTCTGTTTATCAATCAAAACAAAATTTTCTGTATGTATCATCTCATGTTTTGTATGATCTCCATTACTTTTAACGGCAAGATATGACTCTCTTGCCAACTTATAAATTTCATTTTTTGGTCCAGTTACCAAGTGCCACTTATCATCCTTAACTTTTTTCTCGATAGCGTACTTTTTAAGTACTACAACTGAATCAATATTTGGAGTTACAGAATGAGATAAAAGTAAAATATTAGGATCATTTAAAAATTCATTTTGAATTAAACGCATGTTATCTGTCATTATTGGACAAATTGAAGGACATGTAGTGAAGAAAAAATCTGCAACATAGATTTTGTTTAAAAAAGTATCGTTTGTAATTATTTCCCCGTTTTGATTAGTCAAACTAAACTCAGCTATTCTATGATATTTTTTAACGTGTTGAATTTTACTATCAACTAATTCATAATTAACCATTGACGGGGAATATATTGGTAGAATCTTTTCTTGTTTTAATGCATCATAAAATAGCATGAAAATAATAAGTGATAAAAAAGAAAATACCGTCAAGAAAACTTTATACCTATAAAAAAAAATTTTCATCAATTAAATTAATTTGACATATGCAAATATAAATAAAAGCAACTATGTTAAAGTAAAATTAAAGGTTTAAGAAATTTCATTGATGTAGTAAAAAAGATTATTTTTGGCGTCAAATAAAATCAATGAGCATTTTTTTAATTAAGGGTTTACAATTATTATTAAGTCTTTCCATTTTAATTGTTTTACATGAATTGGGACATTTCATCCCTGCAAAAATATTTAAAACCAGAGTAGAAAAATTTTACTTATTCTTTGATGTAAAGTTTTCATTATTTAAGAAAAAAATTGGGGAAACGGTTTATGGAATTGGATGGCTCCCATTAGGGGGATACGTGAAAATTTCAGGTATGATCGATGAAAGTATGGATACCGAACATTTAATTAAAGAACCTCAACCATGGGAGTTTAGATCAAAACCATCTTGGCAAAGATTAATAATTATGTTAGGTGGAGTAACTGTAAATCTTATTCTTGGATTTTTAATATATATGATGATTTTATTTGTTTGGGGTAAGAATACTTTAGACCAAAAAGACCTTCCCTCTGGATTATATTACTCAGAATTAGCAAAATCTATTGGTTTTGAATCAGGAGATGAAATATTATCTGTTGATGGTAAAAATCTAGATAATATTTTAGATGTAAACAAATACTTGTTTCTAAGAGATGTTTCAATTATATCAGTAAAAAAAACAAATGGAACCAGAATAGATTTAAAAATTCCTAAAAATATTGGAACAAAAATGATGAATTCTGGAGATTTAAGACCTGTTAGCATTAACCTACCATCAATAATTGATAGTATAATTCCTAATTCTATTGCAGAAAAAATAAGTCTAAAAAAGGGAGATAAAATTATTGGAACAACCGCAAAAAAATTTCAAGGACTTTTTGATTTCAGAGAGTTTATTTCTGATAATGCCTTAAATAACTTTAACTTAATATACGAAAGAGAAAAAAGATTAGATACTGTAAATGTTAATTTAAATACCGATGGAAAACTTGGAATTTATAATTTAACTGATTTTGACATTAAATTCAAAACTGAAAAGTTAGGTGTTTTTGAAAGTATTAGTCAAGGTTTTTACATGGGATACTGGACTTTGTATGACTACATAGTTCAATTTAAGTATGTTTTTTCAAAAAAAGGGGCCTCTCAACTTGGAGGATTCGGAGCTATTGGAAGTTTATTCCCAGCTACTTGGGATTGGGAAGGGTTTTGGTCAAGTACAGCCTTAATATCTATAATACTTGCTTTTATGAATCTTCTTCCAATTCCAGCTCTGGATGGTGGCCATGTTATGTTTTTGATTTATGAAATAATATCTGGTAGGAAACCAAATGATAAGTTTATGGAATATGCCCAAATATTTGGATTTTTCCTTCTAATGTCCCTTGTACTGTATGCAAACGGAAATGACATATACAGAGCTCTTTTTAATTAAAATTTTTTTCATTAAAAAATAATATTTATTTTTTATATTTAATCAAACTATGAAAAGAAGGGTTGCCATAAAAAATATTGGTTTAATTGTAGGGGGTATAACTGTGCTTCCATATTCATGCTCTAATGAGCAAGAATTGTTGTATGCTAATTTAACACCATATCTAAAATCAAAACAATTTGAATTAATTGGGTTGATCTCTGGTATAATTTTACCTGTAAATGAACCAAGATTTCCCACAAACGAATCTCGTCAGAAATTTGTTTTAACAATGATAAATGATTGTTATTCTGAGACTAATATCAAAAAATTTATAGCTAGCCTGCAATATTTTGAAACCAAAACAATTGAATCTTATAACAAATCCTTTTTGGAATTATCAGATAATGAAAAGATAAATTTTTTAGATTCTGAATATAAGTCAAAAGATGAATCTTTATTTTTTTTAGAAAGTTTAAAAAACTATTCCATCCTTCATTTTTAGACCTCTGAAAACTACATGTTAGATTACTTAAACTTTGAATTTGCTCCCGGAAGATATGAGGGTAAGGTTTTAATTTAAAAATATGATTGATAATAAATACGATGCAATAGTTGTTGGAGCTGGTATGTCAGGAGGTTGGGCTGCTAAAGAATTTTGTGATCATGGAATCAAAACATTATTACTGGAAAGAGGGCCTAATGTTGAACATATAAAAGATTATCCTACCGCAAATACCCAACCATGGGAATTCAAACATCGCCTTAGACTCACTGAAAAAGAGATAAGGCAAAATCCAATAATAAGTAAATGTTATGCGTTTAAAGAGGATTCAAAACATTTTTTTGTTAAGGATGACCACCATAGATATGTCCAAAAAAAACCCTTTGATTGGTTAAGAGGATATCAAGTTGGCGGAAAATCAATCATGTGGGCAAGACAAGTCCAGAGGTGGAGTAAATATGATTTCGAAGGACCTTCTAGGGATGGATATGCAGTGGAATGGCCTATTGGGTATGACGATATAAAAGATTGGTATACGCATGTTGAGAAGTTTGTGGGAGTAAGTGGAAATAAAGATGGTCTTGACACTCTTCCTGATGGAGATTTTCTTAAAACCTGGGAAGCCAATGCTGTTGAGGAATATTTCAGTAATACAATTAAAAAAAATTACTCCGACAGACATGTTATCCATGCAAGAGCTGCTCACCTTACTGAAAGCAAACCTATTTTCATAAAACAAGGTAGAGGTCTATGTATGAGTAGAACTATTTGTCAAAGGGGATGCCCTTTGGGTGGGTATTTTAATGCTAATTCAACTCTTATTCCATGGGCTTTAAAAACTGGAAATTTGGATCTAAAGCCAAACTCAGTAGTTCATTCAATTATATACGATGATAAAAAAAATAAGGCAGTTGGTGTCAGAGTTATTGACAATATCACAAAGAAAACAAAAGAATATTACTCAAGAGTAATTTTTGTTACAGCAGCAACTTTAAATACAAATCTTATTTTACTTAATTCAAAATCATTAAGATTTCCAAATGGTTTAGGAAATGATAATGGATTATTAGGAAAATATATCGCATTCCATAATTACAGGGGAGTTATAAGTGCAAAGTTTGAAGGAATGAAAAACTTCACCACCAAAGGAAGGAAACCTACCTCACATTATTTACCTAGATTTAGAAATGTATATAAGCAAGAAACTGACTTTCTTAGAGGTTATGCAGCAGGATTTGGAGCAAGACCAGAAAGAGAAACAATAAAAGAAGGATTAGGTAAAACCCTTTTAGAAAATATGTTAAAAACTAAACACACTGGTATTTGGAATGTTAGTTCACACATGATGGGAGAAACAATTCCAAAAATAACAAACCAAGTTTATTTAGATTCGGACAAATTAGATCAATGGGGTATCCCGTTATTAAATATTGATGTAGACTATGATGATAATGATGAAAAAATGATCAAAGATTTTTTTGAACAATTCGAAGAAATGTTTACAATAGCTGGTTTTAAAAATATTAAAATAAAGGATAACAGAAAACTTAGAAACCCCGGGAATGATATCCATGAAATGGGAGGTGTTAGAATGGGAAATAATCCAAAAACCTCTCTACTAAATAAATGGAATCAACTCCACAATTGTAAGAATGTTTTTGTATCAGATGGTGCATGTATGACATCAACATCAACTCAAAACCCATCTTTAACTTTTATGGCTATTTCAGCAAGAGCAGCTAATTACGCTATTAAAGAACTTAAAAAAAACAACATATAAAAATTCCATTTTTAATCAATTTCATTGATCTTTACAGGTCGATTTTCTAATAAAGATTTTTTTGCAGCCAAACCAATTTGTAAAGATTTGAGTCCATCAAATCCTGTCACTGAAATTGGTTTATTATTAATAACCGAATCAACAAAATGCTGAATTTCAATTTTGTATGCCTCCATATACCTCTCTAAAAAAAACTCCATTGGTAATGATGACATAATTCCATTTTGATTATAGAGTTTATTATTATCAACTTTTACATTATTTGCCTGAATCATTCCTTTTGACCCCAAA
This sequence comes from Flavobacteriaceae bacterium, assembly GCA_002713495.1. Classification (GTDB taxonomy): domain Bacteria; phylum Bacteroidota; class Bacteroidia; order Flavobacteriales; family Flavobacteriaceae; genus Marivariicella. The sequence goes on from PATA01000014.1 coordinate 28,613, forward strand.
ACTTCAATTCTTTGATCATAACCATAAGCTGCCTTTCTGCTATTATCTATTATAGCAATAGTTGAATCAATATATTTAATTATAATCACAGCGGTATCTATGTCTCCTGCTTTTTTAATTTTTTCATCAATTAAAGCTTCGCCTTTAACATATATTTCATCTATTTCTTTATCTACTATAAATCTTGCCATATCAAAATCATGAATTGTCATGTCTAAAAAAAGACCTCCGGAATTTTTAATATATTCTAGTGGAGGAGGTGAAGGATCTCTACTTGTTATCTTTACAATATGGGGGTTCCCAATTTCGCCATTATTTATGGATGTTTTGACTTTTCTAAATTCATTATCAAATCTCCTATTAAATCCAATCATTAGTTTAACTTTTGATTTATCAACAACATTTAAAACATCTTTTACTCTTTGGATATCTAAGTCAAGAGGCTTTTCACAAAAAATTTGTTTTCCTAATTTGGCAGAAATTTCAACATAATTTGCATGAGTATTCGTTGGTGTACATATAACTATTGCATCAAGTTGATCAATATTTACTAATTCATCGAAGGTTTTAAAAGTAGATTTTACACCTTTTTCTTTAGCATAATTTAAAGCTACGGAGTCAGGATCCATAACACCTATTACTTTGACATTACTTAACTCTATTAAATTGTCAAGATGAATTTTACCGATTCGTCCTAATCCTGCAACGCCAATACTTAATTTTTTCATTTTTTTATATTTTATTTTTTAAGTTACATCCTTAATTTTAACAATCCCTTTAGTTTGGAATGAAGTTGTCATTGCCGTTGTAATTATAGTTGCATTAGTTGCATTAGAAAGATTACATTCAGGTTGCTCATTTCTTATTACCAAGTCAACAAAGTCCTGAATCTGGATTAAAAAAGCATTTTTAAATCTATCAAAAAAAGTCTCATTACACTCCTGCCTTACCCCATATTTATCTGAAATTTGTACGTGATTTTTAGATGGAGGGTTTCCTATGGTAAGCTTACCTTCTGTTGCAATAATTTCAGTAAAAGTATCGTGTCCGTGAGGGGCTGTTCTGGATGCGCCTATTAATGCCATGGATCCATTTTTAAATTCACAAAATGAAAAGGTATTGTCTGCATCATTTACTTCTCCAAATTCTTTAAAACGATATGCACCTCCTTGTGACCATACTCTCTCCACTTCACTTTCAATAAACCATCTAGCAAGATCAACATCATGTACATTAAAATCATGGAAAATACCTCCACCAGTTTTAACAAACTTTAATTGAAAAGAAGCCCAAATATCCTTATCCACTGTTTGAGATCTAACAAAAAAAGGCCTGCCGATTTTATTTTCTAGAATTGTTTTTTTTGCATGTTTATAGCTAGGATCATATCTTCTTACAAAACCTATCATAATTATTAAATCCGAATGTTTTTTTGCCTCCTTCTCAACCATCATACATTCTTTAATGTCAACACCCAAAGGTTTTTCACAAAAAACATGTAGACCCTTGTTTATAGCTTTGATTATTTGTTCAGCATGAACATTTGTTGATGATATTATAACAATAGCTTCGAGTTTTGAGTTAGTTAACATTTGATCAAAATCAGAATATGTTTTTTCAAGCTCAAGCTTATTTTTGGCAAATTCTATTTCCTCTTTATTTAAACTACAAGCAGCAATTAAATTTGCATTTGGAACTTTATATTGAATATTATTTGCATATTCCTTTCCTAACCTTCCAAGTCCAACAATACCAATATTTAATTTTTTCATATTAAGATTATTTAAAATTATCAATCATATCTTTTATTCCAGGAATTGTTTCTAATTGGTATGAATGGCTTGGATCAAAAAACTGAATCAAAGATCTATGAGTTTTTCCGACTATTATAGTAAAATAATACATTTGGTATCCAGGAGCAGCTACAGATGGATGATATCCCTTATTGATAAGTATTGTACTCCCATCCTTTACATGGTATATTGGTCCTAAAGATTTCTGATCGGGATATAAAAATTGAGCGCCAAAACCGTTTGATGGATTGAATCGGAACTGGTATACTTCCTCAAATTTTGTTTCGTAGGGAATTCGGTCGGTATCATGCTTGTGAGGAGGAAATCCAGACCACCCTCCAGCTCCAACAGTAAAAAGTTCACTGACTAATAGTCTGCCAGATACTCCTTCTCCATTTTTTCCAAGAATATGATAAATTTTTCTATGAGTTTTTGTTTCATCACTTCCATACTGAACTTTTTGAATTTGTTGTTGATTAATTTTAAAGGGGGGGAATTTTTTTTCAATTAATCCACCCGCAACATATACCTCTGATCCTTTTTTTGAAAAACATTTAATACTAACTTTTGAATTTTTTCCAACGTATATTCCCTCAGGTTTACCGCTCCACAAATCTTTTCTTTTTCCAATATTCAAAAATGAAATATCGTCAACATAAACATCTATTTTTCCCATAACAACGGCAATTACTGATTCATGATTTTCAAGATAATAATTGTATGATTCTTCATAATTTAATTTAATATGATTAAAATAAATTAGTGGAACAGTTTTATTTCCAACATCTACAATTGGATTGTTTTTATTTTCATAAGGTTCAATATGTTGTTGCATTATTTTAAAATTTCAATTCATTTTTTAAAAACTCATAACCTTTTTTTGCATATTCATATGGATTTGCTTTATTCGGATCTTGTTCAGCTTCAACAACCAACCATCCTTCATAATTATCATTATGAACAACTTCTGCTAATGGTCTCATTTCTATGTCTCCATCTCCAGGTACAGTAAAAACTCCTTTTTTCACCGCCATTAAAAAACTAAGATCATTTTCTGAGATTTGACTTATGACTTTTTTTCTTACATCTTTGAAATGAATATGTGATGTTCGAGAGATAAATTTTTTTATGGCTTCAAAAGGATCCTCCCCTAAAAGATAAAAATGACCGCAATCATAATTTAAATTAACATACTTTTCATCAGTTTCATTTAATAATCTATCAACATCTGAGATTGATTCAACCATTGTCCCTACATGATGATGATAACAAAGTTTAATTCCATATTCATTAAATGAAATTTTTCCTAATTCATTTAATCCTTTTATCAGTTTATTCCACATTTCATTCGAACCTGAGGTTCGTCTAGATATTGGAATATTATAGTGGCCGTGAATAGAGTTTCCTGTTTCAGCACCACCAATAACCTTAGCACCAAAAAAACTTAAAAAATCTATTTGTTTAATAAAATTAGTTTTTACTTCATTAAAAGATTTTGAGGAAAATTCATAACTAAACCATTGATTGCAAATCATTAAACCTCTTATGTCAAGCATATGTTTTAATAAAACTCTGTCATTCACAGGGTATTTATTTCCAACTTCACAACCCTTGTAACCAGCAAGCGCCATTTCACTTATACATTGCTCAAAAGTAATTTGACCTCCAAGTTCAGGCATATCATCATTTGTCCATCCAATTGGAGCAATTCCTAATTTTACCATATTAATTATTTTAAAAATTACCTAACATAATATATATTAATACTGTTACAATACAGAGACTTATTGATAATGGTTTTGTATGTCTCCACTGAACCATATCGTCAATTTGTAATTCTGAAAATTTAAAATTACTTGTTGAAGGATAAAATATAGAAACCAAAAACATCGTAATCATATTTAATAAAAATTCAATACCCCAAATATGAACAAAATGGATTTCAGATTCAACTATAAATGTCATTGTTATATAAAAAAATAATCCAACAAATAAAGAAACCTTTGCCCCTGTTGCAGATATTTTTTTTAAAAAAAACCCTGCGATCATTATTGAAGCAATTGGAATAAAAAATATACCATTTAATTGTTGTAATAACTGATAAAGACCATCAGGAGCATTGGCAACAAAAGGTGCTGCAGCAATAGAAAAAACAGCCAGTATTGCTGAGGTTATTTTTCCTGTTTTAACTAATTTTTTTTCATTAGACGAACTTGAAAAAACTCCTCTATAAATATCTATGCTAAATATAGTCGCAGCACTATTTAAAACACTGTTAAAAGTGCTCAAAACAGCTCCCATAACAATGGCAGCGAAGACTCCAACCAAACTTAAGGGCAAAACTTTTTTAATTAATTCTGGATAGATCATATCTTGGTTTTCGTATAAAGAATCCCCATAAAAATAAAAACCAATTACCCCAGGTAAAATAATTATAAGTGGTACCAAAATTTTTAGTATTCCAGTATACAATAACCCTTTTTGAGCCTCAACCAAATTTTTTGCCCCTAGTGCTCTCTGGATTATTGTTTGATTCATTGCCCAAAAATATATTTGGTTAATAATTAGGCCCGTAAATAGTACTTCAAATGGCATTATTGAATCTTTAGAACCTACAACATTAAATTTTTCTGGACTATTATCGTATACTCTTATAAGTCCCTCAACCAAATCTCCATCTCCAATAGATAGAAGAGCTAAAAAAGGGATAGCTAGACCACCTAACAATAAACCATATCCATTAATTGTATCAGAAATAGCTACGGCTTTTAAACCTCCAAATATTGCATATATAGATCCGATTATTCCTATTGAAACTACTGTTATCCATAATCCCTGTCCTCTAGTTCCTCCTAGAACATTCGATATATTAAAAATACTTTCTAAATTAATGGCACCTGTGTAAAGAACTATTGGAAGAAGAGTCACAACAAATGAAATGATTAAAAAAGAGGCAACTAGAAGCCTGGTATTTTTATCAAATCTTTTCTCCAAAAATTCAGGTATAGTTGTCAATCCCATCTTTAAATATCTAGGAACAAAATAAATAGCAGCCGCAACTAATGCTAAAGCTGATGTTACCTCCCATGCAATAATTATAAATCCATTTTTATATGAGGAACCATTTAAGCCAATGAGATGTTCTGTGGAGATATTAGTCAAAAGCATTGACCCTGCAATAACAATACCCGTCAAACTTCTACCCCCTAAAAAATAGCCTTGGGGCGAGTCAAGCTTCTCTTTTCTGAGTTTAGTGTATGAATAAATAGCTACAAAAACCAAAAATCCGACAAATGTTATAACAGTGAGCATAAGAAATATATTTTATAAACAACTATTTTTAATTGGGTTTTATATATTTTTTTTGAGATTTTTTATCAATTTCATATTGTCTTCTAACTTTTCTAACCTCAATAGATTCTGAAATCTCTGGAACAGGAACTTCCCACCATGAATAACCATAACCTGACATTTTTCTGTCACGAATTGTTTCCATGTATATAACTGTTGTTCTATCATTTTTTTTAGCTCTGGATAATGACTTAATATACTCTTTAATTCCTTTTGGTTTATATACTATAGCTCCTAAACTTTCTGCATTTTTTGCTAAATCAACTGGCAAAAAATCGCCATCCAATTGACCAGTTTTTGGGTTTCTATATTTGAAATGTGTACCAAATCCTTCGCCCCCAACGGATTCGGAGAGACCTCCAATACTTGCATATCCCTCATTGTTTATCAAAATAATTGTTATTTTATAGCCTTCTTGAATTGTTGTTATAATATCTGAGGGAAGCATTAAATAGCTAGCGTCTCCACATATTACATATACTTCTCTCGACTTATCAGCCATTTTAACTCCTAATCCTCCTGGAATTTCATAACCCATGCATGAATTTCCATATTCTAAATGAAATCCTTTGGAGCTTTTCGTCCTCCACAATTTATGAAGATCACCCGGAGCACTTCCTGCAGCACAAACAACCACATCATTATCATCTATGAAATTATTTAAAGCCCCTAAAATTTCTGCTTGAACAGGTTTATTAAAATCAACAGGTGAGTATACTTTATCAACTATTTTATCCCACTCCTTATTTAAGGATTTAATTTTATTTATATATGTATCATCTGTACTATATCCATCTAGTTCTTTGCTAATTATTTTTATTGTTTCTTTAGCATCACCCTGAAGTGGAATAGCAGATTGTTTGAAAACATCTAGTTCAGTAATGTTGATATTTATAAAAGTAACTTTAGGATTTTGCCATGCTGACTTTGATGCAGAGGTAAAATCACCATATCTTGTTCCAATACCAATTACTAAATCAGCATCTTTTGAAATCTCATTTGCACCTTTTGTCCCTGTCGCTCCCATCGCGCCAAGATTTAATTCATGTTTATAATGAAGAGTGCCTTTGCCTGCAAAAGTTTCAGCAACTGGAATTCCAGTTTTCTCAATAAATTTTTTTAGTTCTTCCTCTGCCTCTGAATAAATCACTCCTCCTCCTGAAATAATCATTGGTCGTTTTGATTTTCTTATAGTCTCTATAGCTTTACTAATTAATAATTTATCTGGAGTTAAACGAGGAATATTCCATATTCTTTTTTGAAAAAATTCATCTGGAAACTCATATGTTTCAGCCTGAACATCATGGGGTAAAGAAATAGTAACTGCTCCCGTTTCAGATGGAGATGTTAATACTCTCATTGCTTCAAGCATTGATGAAATTAATTGCTCGGGTCTATTTATTCTATCCCAATATTTTGAAACAGGTTTAAAACAATCATTCGCCGACATATCTTGAGTGTGACTGTATTCAGTTTGCTGAAGTAGAGGAGAAGCTGTCCTTTTAGAAAAAAAATCTCATGGAAATAATAAGACTGGAATCCGATTTATAGTGGCTGATGCTGCAGCTGTTATCATATTTGTTGCTCCTGGACCAATCGAACTAGTACACATAAAAGTTTGAAGCCTATTTTTCATCTTTGCATAAGCAGCAGCTGTATGGACCATAGCCTGCTCATTTCTTGTTTGATAGTAAATAAAATCTGGATTTTGTTTTAATGCCTCTCCCAGTCCAACAACATTTCCGTGGCCAAAAATACCAAAACATCCAGCAAAAAATTTATTTTCCTTACCATCTCTATTTACATATTGATTTTTTAAAAACTTGATTGTTGCTTGAGCAACTGTTAATTTTATTGTTTTCATAATCTATTAAAACCCTCCGTTACTTTTAATAAAACTCATAGATTCTTCTAGAGTAGGCATAAAATTTGCACATCCTTTTTTTGTTACAACTTGAGCTCCACTCGCATTTCCCATTCTACATGATTTATATAAATCCCATCCATTCAAAATACCGTACAAAAACCCTCCCGCAAATGCATCTCCAGCACCTAACACATTTAATATTTTAACCGGAAATCCGGGTACATCCTTCGTTTTGGAATTTTGCTGAAAAATAGTTGCTCCATTTTTCCCTCTTTTGACTATTAGAGTTTCTATTCCAAGTGATAATAATTGAGAAATTGAATTATTGATATCTCCACTAATCTCTGGGGATGAAATTTGTTGATTTTTTATATTTAATTGTGATTTATCATTCAAGGTAGAAGCCAAAATTTCTTCCTCAGTACCAATTACAATTTTAATATTAGGAAGAATAGCCCTTATCATTAAGCCATATGATCTTATATCTTTCCATTGATCAGCTCTAAAATCTAGATCTAAAACAACATCTACATTATTTTTATTAGCAACTTCAACTGAAAAAAAAGTTGCACTTCTAGTTGGCTCAATATTTANGGCAGTTCCNCTGATAAGAAGAATTTTATAATTTGAAATNTTAGCATTAATTACATCATCTATGTCAATCATGCTATCAGCAGCGTTATCTCTATAAAAAACCAGAGGGAAATTNTCTGGNGGTTGAATNCCAAGGACTGCNGCACTTGTTCTAGANCCTTCCTTTACTGGTATGGTTTTAGTATTTACTTTTTCTCTTTTTAAAAAATCAATAATAAATTCCCCTACCTTATCATTNCCAACACCAGTNAAGAGACTNGTCTTNATCCCNAGCCTTGAAGTTGCNACAGCTATATTTAACGGAGAGCCACCTACAAAGGCNTCAAAACCAGTTATCTNGTTAAAAGGAGCTCCAACATCTTGAGAGTAAAGATCAATACATGATCTTCCAAGAGTGATNAAATCATATTTTTCAANTTTCATAATAACTAAATTATATTTTCATTATTCATTTGTGGTGTTACTAAAGGTAANCTTTTGTCTTTAGTTTTCCATGAGTTATATATCCACTCATGGTCTGGATCAGTTGTATTTGCAAGACATTGGTCTGTTCCTGCNAAGAAATTAAGNTAATAACAATGAAAACCGTGTTCTGCGACAACTGGATGAAACCCTTTNGGGATTANAACTACATCATTATTTTTGGCTCTAATAATCTCATCCANAGATTTATCTTTAGTGTAAACTTGTTGTATNGCGTAAGCCTCTGGTTTTTGAAATTTATAAAAATATGTTTCTTCCTGAATTGGTTCTAAAACTTTACCTTTTGAATCCANGACTCTCTCATCATGCTTATGAGCCGGAAAAGAACTCCAGTTTCCAGATGGAGTATATACCTCTCTGACAACAATTTTACTACATCCAAATCCAGGAGGTATAAGGTCGTTAAATTGTCTAGTCGCATTATCCCCGCCAAAAATTACTATTTGGGTTTCTTCGGGTTTGATAAGTTTCANNGGGTAGTCCATATCAGATTTACACCACCCATAAGCAATATCTAATTCCTTNGATGTCGCTGTAATANATATTTGAGTTCTTCTNGGNATATAGAGTGTATGAGCTACTCCTTTGAATACATCTTCTCTACCATTAGTAATTTCGAAATTTTGANAATTACTTTTAAATTTATAATTACCACTTAAAAGAACGACTACCATCTCNTTTTCANANGTATCCCAAATAAATTCTTCATTAAGATTAAGTTTTCTTGCCTCAAAATTTAAATATTTCCAACCAACTGATTCCTTTGTTATACTTTGATAAACACTTGAATTAAGTTTTGGCTTTATTAATAAATGAGAATTATTTTCTTTCATTTTCAATTTTTTGATAATTTACTTGCTTTACCATATCCACCAAGTAATTTGAATTTATTAATCATAAATTCTTCAAACTCTTCAATATATTTTTTTCCTGGAATTGTTGGATCAAAAAGACTTGGGGAGTCGATAAAGAACTCTCNGTGGACTCTTGCCCATAGTAATCTTAAATCAGTGGCAATATTTATTTTACATACACCGTAAGAAATTGACTTTGTGATTTGATCTGAGGAAACCCCTGCGGCTCCATCATCTAAATTTCCACCACTTTTATTAATCCTATTTATTTCTTCAACATTTACAGCGGATCCTCCATGAAGAACAATCGGGAATCCTGGTAGGATTTTTTGAATTTCACTTAAGATATTGAATTGTATTCCCTCTGAGCCTTTAAACTTATATGCACCGTGACTAGTACCAACAGCAACTGCCAAAGAATCACATCTTGTCTTATTAACAAAAGAAAAAACTTCAGAGGGTTTAGTGAATTTTGCCATTTCCTCATCAACAGAAATATCATCCTCTTTCCCACTAAGTACGCCAAGCTCAGCTTCAACAAAAATATTTTTTTTGTGTGCTTCAGATACTACAGATGAAGTTCTTTCAACATTTTTTTCAAAAGTATCGTGAGATGCATCAATCATCACAGAATTATATTTGTTAGATTTAATTGCATCAAATGCATGCATTTCATTCCCATGGTCCAAATGAACAAAATATACAGCTTTAGGGTATAACTTGGATGCCTCTTCAATTATTGATAATAGAATGTTTGAACTTGCATATTCTCTGGCTGCTGGGGTAATTTGGACTATAAATGGGGCGTCCGCTTTTTCACCAGATCTAAATAATGCTATTATCTGTTCCATAGTAAATACATTTACTGCTGGAATTGCATATCTACCGTAACAATTGCTATACAATATTTTTGGGGAAATAAGCATCTAATATTTTATAGTATAATTTATGAATTAATATCTTTATAAAGACAAGTAAAAACAAAAAAACCCTATGTAGATTAATTTTTAAATTCTAATCCAAGGGATATCTTAATTCAATTTGTAATTTGTATAAAAACCAAAAATGCTAACGTAATATGAAATCTTTAAAATCAATATCATTTTTTTTAATTTTTACATTAATTATTTCTAATAGATTAAAAGCTCAAAATCTAAATTTAAAATCTCCAAATAATGAAATTGAAGTCACAATCAAAACTTCAAATAATTTTAGCTTCAATGTAAAACTCAAAAATAACATTGTAATTGAAAATGTTGATTTAGGTATAAAAATTAACGATGGAAGAGCAATTGGTAAAAATTCTATAGTTAAAGAAGCTTACATCAAAACAAAGAACGAAACAAGAAATATTCCTGTTCCAAATAAAGACAGAAAAATAATATCTAAATACAATGAATTAAATTTAAAATTAAATAAAGGTTTAGAAGTTATCTTTAGAGCATATGATGAAGGTGTTGCTTATAGAATAAAGGATAACAAAAAAAATAAGAAAAATATTGAATATGAAAAAATGGACTTGAAACTGCCTGAAGGCACATCAACATTTTTTCCATGGGAAGAATCTATGTATTCTCACAATGAAAGATTATATAATAGAACAGAAATAAATAATTTATCAAATGGGGATTTTTGTAGTCTTCCTGTAATGTTTCAAACTCAAAATGCCAAAGTATTATATACTGAAGCTTCATTATATAACTATCCAGGGATGTTTTTAGAAAAAGGTGAGAACAATATTCTTTCATCCAAATTTCCAAATTTTGTTTTAAAAGCTATTCCTGCAGAATATGGTTCGGATAGAACTCAGCAGGTCGTTGAAGAAGCAAATTATATCGCAATTATCGATGGACAAAAAAGTTTACCCTGGAGAGTTTTTATCATTTCTGATGATGATAGAACTTTTGTTGAAAGTAATCTAGTTACTCTACTTTCTGAAAAGTCAAAGATCAAAGATCCTTCATGGATAAAACCGGGAAAAGTTGCATGGGATTGGTGGAATGCTAATAATATTTACGGAGTTGATTTTAAGGCTGGAATAAACCAAAAAACCTACATGTATTACATTGACTTTGCCTCAGAAAACAACATTGAATATATACTCCTAGATGAGGGATGGACAAAATCAACAACTGAAATTTATGAAGCTAATCCCAATATTGATATAGTTGAGCTTATTAAATATGCTAAATCTAAAAATGTAGGTGTTTTGCTTTGGGTGCTTTGGAAACCTTTAAATGAAGATACAGAAGGACTTATAAATCTTTATTCTAGTTGGGGCGCATCAGGTGTAAAAGTAGATTTTATGCAAAGGAATGACCAATACATGGTTAATTCATACGAAATAATAGCTGAGATAGCTGCAAAATATAAGTTTCTGGTTGACTATCATGGTGCATTTAAACCTGCTGGAATTGAAAAAATATGGCCTAATCTGCTTACATACGAAGGAGTTATGGGTAATGAGCAAAGTAAATGGAAAGTAAGTCATTTTCCATACTCCAAGGATATATATCCAATAAATCCAGAACACAACCTAACTATTCCTTTTATAAGAATGGCCGCAGGAGCTATGGATTTTACGCCTGGCGGGATGTACAATGTGAATCAATTTGATTATAAGTGGGACCCCTCAGATACTAGTCCCGNTGGNTTTAATTCTGGTGGACAACCTCTGAGCACTGAAGACAACATNCANGCGTTCAATACACGTCCAATGGTATTGGGATCTCGAGCTCATCAAGTCGCTATGTATACTGTATTTGAATCCCCACTTCAAATGATGTGTGATTCTCCAACAATTTATAAAAAAGAACANGAAACAGTCAACTTCATTACTCAAATTCCAACTGTTTGGGATGAAACTTTAGTNATTGAAGGAGCNGTTTCNGACTATATTGTTCTTGCAAGAAGAAATGGAGACAACTGGTATTTAGGAGCTATGACTGATTGGANAGCAAGAGAGTTCAATNTTGATTTATCTTTTTTAGAAGAGAACTTTAATTATGATGTTCAGATTTTCAAAGACGGAGTNAATACAGNTAGAAATGCAATGGATTATAAATTTGAAAAACGAANTTTAAACTCAAATTCTAAATTGAAAATATCTATGGCTAGTGGCGGTGGNTTTTCAGCNATAATTAAAAAGTCTAATGTATTAAATTATTGATTNTNGACNTNATTATCAGAGGGNAGATCTTTTAATTTATATTCACCAAAATCAAAAAGATCTAATTTATCATCNGGTATTAAATTTTCAGTTANTAGGTTTCTTGTNTCTTGAAATAAATAAACTTTNTCNAGAGATTTAAACCTTGTAAGTGGCTCTAAAAATTCTAAATCAAATTCNGTATTTACAAGATTTATTCTTTTTAAGTTTTNTAGAACTGAAAGTTTATCAATCCCCTCTCCTCTTATTTTTGTGTTATTTAATCTTAAAATGGTCAAGTTAGGAAATTCTGATAGNCTAAAAAAAATAGAATCAGTTACTNAGCTTTTACTAAAATCTATACTAACAATATTATTCTTAATCTCTAATAATTGATTAATATCCTCATCNTCAAAATCTCTTTTATTAATTGTACTNACNGATAAAAAGTTTGAGCTTTTATTTACTGGAGAAACAAAGATTCTTTGAGATTTTAGTTCTTTGATTTTATCAAAATCAACTGGCAAAATCTCTAAATCAGGAAAAAAGCTTGTTTTGGTTATAAAGAAATAGCTTTTCAAATTCTCATCTAATTTGAGNTCAGCTACACTTTGAACTGGACTACTTCCTTGGGATATCCAATTACCTATAATTTTTATTTCCTCCCTTGANAGTTGTTTCCCGCCACTTGGAGGCATGTGTTTNTTTTCGGATTTTGGAAGGTGGATTCTGACCAAAATTTCACTAAGTTCAGGGTTTTTAAAATCTANTATTGGACCGTTTCTTCCNCCTTTTTTTAATACTTCAAAATTATGCATTTGAAGACCTCCCTTAGTTTTTTTCGGATTATGACATTTTACACATTTATTATTAATGATTGGTTGGATTAAATTAACATATACAGACTTATCACTGTAGTCTTTATAATTCATACTTTCTTTCAACTCCTCNTTNGACATCCCAACCATATTATATATTGGCTCAGTAAGGTGATCTTCTCCATGGGTAATNTTTCCACCTAAGTGTCCTGTTATTGAAAGTATTANAAGATGTCCAATGGTATAAACTTTTCTCGGTACAGAAATTAAATAATTGACNCCATTTAGATATAAGTAAAAACAAAAAGAAAGTAAAACNGTTGAAATTCCTGCATAAAGATGTAAATCAATTGTANCCCAAAGGTATCCAGCTTTTTGATATTGAAAATATCCACTAATTATAGAAAGTATTCCACTTATTGTTGCCCAAAAAAAAATAAATTTTAGAGCATCGTTCGACCACTTAAATTTTTTTTTATTNATCTCAATTAAAAGCCCCATTACTATAAATCCAATTGGTAAATGAATAATCAAAGGGTGAAAACGTCCAACTAGAGATAATAAGCTGTCGATCATATATTTATTTATTAATTTTTTGTATTCTATCTTTTAGAGAATTCATAATAAATACGTTAACTTCCCATTGGTTACTCATNGGCCTTNTGGTTATTGGTTCAGTAGGCATATANTTGGGTGGGCCAAATTCGGTTGTAATAGTGACAACCTTTTTTTCATCCCATTGCATAAGAATTACAGATTCCCATATATCAATATGCCTATCAACAGTATTTTTCCACTCTGGGGCTNTTGGATCATTTACCTGTGGTCCTTCTTCAAANCCAACTCTTGCATGAATATGATTTGTGTTTTGTATTACCTTATCAAGTAATTTTTTTTGCTTGTTTAATAGGGATTCGTGAACTACCATCCAGTGACTTATATCTAGAGTCAAATCAATTTCANTTTTTTCAAGATACTTAATGGTTTCTGGAAGGGAATAACTGAATCGACCCCTGTGTGTTTCATGATAAATAGGAATGTTATATAACTTACTTAACTTATCAGCNTCGGAAATAAAAGTCATATTTTGCTCNAAAGTGTAAAAGTCACTTCCAGTATGAGAGTTAATAGCAAATGGCTTTTGTTCTAAGGTGTTTTTTAAATATCCTTTGTATTCCTCTAAACTTTTTTCAAAAGGCAAATTTGGATTAGAGCCACATAAAAAAATTGCTTTCATATCAAACATTTTTATGGCTTGTGAAATGATTTTTTGTTGCTTAGGAATATTACTTGCCCAAACTTCAATTCCGTCATATCCAGATTCCTTNGCTGATTTCACAAAATCTAAAGTATTTCCATCATAACCCCAATTAGTTTGGAAAAATAAAACCTCATTTTGTCCCCATGAAAAATTAAAAAANAACAANATGAAATAAGNAAGCAGTAACTTTTTCATAAATCTATGNCAAAATTTCACGAATTACTTCGCCTTCAACGTCTGTTAATCTGAAAGGTCTTCCTTGAAATTCATATGTAAAATCTTCATGATCAAAACCTAATAAATGAAGTATTGTAGCCTGAATATCATGTACTGATACTTTTCCACTAATTGCACTATAGCCTATTTCATCAGTTTCTCCATGTGTATATCCTTTTTTTACTCCNCCACCAGCCATCCACATGGTAAATGCATCTCCATGGTGGTCTCTACCCATAAATAAATTCTCTTTTCCATTCCTATTNTCCTGCATTGGAGTTCGTCCAAACTCACCTCCCCAAACTACTAATGTTTCATCAAGTAAACCTCTTTGTTTTAAATCAAGCAACAGAGCTGTTACCGGTCGATCCATTTGTCTACATTTTTCCCTAAAACCAATATTTAAAGCATTGCTATCTGCATCACCATGACTATCCCAACCCCAATCATACAATTGGACAAAACGAACACCATTTGAAACCAATTTTCTNGCCAAAAGACAATTATTGGCAAAAGATTCCTTTCCGGGGGTTATACCGTACATTTTTTTTATTGATTCTGGCTCATCATTAATATTCATAACTTCAGGAACTGCAATTTGCATCCTGTATGCCATTTCATACTGATTAATTCTTGTTAAAATTTCAGGATCATTAAAGTTATTATGCTCTTCAAGGTTGATTTTATTAATTGAAGAGATCAGATTCTCTTTAATATTTCTTGAAATTCCTTTAGGNTCTTTAAGATATAAAACTGGATCACCAACTGAACGACATTGAACCCCTTGATATACTGAGGGAATAAATCCACTTCCCCATAAGCTTTTTCCGCCGTCAGGGTTGTTTCCTCCTGATGTTAGTACAACAAAACCAGGTAAGTCCTGATTTTCAGATCCTAGTCCATAAGTTGCCCACGAACCAAGACTTGGTCGTCCCAAACGTGGACTACCTGTATGCATAAATAACTGNGCAGGCCCATGATTAAATTGGTCTGTATGGACTGCTTTTAAAAATGAAACTTCATCGATTACGTTTTTAAAGTGTGGTAAATGATTTGAAACCCAGCTTCTAGACTCACCTTCTTTTGAAAAGGTCGCTTGATGCCCAAGCATATTTGGGGTNCCTGTGATAAAAGCAAATTTTTTGCCATCGAGCAGAGATCGTGGACATGGTTTATTATGAAGTTTTGCAAGCTCAGGTTTNTATTCGAACAACTCTAATTGAGAAGGTGCTCCTACCATATGTAAATAAATNACACTTTTAGCTTTTGCAAAACCAGGAGGAGGTATTGGAGCTAAAGGATTTAATGCTCTTTCACTATCGTATAAATATTTTTTTGGAGNTGTTTGATTNCAGCTGGCTAAGAAATTTGACAGTGCAATTCCTCCAATTCCAAGTGAACAATTCTTTAAGAATTGTCTTCGGCTATTTAAAGATGAGTTTTTTAATAATAATTGATTATATAATTCTTTNTTNTCCATNATCTANGAGTGTGTTAAAAATTCATCTAAATTCATNATTGCNTTTGCAACNANTGTTAAAGCAGCNTGGTTAATTTTCGTTTTACCAAGTTCTAAAAAATCATTTATTAGTTCAGGACTTTTTTTGAATTGATTTATGGAATTGGTATATAACTCGAAAAGAGCATCAAGCGTGACTTGATTTATATCTTTATAGGTTGATTTTAAATACATCTTTTTTATGCTATTTTTTATAGAATCGTCATTTTGATATTTTGAAGCTAGATGATAAGCGGCTTCTAAATAAACTGGATCATTTAAGGTAATTAAAGCTTGTAAAGGGGTGTTTGTAGTAATTCTGTTGACTAAACATACCTCACGAGAACCTGCATCAAAAGTCACAAAAGAAGGATAAGTTGCAGTTCTTTTAATATAAGTGTAAACAGCCCTCCTATATCTATCTTCTCCTTTNCTTTCAATCCATTTTTCTCCATTGTATGGGCTTTGCCATACACCCTCTGGTTGTGGTGGCATAACTCCTATACCACCCATCTTTCTACTTAAGAGTCCAGATACGGCAAGTGCTTGATCCCTTACCTCCTCGGCTTTTAATCTAACTTTTGGACCTCTTGAATANAGTATNTTTTTAGGGTCCAGAGCATATTTTTCTTTAGATATTTTTGAACTCTGTTTGTAGGTTGATGACAAGACTATAGATTTAATTAGTTTTTTTAAACTCCACTTTTGATCTTCCATTAAATTCACTGACATCCAATCCAAAAGTTTAGGATGAGTTGGTGGCTCGGATTGAGTACCCATATCTTCGATAGTTGAAACAATTCCAGTACCAAAAATTTGNTGCCATATTCGATTAACTAATGTTCTTGATGTTAGGGAATTTTCCTTGTCNATTAACCACTGTGCTAGTCCTAATCTGTTGCGCTCCCANTTTGGCTTCCANTCACTAAAGCTCTTAGGTACATTAGACGAAACTTTTTCTGTTGGGCTNAGCCAGCTTCCTCTTTCAAATAANTANGTAGATCTAGAATTATGATTTTTATTTTCAAGCATTATTGGTGAGGTATCGACATGGGTAAATAGTAATTCGGAAACATAATTTTTAATTTTTGAATATCCTTTTTTATTTTTTCCAGGAAGATCTGGCATGAAAGCTAACCAATGAAGGTGTATCAGTCTTCCATCATTAATTTTTAGATCTTTATCTGATAAATTATCATTNTCTACCTCAATATGTAAATCAATTGAATCATCAATTTCTTTTAGTGGAAAATCTATTATAAATCCAGGTTTTCCAGGGATTAAATCGGTAGGATCTGGATCTGAAATCCAACCACTTTCATATGGATTTTTGAATTCAGCCAAAATTTCTCCNGTACTTGATCCATTTCTTAGAATAACTTTTGTACCCTTAATACCAAAACTAAAAAGAGCAACCATTCTTTTATTTCTCTCTGTATTGACATTTTTTATTAAAGCAGTTCCGCGATTGTAAAAATACAATTCATGACCTGTATTTACATTACCTGAATTTGAAATAGGTTCCACATACCTTTCATTTGCAAGAACTTTAGGCTTCAAAAGAAAAAGAAAGTCTTCATATTTATTTTTTAATATTTCATCACCATGTTGATCTATCCAANTAAAAACTTCATTTATTTTCTGTTGATCTTTCTCCTCATAAAATCTATATTTGGGTTCCTCGGTAGGGTGGTCAGCATCCTGGGTGTTATTAAAAAAAGACATTATTTCATAATATTCTTTATGACGTATAGGATCATAAGGATGAGCNTGACATTGAACACAACTAATAGTCGTTCCTTGCCATACATCAAATGTAGTATTTACTCTGTCGATAACGGATGCAATTCTATATTCTTCATTCGGGGTTCCCCCTTCATCATTTGACATTGTATTTCTGTGAAAACCGGTGGCAACATAATTATCAACCGTTGGATTTTCTAGAAGATCTCCNGCGAGCTGATTAATTGTAAATTCATCAAATGGCATATCATCATTTAAGGCATTAATTACCCAATCACGATATTTCCATATTAAACGACCTAGGTCTGACTCATATCCTTTAGTGTCNGCATACCTAGCTAAATCTAGCCACCAACTTGCCCATTTTTCACCATAGGANTTGGATGAGAGTAATGAATCAACGAAATTCTCATATGAAATCACATTATTTAAAAATAAGTTATAAAGCCTTTCAGTTGGGGGCAACCCTGTAATGTCAAAAGCAACTCTTCTNGCAAGGATATTCTTAGAAGCNGNATTATTTGGAAATAAATTTTTATTATTTAATTTCTCAGCTATAAAATTATCAATTGGAGTTTTAACAAAGTCTTGAAAATTTTTGGTCACTTTTGGAAGTTTAGATTTTTTTGGGGGGATATAGGCCCAATGTACCCCCCATTCGGCTCCTTGATCAATCCATTTTGTAAATAATGCTATTTCCTCTTCATTNAAGGCTGGCTTTTCAAATGGCATTCTAAGTTCTAGATCTGTTTCATGAAGTCTTTGAATTAATCTACTTTTTTTTGAATTCCCAGGAATTATTGCAGGNGATCCCTCATCAGTGTTTCCAAGGGCTTCTTCTTTGAACAATAAACTGAAACCAGCNGTTTTTTTTACACCCCCATGACATGAGATACATTTATTGTTTATTATAGGCTTTATTTGNGTGCTAAAATCAACCTTCTTATTTGATTGACAGGAAGTCAATAAACAACAAATTATTGATATTAATAAAGGGNTATTTTGGTATGAAATCAAAATTTTAAAAAATTNATTTTTTAAAAATACACTTCAAAATAGAAAAACCCTAATATAAAAATTAAAATTAGTTTGAAAATCTAAACCAAGTCTCTGAACTGTATATTTTGTCAGGTGATAAAAATACATTTGGAAAGTTTGATTGATTTGGAGAATTAGGATAATGTTGAGTCTCTAAGCAAAAACCATATCTTTTTCTGTAAGATTTTCCTTTTTTTGATGGTAATGTTCCATCAAGAAAATTTCCTGTATAAAATTGAATCCCAGGTTGGTCTGAAAAAACTTCCAATAAAATACCAGATGAATTACTTTTAGCTTGTGCGACTTTTCTTACCCCTTTTCCATAATTATTTAGTACCCAACAGTGATCATATCCNNTACCATAATCAAGTTGTTTANTATCTAAATTGATGTCCTGTCCTATTTTTTTTTTNTTTCTAAAATCAAAAGGAGTATTTGTAACATTTCTAATTTCTCCNGTTGGTATTAATCCACTATCTACGGGCAGGAAATTATCCGCATTGATAATCAACTCATGATCTAATATATCACCTGAACTTTCACCTGATAAATTAAAATAAGAATGTTGAGTTAAATTTAATATNGTNGTAGCATCAGTATTTGCTGCATANAATATTTTTAATTCATTTTTATCGTTCAAAATATACTTTACCTCTACATTTAAGTTTCCTGGGTAACCCTCTTCCATATGCTGAGATAAATAATTTAATTTTAACCCTATAAAATTATTTCCTTTTAATTCTTCCACAGACCAAATNACTTTATCAAATCCCTTNATTCCACCGTGAAGTGAATGTTCTCCATTATTAATCNCAAGATTATATTCATTTCCATCAATATTAAATTTTCCATTTTTAATTCTATTTCCGTATCTGCCAATAATTGCTCCAAAGTATGGATGTTCATTTATATAACCCTCAATGTTATCAAATCCTAATACAATATCTTTTAAATTTCCTTTATCATCGGGNACGTTCATTTTGGTTATGATACCACCATAATTAATTACCTCTACTGATATTATAGAATTNGATAATTTATATTTATNAACTTTTTCTCCAGTAGTTAGTTCACCAAAAACACTTTTAGATATTGTCATCTTAGATTTATTTTCATTNAAGTCACACGAGGATATTATAACAATTATAATTAAAAACAGATAATAATTAAAAGTGAAGTTTATAATATTTTTTGTCATTATTTATTTTATTCAATTACTGGAAAGGAACTAATTCTTAATCTTGCTGCACCCATTGGAATAAGTTCAATAGGTTCAGTTAACTCATTNGATTTTACAGGACTATCCATTAACTCACCNGCAAGACCGGTTTCNTCGATTTTCCAATTTTTAATTTTTTTACCTNTTGCTTTTATTATTATTGGGGAATCTAGTTGTGTAAACGGAAAATTATTTTTTGGCCATTTTTTTTTCAACAACTTTAAAAGCTTCNTTTAAATCATCCTCTAAAATTAAACCGTAATTCCAANCAGAGCCAGGATATATTTCATAAGTGGGCCAATTTTCTTTATCAACATCGCTTTGCCATTTAGAATCAAAAATAGCACTTTTATCACTTGGCTTATTAATATAATCTTCTTTAATCTTAAGAGAAAAAGTTAAAGGGCCATAATTTACGGAAACACTATTATGATTTTTCTCCCAAGTTCTTAAGCTTAATTTTTTTGGAAGATTTAAATTAACTAGATCACCATTTGACCACCTACGATTAATTCTTAAGTATTTTCCATTCTCAACTTTTGTAATAATTTTTTTGCCGTTTATAAAAATTTCTGAATTTTTAGCCCAAGATGGAATTCTAAAGTAAAGAGGAAAAACATCGGATTTATTCATTTTAAGTTCAAATAATAGATTATCATCGAATGGATATTTTGTTTTATTTTTTATTGAAATTTCCGTACCATCTCCAACTTTTGCATTNACAATTGATGGNGCATANACAACTGCAGCCAATCCATTNTCNGGAGTAGCCATCCANAGGTTTTCAGTAAAATAAGGCCATCCTTGNGTATGATTNTGCTGACANCANCTNGAACTAAANGGNTTAAANTTTAAAAAAGATGGNNNCCANTTTGCAATNCCTGGNCCATGACTTTCTGAGTCNCTTANAACCATNTTNGGNCTTGTNATATATCTAACNGCNTTAAANTCNGGAGANACNGTNGCNGGATANGAATTAAANGCTATNTCTTCTAAATGGTCTGCCCAAAAAATATCTCCAGTTATTCTAAGTAAATGTTCATCCGAATTCATTTGTTCAACAACTCCACAAAGCTCAATTCCTTGCCTAGGATCGTCATAACCAGGTCTTGAATTTTCATCACCTCCAAACATCCCACCAGGAACTTGACCAAAATGGTCTCTTACAATATTGAAATTTTCATACGTTGCATTCAAGTATTTTTCATCTCCATTTAAAAGATAATATTGAGCGGGCGCTCTAAATCCTTGAGCGATATTTACATTATGCCAATCAATTATATCTGTAAACCATTCTGGATATTCTACTCCTTNTCTTTTGTCTTTTGAACTTTCTATATCTTTTAAATCATGTCCTCTACTTGTCCAAGAGGCAGTTCTTCCATATATCTTTTCAGCAAGTTCCAACAACCATTTTTCTCCAGTTCTATTGTATAACCATATTACACTGTGTAAATTATCTCCTCCACGTATTCTATGCCAATAATGCTTATCTGAAAGAAGTTCATTTTCTTCGATATTCAGTTGAAATTTAAAGTAATTTGTCATAAGATCAATAACCCTTTGATCATTAGAATATTCATAATAAGATTGTAGGCAATACAACATAATCATATTGGGCCAAAAATCGATTGCTTTTCTCTTTTTCTGCTTTTCCTCTTTGGTCCTGTACTCCTCAGAAATATAACTTTCCCATGCAAAAGATGGACCAAAATAACCATCTTCCCGCTGACTATTTATAACAGATTCAATCCATATTTTAGCCTCATCGATCATTTCTTTATCCTCAGTGATGTATCCAATATTTGCATAACCTTTTAACCAGTATGGTACTTCTTCCCATCCCCACTTACCTTCACCACTCTCAGAAAGCCATGCGTTATCTTTTTTATCAAGCCAAGCGCTTATTTTTCCTAGATTTCCTGTAAGACCCCTTTTTTGTCTATTAAAATATTCTAGAAGCCAACCTTCTGGAATAATTGATCCAACAGGAAGCTTAATTAAACTACTTGGAACAAGTGGCTGTCTATTTGAAACATAATGCTCATTTTTGAAGTTCATTTCAGGCTTGCTGACCATGGTAATCTGCTCAATACTATTTGAACAATTGGTTAAAATAAAGAGCAAAAAAATTATTTTAATTTTCATTGATAGAGTTAAAAGACGAGGCTGGTAATCCTTCTTCATTAAATAAGGTTCCAATGACCCAATTTTTCCATCCATACCTTACATGTTTTGGATATTTTACATTTGGAGTGGAAAATACCCTTACTTTATTATTAACTATTTGGGCCAAAGCGGGGTAAAAAATTTTGTCTTCTCCAGCAATTTCAAAATCTTTTAATTCACCTTTAGAGTTTAGTCCAGAACCTTTGTGATCAAAATCAATCTCTAGATAATCTTTAAAAATTTTATGTGATGCATATAATGGACCTGAAGAAACTATATCAAAATTATAATCATTATTTAAAGCCAATAATGCAAGTCTTTTTCCAACAGGCTGTTTTTTCGGTGAGTGGTTGTTATTCTCTAGTCCAACATCCAGAAGAGATGCCATTCCTGTTTTAAAAGTATTTTTTAAAGCTAACCTTTGAACATCTCTTAATTCATGTGATAGAAGACTATCATTATATATGTTTGGAGTAATTTGAGCATAATAAAATGGGAAATCGTATCCCCAATTTTCTCTCCAATCATCTATCATACCCGAGAAAAGTTCTAAATATTCTTTATACTCATTAACATTATTTTCTCCTTGGTACCATATTACTCCCTTAATGGTGTATGGAATAACTGGTTGAAGCATTTTTTCAAATGAAATAGAATTACCATATGGAGAATTTGTTACATATCCTCTATGGATTTTTTTCTCAATATTTTCATAATTATCTATAAGCTTGTCATAAGGATAATCATGGACCATAATTGAACTTCCGTTTGTTAAAAACGCATGGTGTTTGAATTTAAATTCACTTATATTAATTTCATTTGAAAAAACATCATTTTTCAAGATTACAGGGCTTCTAAATCCCCCATCGCCGGAAAGATTAGTTACTCTAATAGCAATTAAATTTTCTCCTTTTTTTAAAATTTCCTTCGGAATTCTATAATTTCTTTTTCCATCAATAGAAAAAGTATTTCCTATTAAATTTTCATTAAAAAATGTTTGATCAACACGATTAATTCCTTTTTCTACATATAAATAATAATCACGACTTATATCATCAATATTTATTTTCGCTCTCAGCCAAACAACACCAGTTGATAATAAAGAACTATTGGATTTAAAAATATAATTAAATACACCATCTTTAATCTTTGATCTGTCTTCCTCCCTTATTTTTGGGATGGAGCCCCATTTAGAATCATCAAAATTTATTTTCTTATAATTAAAATCGATGAAGTCTATATTCTCCCAGTCATTTTTAAATTTTTTCCATAAATCAACATTCCAAACAATCTTTTCATTCCATAAAAAATATGGTTTTGGTAAATCAAATGTAAAGAGACCATATTGTTCATTATTTAATTTTGCTATTGAGTCATTATATTTTTCCCTTTCAAGTTGAACAAAATCATTTTCTTCAGTTTTTGGAACTTGATTTTTTGTTGGAGTAAGGGTTTTTAGTTTTTTATTACTTATCCAGTTCTTAATATTAGTACCTCCCCAACTAGAACTTATTACACCTATTGGAATATTTAACTTTGTATGAAGCTCTCTTGCAAAAAAATATGCGGCAGCGCTATATTTTGAAGCGTTTTTAGGGTTTGTTTTTAACCATTTTTGTTGTTTGATGCTTTCTCCTGTGAGATCCTCTAAAACACTAAAAAATCGAATGTCGTTATAATTGGCATTTTCAATTTCCTGTTGTTGATTCTCTACCCCATCTGATAAAATCATTCCCATATTTGATTGTCCAGATGCAAGCCAAACTTCTCCAACCAAGACATCATTAAAAACAATGGATTGTCTGTCATTTTTGACTTCAATGTTGTATGGCCCTCCAGCTTTTGGTGTAGCTAGAGATAATTGCCATTTACCATTATTGTCCGCTTTAGTTGATGAAGTTTCACCCCAACTAGCTCTAATAGTTATTTTATCATTTAAATTAGATTCGCCCCAAAAAGAAACATTTGATTTTTGTTGCAAAACCATATGATTGGAAAATACTGAGGGTAAGTTTAGATCCCCATATTGATTATTACATGAAGTAATAAAAATTGCTAATATTAAAAATAGAATCTTTTTAATTTTCATATTTGAATAACTCAGTTAATGGAACTAAATGAAGATGCAGGTAATCCTTCTTTATTAAATAGTGTTCCCACTGTCCAGTTTTTCCAACCATACCTTACATTTTTGGGTTTTTTTACATTTTCTGAATAAACTCTAATTTTGTTATCCACTATTTCTGCAGTTGCAGGATAAAACTCATTGTCAGTACCTGCAATTTCAAACCCATTTTTTCCATTAATGAATTTAAGTCCAGACCCCTTGCTATCAAAATCGACATAAAGAAAATTTCCTTTAACTTCATGATTTTTATACAAAGGTCCCGAGGAAACAAAATTAAATCCATAATCTTTATCCAATGCCAAAAGCGCAAGTCTTTTGCCTACATCCTGCTTATTGTGTGGGTGAATGTCATCTCTTTCTCCAATATCCATTAAAACCGCCATTCCTGTATTTTCTGTGGTTTCAAGAGTTTTTCTTTGAGCCTCGCGAACACCAACATTGCCTTCTTCTGTAAAAGGAGCTATTTGAACATAATAAAAAGGAAACTCATAACCCCAGCTTTCCCTCCAATCTTCAATCAATGCTGAAAAAAGCGTTTGGTATTCATCATAATTTATGACATTAGCTTCTCCTTGATACCAAATAGTNCCTTTTATNGTGTAAGGNATAACATTTGATAAAATACGATCAAATAAAATGGAATACTCATTAGGGGTGTCAACTGCAAACCCTCGAATAATATTTTCCTTNAGGTATTCTGATTTTTCAATTAATTCNTGATNATTTAAGTTATGAACAACAAGTTTACCATCAAGTAAAAAAGCTTGGTGNTTNNACTTAAAATTNTTCATTAANATCTCATTTTNAGATNTATNATTTTTAAGNANNATTNTNCCNTTAAANCCNCCNGGNCCATCNANATCTGNTANNCNTATNGCNAAAANATTTTTTCCTTTTTTNAGTAATGATTTATTAATAACATATCNTCGCTCTTTACTCCAACTNAANGTATTNCCNATTAGNANTCCNTTAAAATAAGTTTGATCCGTATCATCNGCNCCTTNTTCAAAAATTAATTCATAATCTGAGGAGATATCATTAATATCTATTTCGGTTCTAAACCATATGGTTCCATTTGTAAGAAGAAAATCCTTAGGATTAAAAATATTTTCAAATCTTCCATTAAGATTTTCATAACCAGGGGCATAAAAATTATTTTTCCAATTATTCCAGCTTGAATCATCATAGTTAAATTTTGAATACTCCTGATCATTTAAATTGAGTTTTTCCCAATTTTCCTCAATGGTCGCCTCAACAGTTATCCTGGGTAAATCAAAAGATTGAAAACCGAAAAGTTTATAATTTATCTCTGCTACAGAATCGTTATATTTTCTATAGTATTCTTGTAATTCTTCAACGTCTTTGATAGAAAGGTGTTTTTGGCTTATTAAAGGTAATTTTACAGATGTGATCTCACTAAGTTTATTTCTACTTGTCCAAGCCTCCACTCTTGTTCCTCCCCAGGAGGAACTAATTATACCAATTGGAACACTAAGCTCATTGTATAATTCTCTTGCAAAAAAATATCCTGCTGCACTAAAACTTTCAATGCTAAAAGCATCTTCCATTTCTCCAGCAAATTCTGAAGTTACAGGTCTCCATTTTTGAGATTTTACAACAGTTCTAGAAAGATCCATCGGATTATTAAAAAATCTGATCTCGTTATAATTGGCATTTGCTATTTCCTCTTCCTGATTATCAATGCATCCCTCACACTGATTTAGTTTCCAAACCATATTTGATTGTCCTGATGCAAGCCAGACTTCCCCTATTAACACATCTTCATATCTAATGGTTTCGTATGAGCTATTTACATTCACCTCAAATGGACCACCAGCAGAAGGAGTAGGAAGTTTAAGCTCCCACTCACCGGAATCGTCAGCTTTAACAGTATTAGACTCTCCCCAACTTCCTTTAATCGTTATTTTTTCATTTGGTCTTGACCTTCCCCAAAAGAGAACATCTGTTTTTTGTTGTAAGACCATATGGTCAGAAAAAACAGAAGGCAAAATTAACTGACTTTCTTCATTTTTTAAATTACAGGATAATAAAACAAAAAGTAATAATACAAACTTGAATATTTTTAATAGGGTCTTCATTTAGGCTAATTATTATTTACTGAGGAAATTGTCTCTTTTATGAATTCAATTTCTTGCTCAGAAAACGGATCTCCATTTGCGTAAAACAAATCATGATGCCATAATTTTGGTGGTTCAGTAAAGGTTGAATCCCAACTTTTCCATGGATAAATTGTACCTGTTTTTCCTGAAACAAATCCCCAATTAAAAGCAGCTATTTTATTTTCCTTAAAAATTGGTAAAATGTCCTCAAATGTACTTTTTGCTCCACGAGCAATATATTCAGAGCATAGAAGAGGCCTATTATAATTTTTAAGTTCCTTAATTCTTTTCAATACACTTTCTCTGCCAGAATATTCATGAAATGAAATAATATCAGAACTGTTAATTATAAATTGATCTAACTCAGAAAGTTCATTTAAAGGTGCCCAATCTATATCCCAGTTATATATGCCAATTGTAATTGGTTGAGAGGGATTAGATTCCCGGACCCAATTAACAGTTTTTTTTAATAGAGAGAGAGTATATGTTTTTTTTATTGACTTTGGATCAATTTCATCTAGGTTATAAGATGAATAATTATCATTTGTAATTTCTATACCAATTTTCCCGTATAATTCTATCGCCCTTTCCTTTGAAATATTATGAGATGCTATTCCTCCTGCACCAGCCTCATTATAAAGATCCCAAGCAAGGATTCTTGGATCATCAGAAAATCGACTTACAACCCCTTTTACATATGGCTCAAGTTTATTATGACTTAAAGAATCATATAAGATTTTTGCTCCAGGAGATTGCACCCATCCCGAATTATGAACATGTGGAATAGGTTCAGGTTGTTTACCGATTTTAGGTACTGGGTGCCAAACGTCATCAAAAAAAACAAACATTATTTTGATCCCATATTTTTCTGATACATCTAAAAATTTGTCAATTCTATTTAAAAATCCAGTTGAATCTTGTTCCCAAAGAAGGTCATGTAAATATACGCGATGTACATTCATTCCTATGCTTGCAGATAACTCAAGCTCCTTGTCAATTAGTTCAAGATCAAATGTTTCTTCTTGCCAAAATTCGAGCTGATTAATTGATGAACTTGTTATGAAGTTTGTTCCTACAAGCCAGGGTTGCTCTGAATACCATTTCCATGCTTTTTCTTCAGACCATCTTTTTGACTCATTTATTTCATTCGGAGAATCACAAGAAGTGATCGACACTGAGATTAACAATGAGATTATTACAATTGAGTTAATTTTTATAGTTTTCATAAGTTTATTTTATTTTTTAGTCACACCAAAGGCAATCACCCTCAAAGTCATATCCTAATAGAAGCGTATCTTGTCTTTTATCATTTATTATTTTAGAAAGTTTGAAATCATTTTTTTCTACTGTTGGGAAAAATTTCTCAAAAGGGATTTTTTGTTTATTATTCCATACTCTTTCAATAAAAACTGGTAATCTTTTTCTGAGAGTTGGGATTTCCGCTTCTCCAGCTTGCTCCCATGAGCACATCTGGGCACCAATTATTTGTGAGGTTTCCTCTAATTGCATAGGTTTTTTATATACAGGTGTATTTTCCCACCAGTGCTCCCATCTCCATATATTCCATGAATAAATTTTTTCTGGAGACCACATCGCTCTTCTTGATCTGGGTTGTTTTAGTCCTCCACTAACAAGATAAAGAGGTTGCCAAGAAGTATTTACAACAGTGAATCCATCTTCAATAAGATGATTTGGAAGATGATACATAGTTTCAAATTCAAAAACAACAACATCTCTAGGTATTTCAATTTTCCCCTCACGTCTAAATCCTTCCCATAAGAACATCTTCTTATTGTGTTTTTTTACAATTTTATTCATTCGAACTAAAAAATATCTGAATAATTCATGCACATCATTTTCAATACCATTTTTTTTCATAAAATCTTTTACCTCTGGAACATTTTTATATAAATCAAGATTTGCCTCATCCCCTCCAATATGAAAATAAGGAGAGGTATCAAAGACCTCAACAATTTCTCCAATCATATCATCTATTGCTTCATAAACCTTTTCACTTGCAATATTAATAACATTAGATTTCCAAGGGTTGATTTGTAAAAAGCCATTGTTTACTCCAAAAATTTCTGGATATATCTCAACTAGTTGTCTGGAGTGACCTGGAACGTCAAGTTCTGGTATTATAATTATCCCTCTGTCATCTGCATATTTAACTAATTCTCTGAAATCCTTCTTTGAATAAGGTCTATCAGGGGTGGCTATTTTGGGATATTTTTCCATTGGAAATGTAAATGATTGATCATCACTTAGATGTAATTGAATATAATTTATCTTATAAAATGCAGCCATATCAATTATATTTTTTAGTGTTGGAATATCATGCCACATTCTAGCTAAATCTATCAATAATCCTCTGTACTCCGAATCTGGATTGTCATTTATTTCAACTAGCGGAAAAGCTAAAGATCCTTTATTTTTAATAAGTATTTGAAGTAGAGAGCTTTTAGCCATAGCAAGTGCTCTGTAACTTCCTCCTTTGACATGTATTTTTTCATTTACATGAATTGAGTACTGCTCATCTTGATAATTTTCTTGAATATCAAAAACCATATTCGCATATTCTTTTGAAGTAATTGAGAAATCAATATCTAGAGAAGTAACATTTTTTATGTCTTTTTTTAATACTTTAAGTAATTTTTCAATTTCAGGGTGATTAGAAAAAACTAAAATTTTCTTATCAAAAGCTAATCCTTTATTATCTTGAATTACTTTGATTTTCTTAGGAATTGGAACAATATCATAGTCCAATTCCATATCAATTTGATTTTTATTATTTTGGCAAGAGCTATAAAGGATAAGAAATAAAAGTATTTTAAAGTAAATTTTCATGTTTCTATTTTTAGTTAATAATCTCTCTTTCGATCATCCATTCCTCGCATATTTGAGCCCAGCTTTTAAATGAATTACCTTCTTTTGCAAAAGCTAATCCATGCTCTCCTTTTTCCCATATATGAATGGCTGCTGGAATATTATATTTTCTTAGTGCTAGATAATATAAAATACTATTTTCAGGAGGAACATCAGTATCTTCATTGGTGTGAATCATAATTGCTGGGGGAGTGTCAGCTTTTACTTGTAATTCATTTGAAAAATAATCTATGTATTCTTTTGAGGGAATTTTTCCTATTAAATTTTCGCGAGATCCAAAATGAGTAGCAGAGGAATTTTGCATTGTTACAACCGGATAAATTAATACCGTGAAGTCAGGTCTAGAGCTTGTATTTTTTTCCATCTCAATAGAAGACTTTGATAATCCATTGTCATGATGCGTTGATATCGATGATGCCAAATGTCCTCCAGCAGAAAATCCTAGAACACCAATTTTATTTGGATCAATAGACCATTTCTTTGAATTACTTCTTATAATTCTCATCGCCCTTTGAGCGTCCATTAATGCAACTTTACTTCTGCATTCTTCAGACTCCCAGTGTGGAAGTCTATATTTTAATACAAATGCAGTAACTCCAAGACTATTTAACCACTTTGCTACGTCGACCCCTTCTTTATCGAACCATAAATCAAAATAACCTCCTCCTGGCATAACTAGAACTGCTGGNTTNTTTTTATTTATTTCTTTTGCTGGAAAGTACCAAATTTCAGGATCGGCAATTTTTTTAAATGTTCTTCCNGTTGAATTATAATCCACTAAAGTTTNTAAATCACTTTTACATGGNNTTNCCTCANAATATAGATCTATTCTTTCAGCCTCTTTGTAAAAATNACTTNTNTTNTTTTGAGCAAAGGCAAAAAATAGNCCCAANAAATAAATNAATAAAAAATNTTTCATTNTTTTATTTAGTTTTTTTATTTACCCCNCTANNAATATACAAACAAATTTAATNGAACCCTGTTTTGTTATGATTATTANANNTCANNATAAAATTATTTAAGAAANTATTTNTTACCATNATTGTATGCATTTANTCCAATTTTTTCTCCTATAACTCTTCCAGGGAGATCATCAACAGGNGGATGGATTCCTCCCCATATTCTTGATAAACTACATTGNTTACTTGCATCTCTNTATGTTGCCCATTGAATTTTAATATCTTGNGTTGGTCCTTTTTCAAAAACCAAAAACTTATTTTTTTTAGCTATAAACTCTCCCATACCNCCAGGAAAAAANGNNTTTCCAGTTAGTAGAGTTAAAACTTCCGCTGCCGCTCTTGAATAAGTAGAATGTCCTGAAACATAGCCCGAAAAATTTGGAGTAACAAAAGTAGGTCTTTGATANGGAAACCAGTTTTCAGCTAGTATCCATCCAACTCCTGCATAATCCNTTTTGGNATCCTTNATGTATTCATGGCCTCTCCATGAATAAACTTTTATTTTTCCAATATTCTCTCCATTTGTACCTTCAAGCTTATCTCCTTTTTTAACTACCTCAATAAAATTTTCAACTAATTTTATCCCATGAGAATTATAANTTGGTAANTNAGGGTTGGAGGATTGTCCTTTAGAAGACATGNATCTTATAGCGCTTATGGGTCTAATATAATCATANTACCCCTTTAATCCCCANGCAGCNATTGCAGCATCGTGCATAGCTCCTCCAAGTAAAAAATATGCCTTTACGTCCCACTCAAGTGGATCAANTATTTCATNAATTCCCTCAAACCTTCTTTCAAAAAGTTGATGATAAGAAACATAGTTTAAAATTGTGAACCAATGTCCNGGGGGNGTTTCTGAATCAGGTCCATCTGCCCAGAATTCGGCAATAACTCTNGTATAGTCACCCCTAGGAACAATTTGCTTCGTGTATGGTTTTTTGGTGTAAGGGTTTATTTTGTATCCNTTGGATATGTCNCCACCTTTNNTAGGTTTAAATTTTGTTTNNAGTGAACTNATGGTTAAATCCTTGTAGTCAGTATTTAAGTTACCAATATTATTTGGCGANATATCCCATAAAATACCNTCATTAGGATCATGATGTGACCCCCAAATTGAAACAAAACTGTGGTTCCANGAATATTCATTATTTAATTTATTTTCGGAATCTAAAAATTGTGGAGGAGGACCTGGATCNAAATATATGGGATATTCATACCCATCTCTTTTNATTNTCTTTAAATTTTNTTTCTCTAANCTAAATGGTAAAACTTGTCCCCACTCAGGACCTAAAAATTCTGGAACCGATCCTGCTAATTCGTTTCCTGATTGATCNATGAATTTNTCAAATGCNAGGGGTTGCCATCTNTTGGGATCANNAAGTTTTTTTATCCCTGGATTCTTTAAAATCATNGGTTTATTAAGTGGTTCATAAAATAAATTAGTATAAAAATATTTTTCATTTGAACCATCATTCCAGGAGTATTCGATTACTTTNTTTGCAATATAATTTCCNAGTGCAGCTGAATTTCCTGTAGTATAATCTANAGATTTAAAATTTNNATCGTAGCCNANTTNTTTGAATAATGANTCNATNATNATTTTTGANTTTTTATATCCTGGAGAAATNTCATATCTGTGAATNAANAGCCGNTATGCNGNATANCTAATCGCCTTTTCTTGNTTCNTTTTTTTATNACCAANNNAAACANTGTATTANTATAAGGTATANANTNNCCNTGNNTTTCNTTANNNAAAAANTANGTNTNTGAANNATCNTCAAANACCGCCCATGCATCGAACATNGCGGCTGATATATGAAACAGATTTCTTGCATGAACAGTTGGTCTAGCTAAATCATTTCTAATTGATTGNAGTATTACTTCATTCCATTTTCTNGCNACACTATGATTNTGAGAAAAGGTAAATATGGGAATACAAAAGAAAATAAAAAAAAACAGACTTTTAAAATTCATTTAAATTTTTATGATTATTAGTATATTATTTTAATTCCAATTGAAATAATTCATAATTGAATCAATAAATGAGGGCTCCTTTGCATACAACTCCTCTATCTCAATTACCTGATTAGGACGAATTTGTGTAATATTTTGTTTTTTACCTCCTGGCCATGTGACTATTAAGGAATCAATTATTTTATTCTCTCCGAGACCGAAATGTATTATTGAAGAGTTTTGTGAAGCATGACTTGAACCCCCATCGACTTCTCTAATCATATTTAGGTCATTACAGACAATTCTAATTCTAGCGCCAAGACCTCTAGTGGTTGACTGATTTCCTTTTAATTTGATTTTCACCCAATTATTATCGTTCGAGGAATCATTTCTGTAGAGTTTAGAACCTACGACTCCTCCATAATAAGTCACATCATTAACTGGTCTTTGATTAACAATGAAAATATCTTGATCACCGTCATTATCGTAATCAAAATGAACAGAACCTCTTGCAATTCCGTAATCCATAACACCCGATTTTTCATTAATTTCAAAGACTCTTCCTTTATTTTCAAACAAAATATTTGGTATTGGATTTACCATAGGGTTTATAGGTCCATTTGAATTGAATAGATCTAAATCTGTATCGTTATCGTAATCTAAAAAAAGACTCCCCCAGCCTATAATAACCGATTCATAATCTTTAAAACTTTTTATTTTGTTTACTCCAGTTCCAACATTATTCATGAGATTAACAAATGGTAGCCCATCTCCTCTATTAACGATAAACGGTCCAGCAAAAATATTGGTTACGTGATAATCTAGAAAAGAATCATTATTGTAATCTCCTACTCCCACCCCCATTGATTTAAGACCAAAATTAATCTTTAGCTCTCTACTTTTATTTTCAAACCTAAGCTCTGGATATTGGTTGACCATAAGTCGGTTAGATTCGCTAGTCTCCCCAAAATCATTAATTATGAATAAATCTAAATCATTATCATTATCAAAATCAGTAAAGACTCCACCAAAACCGTATCCCTTACCTGCATCAATTAGTAAATCTGAAACATCTTCAAAATATTTCCCATCAACATTTAAGTAGAGTTCATCATCTCCGGTTTCATATTCTTCATTGATAGAATAATGGTTCAAGAGGGCAATATTATGGGTTCCAAAAGGGCTGTCCTCGAAATAAAAGTTTTTAAAATAATTTCCAATAAATAAATCTGGATAGCCATCTGCATTTATATCTCCAAATGATGATGATGTAGAAAAATTATTTTTAGTTAGTCCAAATTTTGAACCTACATCAGTAAAAGTTCCATCTCCGTTATTGAGGAACAATAAATTAGGGGACAATGTTTTCTTTTTCTTAGTCTTGTTATCTTCTGAAGCAATTGTGGTAATTAATAGATCAATATACCCATCTTTATTAACATCAGCAGAAGAAACCCCGGTAGTAACAATGACTCTATCTTTGAAAAGTCCGGATTCTTTAATTACATCTGTAAAGGTACCATCTCCATTATTTTTATACAAAACATCCTGACTTTGTCCAGCAGTGATATATAAATCCTCGAAACCATCATTATTATAGTCAAAAGCAACTACTCCTCCACCAAAAAGACCTTGATAAACATCATAAATATTATCTATCCCTGCCTCCTTAGTTACGTCAGTAAATTGGGCTTGAACAAAATTAAATGATATGAAAAAAAGAAAAGTTGATTTAAAAATTTTCATACAATTATAAATTGAAAAAAGGTAGGGAAAATAATTCCCTACCTTCTAAATTTAACAATATTTACCTATTCTTAAATATTTTTCAAAATAATTATTTAGAATACTTAGTATCCAGGATTTTGTTCTATAGCGGGGCTATTATCAACAAAATTTCCTGGTAAAGGCCATAAGTCGTAGTGAGCTTTATAATTTGCTCCACCGTGTAAATCCCATCCTTGATTAGAATTTACTGTCTCCATCAATATACCAGCTCTTTTAAGGTCATAAAACCTTCTACCTTCAAGAGCGTGCTCAATTCTACTTTCATGTAAAATTGCATCTCTCATTGCTGACTGAGAAAGTCCAGGAGTTAGATCAGGTAAACCTGCTCTGTTTCTAACTTTATTAACACCTGCATAGGCACCAGCTGTATTTCCAGATTCGTTAAGAGCTTCAGCATGTGCTAATAAAACTCCAGAATATCTGTATATGTTGATATCCATGGGTGAACCGTACTCAATAGTATTCATTTGTGCAAATGCTTCAGGAGTAGTGTCTGGGTCTGCGGTGTATTTTTTAGGAAAAACAGGTGCTATTCCAATATTTGCCATCAATCTTGTGTCACCATTACAACAAACACCACCAAATTCAGCATCACCTATTGTTCCTCCATCATAAGGATCACCCTCAAAGAAGAAAGTCATACGTAACCTTGGNTCTCTATTCGAGTAAGGATCAGCTGGATCGTATCCTGATGCTGGATCAGTAATTGGTAATCCATTAGCCATTGGAAATGCATCTATCATATTCTGAGTAAATTTATGACCTGACCATCCGTTATATCCAGATTGAGTTGGAATACCCATAGGAATAAAGTCACCACTACCTTCAGATAGAGGTCCATTTTGTATAGACCAAATAATCTCGACGCTATCCTCGGCACATCCTCTATTCAAGCATTCCCATTGGGAGGCAGGAACTAATCCAACAGGACCACCTTCAAGAGCGATTACTTTAGCAAACTCTGCAGCAGCTCCAGCATAGTCATCCTGATTTAATAAAGCATATGCTATAGCTGTAGTAGCAGCCATAGTTGTTGGCCTACCAACTTCGCCTGAATTTGGAGTAGTACCTAGATTAGCAGCAGCAAATTGAAGATCACTTATAGCCTGAGCATATGTCTCAGCTTGAGTAGATCTACCAATAGCGTCTGCTTCAGAAGCATCTATAGTTGTAGTAATTAAAGGCATACCTCCATATAGAAATGCCAAGTCAGCATATAAGAATCCTCTAATGAATTTTAACTCTGCTTCCCAGATTGCGGAACCTTCAGCACCAAAATCAATGTTAGGGATAATATCTAACATAGTATTGATCTTAGATATAGCTCCCATACCGTAGTTGAATTTCCATTCAGTTATTCCGCCACTAAACGGAGTTAAAAGTCCACTTGCTACTTCACTATATCCTTTCCATGCAGCTCCTTGTCCAACCATGTTATCAGAAATAACATCAAATTCCATGTTCATATGGAAATAGTTACCTCCCCAAAAGGTTACAAAGTATCCAGCAGATGTAAGGGAGTTGTATATACCATTTACCCCTAACTTAAAGTCATCTGCAGTTTGGAAAAATCCATCCACGGTTGCAGCGCCTGGATCGGATTTAACTAGGAAATCTTTTTCACATGCTGTAAAAGATAGCATTATGGATAAGATTACCGCTGTTAATGTTGTATTTTTAATTTTCATAACTTATTTATTTATTGTTTTTGTCATCTTTANAAAAACACTTAAAATTAAATTATTATTTCTAGTGTTTTGTGTTGTTTTTATATCTATTACTTATAATAGTATTTGTTTTATCTATTATTAAAATTTAGCCTGAATTCCAAATGAAAGTGTTTTCAATTGAGGGAACATATATGGAGCTCTACCTGCCTGGGCTGATTGCTCGCCACCATAAAGATCACTAGCTCCAACACCTGTTCTAACTTCAGGATCAATCAATGGGAAATCAGTAGATGTCCAAAGATTTGTTCCATTGAAAAATATTCTCAAACTATCAATTGGAAGAATATCCGCATCAAAGGTATATCCTATTTGTAAATTCTTTAATCTCAAATAAGCTCTATCCCAGACAAAGAAATCACTAGGGTATACATCACTAGGACTTGCCCCTTGTCCTGCCCAAACCCTAGGTAATGAAGCATTTGGATTCGCTGCAGTCCAGTTATCTGCCCAGAGGTTAGCTGTAGCATAACCCCCTGCATCTGGTTTAAATAATTCAAAAGTTCCTTGGAAAGAAGTTGTACCAATTCCTTGGAATATAGCTGCTAAATCAAAATTTTGATAGCTAGCAAAAACATTGAAACCATAAGTAATTTCTGGAACATCAACACCAATATCAGTTCTATCGTCAAGATCAATATCACCATCTCCATCTAAGTCTATGAATTTAACATCTCCAACGTCTGAACCCATTAGCGAGTGATCAGGAGCAGCTGCAAGTTCAGCGGCATCATTAAAGATCCCATCAGATAGGAATCCCCAATATGCACCTGGTCTGTAGCCTTCACCTAAAATAGCTCCATTGCCTAAAAATACCCTGTCACTATCCCCTCCATCTATTCCTGGGTTAAGATCAGTTACTAGGTTTTCTGCTTTGGATATGTTTGCTCCAACTTGAACTTTCAATTCTCCAAATTCTTTTGAATAATTTAAAGCAAGTTCCCAACCTTTAATGTCTAGGCTAGCAGCGTTAGAAAATTGAGATGTAAATCCAGTTAATACATTTACAGGGAGATCATACAGAATATCTGATACCTCTTTTTTAAATACATCAAAATCAATTCCTAATCCGTTGTTTAAAACTAGGTTGACACCAAAGTTAGTACTAGTACTTTTTTCCCAGCTTAAGTTAGCATTACCAAGTGAAGACTGACCAACCCCTGGAGCTATTACTCCACCGAAACTGTAAGCTTCATCTAAACTAAGTGACTTAGCAAATGCNAANTTTGGAATATTTGAATTTCCTAATTCTCCCCANGAANCTCTTANTTTNAAGAAGNNAATNAGNTCATTNGAACTTAAGAAATCTTCTTCAGATATTATCCAACCNGCNGAGAATGANGGAAANACTCCCCACTTCTCATTTTTAAACCTGGAACTTCCGTCTCGTCTGATATTAGCTTCCAACAGATATTTTCCTTTGTANTTGTAATCAACTCTTGCAAAATAAGATTGAACAGAAAATCCTGTTTCACCACCAAACGCTTGTTGGTTACCAGTTAAACCTGCATTTATTACCTGAACTCCGTCNGTTAAATGTCCATCTCTTGATGCTCTGAAGTTAGTAACTACATTTTCTTCTTGGCTATATCCAACAAGAGCAGTCAATTTTCCATCTCCAAGTTCTACATTGTAGTCTGCAGTTAAGAAATAGGTTTCAGTGAAAAACTCAATATTNTCATCACTTCTGTTTCTGTCTGAATCAGGAGCNAANTANGATGAACCATCAGGGAAAAAGTTTCTAACTTTTTTGTTAAAAATACTTTGTCCAGTGCTTCTACTTCTTACTGCACCTGTTCCTTTTATTGTTAGGTTTTCAATTGGTGAGTATGCAACATAAGCATTGATTAGAATGTTATTTACTGTTTGTTTTATGTTGTAATAGTCTCCATTTGCATAACCCATGTTGTTATTTCTACCCGTACCTGGTCCTACATTAAAACCAGCGAATGTTGGAGATACCATTGCATAACCCCCATCAGCGGTATACTTAGGTCCAAGTATGTTTTGTAATTGGACTCCTAATGCTTGAGGTCCCTGAAGGTTAGAAGAGTTGAAAGCTTGTTGAGTTCCCTCTTGAACACTTCTTGAGAGCGAAACAGTTGTTCCGATATCAATTTTGTCGGTTGGACTTGCATCAAGGTTAATTCTTAAATTGTGTCGATCAAAGTAATTACCACCTGTAGCAATACTCTCTTGATCTAATGCCCCCAAAGCAACTCTATAATTCACATTTTCTGAACCACCAGTTACACTTAGGTTGTGAACATTAACCGGAGCTTTTTGAAGAAGATCGCTGTAAGGGTCTTTCCACCAAGTAGTCTGGGTACCTGCTTCAGATATCTGAGCNGCAGNGTATATTGGTTCACCACCAAANTTTGTTCTTGCTAAGTTTTTAAANTTCATATTNTANACCNNATCANNATTTANATCAGGTAATTTCACAGCTTCTGAAGTTCCAAACGTTGCTTCATAAGCAAATACAGCATCTTGATTTCTAGCACCTCTTTTTGTTTTTACAACAATNACACCATTTGCAGCTCTGGATCCATATATGGCTCCNGATGCNGCNTCTTTAAGTACNGAAATTGATTCAATATCATTTGGATTAACAAGGTTGATATCACCTTCGATACCATCAATTATGACAAGTGGAGCAGCATTATTCAATGTTCCAACACCTCTAACTCGAATTGAAATTTCATCCTGACCTGCTTCACCAGAGTTCTGAGATACGAATACCCCTGCTGTTGTACCCGCCAACGCAGCTCCAGCACTAGTCAAAGCTCTATTTTCAATTACTTCGGAATCAATAGTAGCTACAGATCCAGTAATATTTCTTCGAAGCTGGGTACCATAACCAGTTACAACTACTTCATCAAGTGATGAGTCAGCCTCCGATAAAGAAGCATTCACAGTGTCAGAATCTCCAACAGCGACAGTAACAGACTCAAAGCCAATGAATGAAAATTGCAATGTAGCATCNTCATTTTCTAGTTCTAAAGAGTAGTTTCCATCAAAATCAGTTGATGTACCGTTTGCAGTNCCAACTTCAACTACTGATGCTCCTGGAAGTGGATTACCATCAGAATCTGTTACGTTACCGGTAATGGTTCTTTGAACCATTTCTTCTTCCTCTTCTGCTTCATTATTTGCAATGNTAGCTTTTTCTTTAAGGATTACCTTATTATCAATTACTTCATAATTAAGTTTATTTTCAAAAATCTCATCTAAGACATCCTTGATAGTCTCATCTTTNACTGATATTGATAGTTCTTTGTTGAAATCAAAGACAGTCACACTATATATAAATTTATAGTCAGTATTTGCTTCTATCTCATCTAGAACTTGAACAACATTAGTATTTTCTAGATCAAGTGATATCTTGTTTTGACCAAAAGAGTTGGCCAAAATAGAGAAATTGAACGTTAGAAATAAAACTATTGTTAATCTAACAGTTTTTATAAGAGTATCATAATTAAAATGATTTCTCTGAATTGGTTTGTTTTTCATAATTTTACATTGTTTTTTATCTGTTTGTATTCATCTTGGTTTATTCAAATTTAGGGATTAATTTATATTTCAATGACTAATCCTTTTTTTTACTAATTATTTTTTCATTAATTAATTATTATCTTGTTTTTAAATGTTTGATATTCAATGTTATATATCTGATTAAAATAACTCAGTACATCTTCTATTTTTTCATTTTCCACATCAATATTAGCATTAAATAATTCTTTAGATATACTTTTATGGTTATCAATAATGGTAACATTGTATAATCTTTCTAGCTTTTTAACTATTTGATTAAAGCTTTCATTTCTAAAAATTACCACACCATCAATCCATGATGTGTAAAGTTTAGTATTAATTTTAGTTGTTTCAACTATAAAGTTTTCTTTGTTAACAGATCCTTTAAAGCCAGGAGAAAGTTTTATAATTTTATCTGATTGATTATTAGTTATTCCAACGGATCCTTTGACAAGAACTACATCTGAAAGATAATCCTCTGGATAGTTTCTTACATTAAATTTAGTACCGTAAACTTCTACACTAATTCCATCAGAATTAACAGTAAAAATATCTGTTTTACTATCAGTTACATCAAAAAACGCCTCTCCGTCAAGAAAAACTTCTCTTGGTTTATCTTTTAAAAAATTTACCGGATATCTTAGTGAACTTCCAGAATTAAGATAAACTTTAGTTCCATCAGATAAATATATATCAAATCTTTTACCATAAGGAACCCTTAAAGAATGAAATACGAGCTCTTCTATTTGAGAGTTTGCATCATAAATCAATTCATTGGATTTTTGCACAACTTTATTTTTTGAATCTATTGTTACCAAAGATTTATTTTTATATTCATCTTTTTTTATGACAATTTCTTCTCCTTTTTCATTAGTAAGGACAATATCATCAGCCTTAGGAACGATTTTTTTAACTTCAACGCCGTAACCTAGNTCGTTGATAAAAGAAAAGTATCCTAATCCAAAAGCAATGATAAATAAGGCAGCATACTTAAGNGTTTTTCTGAANATATTGAATATTTTAACTTTTCTATTTTCCTTACTTATTCTTTCCTTAATTACATCTATAATGTCATTTTTTTCAAGTTCATTCATTGCGTATACCGAGTAATAATTTATTTTAATATATAGCTTAAAAAGCTGAATATTTTTAATTGATTCTAAACTTTTAATTAGCAACTTTAAATCCTCTANACTCGCATTCTGATTTAAAAATGCAATTGAAAGTTTTTCAAANTTTTTTTTTGCTTCTGTAGTCATACTAGTTAATTACAATTTTGAGTGATTAAACCCCTAAATAATAAAGAAATATTACTATTTTCGANNATNATATGGNNTCNGANTCNAAAAAANTTATTNTNTTNTTAAAAAAAGGTGANGANGCAGCTTTTACAGANCTTATNAATACCTATAACAGAAGGCTATTTGCATATGCTNTAAGCNTNTCAGGTGACTACTCCCTTGCTAAAGATATTGTCCAAANTGTATTTGTAAAGACATTTGAATACAGNAAAAGATTAGATCCTGAGTTTTCCATTCAAGGGTTTTTGTATAGGTCTGTNTATAATCAATTCATTAANACTTACCATAAAAATAAATCTCTTCTTAAAATTCATGANGAATACATAAGGTTCNTAAACCAGATGATCGATGAAACAAATGATTCTGAGTTTGATAAAATGCTTGCAATTGTAAATGATTGTATCAAAAAACTTCCAAAAAGATGTCAAGAAATATTTATTNTAAGTAAAAAACAGGGTTATACCAATATTGAAATATCAGAAAAACTAAAAATNTCTGTTAAAACAGTTGAAGCCCACATTACAAATGCATTTAAAAGTTTAAGAGCAGATGTNGAAAATTATAATTATTAGTNTAAAAAGCCCATGTTTTNTNTNTTAAAAAAAGGATGAGATTTTTCAAAATATTNATAATATGTATNCTNTTTAATANAGNTGNTTTTGCNCAAAATTCAGCTGANTTTAAAAATCTTATTGANTTTCAAGAAAAATTAATTGATGAAAAAATAACAGCAAGTAATCACTTAATTGTTTTTAAAGGAAATAAAATAGTNTANGANAATACTCAAAACTCATTTAAAAATGGAGATAAAGAAATAACGTCTGAGACATTATTTCCTATATGGTCAATGTCNAAAGTTGTTACTACNATTGGAATTTTGCAATTAATTGAAAAAGGGTTAATNAANTTAAATGATCCCGTTTCAAAATATATNCCCTCNTTCTCAAATNTAGACTGCATGTTTCTTGACCCAAATGATCCAAAAATTGATGGTTATGGAAGAAANGATTCTAGAATTTATAAATGTAAAAATGAAATGAAGATTATTCATTTGATGTCTCATCGTTCTGGCTTTGCAACTCCTGAGAATTTTTATGTTGATGCATTGAGAGCNGANAATTTAGAAGAGTTAATGGAGATTATTTCTTCTGAACCCCTTCATTATGAACCAGGNACAAAATACCTGTATGGTATAAACCAATCAATTCTTGGGAGAGTCGCAGANGTTGCTTCTGGTAAATCTTTTGATGTTTTNTTAAAAGAATATTTATTCGACCCCCTTGAAATGTATAAATCAGGATTTTATTTAGATAAAAAAACAAAAAAACTATTGCAACCTCTTTATGTAAGCGGGGAAATTATNGAGGGTTTTAATGAAGATGGAATAACTAGAATTGGAAANATGATGACCTATAACAAAGATAGTCAGACCCCATTAGGAGCTGAGGGTATTCTGACAACAAGTGGAGATTTTTCTAATTTTTGTAANATGCTTGTAAACAATGGGAATTTTAACGGAAAACAAATTTTAAATCCTCAAAGCATAAAGCTTATGACTAGTAAATTTTCCGAAGGTTATCCTGAGGAGTATTGGGGAGAAAGATACTTTTTAGGCTTTTACAAAGGTCTTTCAGTCTATGTTTTAGAANACCCTAACAAGATGAACTTGAAAGCNCCAACAGGAATCTTTGGNTGGTCTGGTCTTCAGAATACATTCTTTTGGATAGANCCGAAGAACTCTATTTATGGAATTCTATTNTCTCGATCTATGTCAAGTGGAATTCCCTATGAAGAGCTTCTAAATAATACTTATGANAATTTTTAGTTAAGAAAATCTTAATAAAAACTAAAATTATAGGGTATTGATATTTATGCCTGTATATCTCATGAATTGNTATGATTCNCANTCTATCATTCCGANGTGAGAAGNTATTTTTCGTAGGGTATCCTTCTTTNTAAANGTCGTTCAAAGCAGGTTTTTCATTCTTTGCTTTTGATTACTAAATAAACCCATCTTNAAGATGGGTTTATTTTTTTTTGTTGAAATCATAATTATATTTATTTTGTTATAATTTAAAAATNATGCGTTTACAAATTTTATTTCTAATANTATTAATTTTTAATTCNTCAAACCTTTTTACTCAAACAGAAACAGAAAGTTCTTTNNAGTNTGGGGGTAAGCTTCCAATTGAAAACTTTGATAACCAATTTTTAAACAGACCCAAATCAGTTTGGTCTATACTTAGGTCTTCTTCAAACAATAAANTATTAATTGGAACTTATGAGGGTATTTCAGAATTTGATGGCCAAAACCTAAAAAGTATTGAAATAAAAGGTGAAATTGNAAATCAAATTAATCCCTCATTTACCAGAACAATTATTGAAGATGAAAAAGGACAAGTTTATGTTGCAGGAGGAGGATTTTTTGGCCGCATTTTTGACAATGCCTACGGAAACTCAGAATATTCATCATTGATGAATAAATTACCTGATTCAATTAATCCATACAATCAATTTTATTGGG
Source organism: Flavobacteriaceae bacterium (assembly GCA_002713495.1). GTDB lineage: Bacteria > Bacteroidota > Bacteroidia > Flavobacteriales > Flavobacteriaceae > Marivariicella. Next base: position 71,588 of record PATA01000014.1, read on the forward strand.
GAGGTTTGAGCAATAAAAGTGAAGTTTATTTATATACAAGAGAATCAATTATTAGATGGAATGGGAATGAATTTGATAAAAATTGGGTTTTTAATAAAAATTCAAAAAATAAAAGTGAAGGAGAAATACAAACTTTAATTGGAGTTAACGAAAGAATTTTTACCAAAGTATGGGGTAAAGGCTTATATGAATTGATTGATAATGAATTTCAATTTNTTNAGGGTTCTGAATTATACTCAACAAATAGAGTTGAGTCAATGATTGAAATAAATGAAGANGATATTGCAATATTAAGTAGCTCTACGGAAATAAATATTTTAAAGAAAGATGGAGCTATAATTAATGGTGATTTCAGAGAATTGAGTAAGTGGTTAATAGATAATAAAATTTATAATGTTTCAAGACAGTCAAAACTTTCAAACGAAAATATTCCTATCATTTCTTTTGATTCAGGAATATTATTGGTTGACAAAAATTTGAGTATAATTAGACAAATTGATCAAAAAGATGGTCTTCTATCAAATACAATAACCAGNATATTCATTGATTCTCAGGATGATATTTATTTGACAAACTTATTGTCTGCAGCAAAAATAAATGCAAACAGCGCTTATTCAGTTTATGATAAAGATGATGGCATTAAAGGTTTAGTCAGAAAAATTAATAAAATAAATAATCAATTATTTTTTAATACTACTGAAGACCTTTACTTTATAGATTCAAACAAAGATAAATCCNTAGANTTTAAAGTAAATAACTTAAAATTCAATGATCTTCCAAAGAACTTTATTGAATTTAATAACTCAATTGTAGCNATTAATTCAAAAAAAATGATTGAGATAAACTCTAATTTCCAAACCAAGACAATTTCTAACTTAGGATCATATCAATGTCCAAGTCAAAGTTTACTTNATAAGAATTTATTGATTGTATCTGATCCAACTCAGGGNCTNTTGTTTTATGAAAAATTAAAAAATAATTTTTCATTAAAATACAAAAGAAGAGTTAGAGGTGATCTAGGTGTTATAGGATTTAGAGAACTCAGCCCAGGAATATTATATGTAGAAACCTCAGGAGATGAGGGATCATTTATTATAAGTTATGATTCATTCGGGAATTTTAATGAAAAAAGACTCTTTATACCAAAAAATAAAAGAGATCATTTCAAANAATAATTATGATAANAATTTAATAAATAGTGAACTAAATGAAATATCCCTTGAACCATTTTATTTATATATTTTACCAACTGAAAATGAATATATAATTTTTAATGATGATCTTGAGATTTTTGGTTTTGATCAAAACTTTGAACTTTTTCCNTTNAATCAAAATTTTGAATCAATTTTTAATCAAGATATNATAGAATTTGTTTGGTTAGAAATAATAACCGGAAGAANACCTTTGACTATAGTTAGTTCTAAAACAGGACATAACTGGTTTTTAACTCAAAACGGAATTGTTGAGACAGCATTTTCAAANGAAAATGGATTTAAAATAATTAAAACACATTCCTATGGATTAATTGATAAAGACGAGCTTTCCGGTTCATTTTTCATAGAAAATACTTCNCAAGGGGAAAAAATTTGGCTAGGTTCTATCGATTCAAAAATAATTCAGTATNATCCTGAAAAATATATGAATGAAAAAAGAATAAACCCCCTACCCATAATTGATAATGTGATTGTAGATGGNAAACAAATATTTAAAAACTTTAATAGTTTTTCTTTTAATGAAAGTAGAAATGTTCGCTTTAGATTTTCGTATCCTAACTTTGATAAGTTTAATAAAAATAAATTTAGGTATAGGCTNATAGGTCTTAATGAGGATTGGAGCGAATGGACATCGTCAAATGAAAGTGTATTTACAAATCTATTTGAAGGAGAGTACAGCTTTCAGTTACAATCANTAAATGCAGAAGGGATAATTAGTGAAATTTCTGAGTTCTATTTTGATATTAGAACCCCATGGTANCGAACAATATTATCCTATATTATATATGCAGCTATNGCTGTAATTCTAATTTTATTTTTTGGAAGATACCAGGCAAATCGATCCAGAATACAAGCAGAAAACAATAGAAGAATTTCTGATTTGGAGGAAGCGAAAAAAATCCAAGAAAGTATGCTCCCAAANATAATCCCANAGTTTGCAGGGTATGANATAGCCGCTGGATTGATCACATCAACAGAAGTAGGCGGAGATTATTATGATTTTTTCCAATCTAATAAGAATGAGTTATTCGCTGTATGTGGNGATGCAACAGGTCANGGAACAGCAGCTGGAATGATGGTTTCAATTATTAAATCCGGATTGAATGGTCTTCCAATTTTATCTGTAAATGTTATTTTGGAAAAGCTAAATAATATTGTAAAAAAAATAGATTTNGGTCGATTAAGAATGAGTTTAAGTGTTCTGAAACTAACCAAAGAAAAAATTGAATATAGTGCAGCAGCAATGCCTCCATTTTTTTACTATAACANGAAAAAAGGCACTTGCCAGGAAATATTATTAGAGGGTTTACCACTTGGGGGATTAAAAAACGAGTCCTANACAAAACAAAGCTTGAAAATGTCTACTGGCGATACAATCATGGTTGTATCAGACGGACTTCCCGAAGCTGAAAATGAGAATAAAGAATTATACGACTATCAACGTATCAACTCCATTCTAAAAACTTCNAATGAGTTCAGTGCAGAGGAAATAAAGAAAAAACTATTTAATTCTTTAGACAAGTGGTTAAAGGGAGGAATACCNCAAGATGATGTTACAGTTCTTATAATTAAGAAAAACTAGTTTATTGTATAGGCAGACATACTCGCCTGATTCATATTATTTCCTTTAAACTTTTTGTTAAATTTCTTGTTTTTTTTAAGAGTAGTTTTTTTGTTTTCAACAGATGATGATCCTTTGGAATTAACATCGGCATAGGAATTGAAATTAGCTTCCATTGCCTTATTGTTTGATCTGCTGTATGAATTTAAATAATCCTCCTTAGATGTTGACTTTTTAAAAGCAGACTCTTTGGAAGAAGCTTTTGCATTTTCTCCACATGAAAAAACAATAGCTAATAGAGACAGAGTAAGTAATAAAATTTTTTTATTCATAATATTTAGTTTTTGATTCTTTCATATACCAACCCTCTTCCAACGTTTAGCTGATCTAGAGTGTCTTTAGCAATCTGAAGGAACATGTCATCGTTATAAAATTCTACTGAATGATAGGCTACACCATCTTCACTGTAAGGTTCTCTTATCCTTTCAGGGAAAAAACTATTACCAGAAACAAATTCAGTGTATTCAGCTAGGTTGCCATTTGAATATGTANACTTTCCATACGCTCCAAGGCCACCATATTCAGGCTGATCAAATTCATATATTCCAGTTTGATCAACAGAATAAATAAAATGCCCCTTAGTCAGAACTTTGACATCCAAAACAGCATCATCAGGGACGGAAACTGTGTCAACTGCAATACCGTTTACGTAAGATATTTCATATACTCTTTTCCATAAACCATCAAGCTTTGATTCTTCTGCTGCATCGGGCATTCTCTCCCAATATTCGTGAAAATCATTAACTACCATTTGTTTACCCATTCCATCAGGGGCTGTAACAGTGCTTTGGGTGTATGTATTATCTCGAACGTCAACCAATAAGTCAAAATTTCTGGCCTCTACACCGAGTGAATCTTTATAATAATCTACACTTCCTGCAAACCAACCTGTTCCTGATTGCATCATTTCAGTAAGTATGTTATTTTCTTTCATTTCGTATTTTCCAAAACCACCCAAGCCTCCTTTCCAAGCTAAATTCTCTGGTGCAGGTGTATTTATAACGAAAATTGAGTGACCGTATTCTAATATTTTTGTTTGAGCAAATAAAGTGTCATTTGAGTCTTTAGTTAACAGAGTATCCACATGAATACCGTTAACAATTTGGATGGTTCCAAGTCTTTTCCATACACCTTCAATAGGGAGTTGATTGTCATTGGAAGATTCTTGTTTTGGTTGATCAGAACAGCCATAAGTCAATAATAAAACTAAAAGAAATGGTAGTATTAATTTTTTCATTTTTAAATTTTTTTCAATTTATAATTTTTAATTGTTTTTTAAAAGTCATTTGATAAAATTTGTTAGAATTTAACTAACATCAATATCAGTTTGACCAGGATCTTGAACCGAAATTTGACCTCCCCAAACACAAGTACACATACTATTTTTAGTAACAATTGGCATAAATTTAAGCTTTGCTTTAACAGAGCCACCGGTCCAAGGTGTTGTCATAGGAATACAAGGCATTGGTTGAAGAACACCAAGATTTTTTGCCGTTGCCGCTGCGACTACTGGATTCATGATTGACATACACTTACCAAAAGAGGGAATATTTAACAAAGGTTTAAAATCCATGATATTTGCTATTGGCTGAGAAGTAGATTTTGTAGCCATATTCATAGGTAAAACAGTTATTGGTTTTGCACCACCGTCTCCCATAGTACATTGAATTTTTCCTCCATGAATTAAACACTTTGGCATTAGAATTTATTTTAGTTGTTCTTTAGTTATTAAAAAAATTAAATAATAATTATATTGAACTCGCATTTGAATTTTATAAAGTTAATTTTTTTAAATGAATTTCAAAAAAAATGTTTTATGGCTTACCTTTCTGATAAATTCAATAGCATATTCTCAATCTAAGGATTGCAATTGTAATAATTCTGAATTATTGGAGTTATATAGAATTGGACAATTTGAAACTGTAAAAAAAAATATTAATTGCTGCCTAAAAAATACTTTTAAAGGCTCAGAAAAAAATCTTTCACTAGAAATTTTGAGTCTTACTGCAATTGCCGAGGATTCACTTTTAATTGCAAAAAAATTAATTACTGATATTGTTTTATCCAACCAAGATTATGATCCACTAACCGAGAATATAATTTTTGAAAAAATCTTTGAGGAGGTTAGAGATGAAAACCTGCAAATTAGAGTCTCTTCACTGTCAAAGAGACCTGAAGATATAAAAACAGCTCCTGCAATTGTTGAACTTATAACATCAGATGAAATTCAAGCTGCAGGTTATAATGACATTACTGAAATATTAAATAACCTACCAGGTTTTGATATTTCAATGTCAAAAAGTCTTTTATATAGCAATGTTTATCAACTTGGTCTTAGAGCTGACAGTAATGAAAGAACACTGCTTATGATTGATGGTGTTGAAGAAAATGATGTATATCTAAACTGGGCTTATATTTCCAGACAATATCCAATTTCAAACATTAAGGCAATTGAAGTTGTTTATGGTCCTGCATCAACGATATATGGTCCAAGAGCTTTTGTGGGTGCCATAAACATAATTACATACAAACCAGATGAAAAATCTAGAAATTATTTTAGTAGTAAATTTGGGAAAGACAACGGTAGAATTCGAGGTAACATATCTTCTGGGTCCTTTAATACAAAAAACATTGACTTAACTTTTACTAATTTTTTAAAAAAGTTAAACCCTAGTGAGGATAATAAAAATTTTAATTATCAAATAACGGCTAGACTTTTTGAATCTGATGAAAATGATTTAACAAATGTTCCATTTTTAGATTTTAATACAGCTGATCTTGATAAACTAGAATATGATCATCTGACTACATATATAAATTCAAGTTCAACTTCGATAGCATCATTTATTAATAACTATTCTGGATATCAAAATCTTTATGATATAGTTGGAGGAACAATACAACTAAGTGATGAGGGAAAAAAATTAGCTCTTCAATATGATAAAGATGCTTATCAGGGAAGTATAAACGGAAATCCAATGACTCCTTCAAATGCATCAAGAGATTATTTTCTTGAAGCAAAACTCTCTTTCAGAAATATTATAGTTGGTTACAGGTTTTGGAAAAATGTTGAGGGATGGGGTGGATGGTATAACGATATGGAAAATGCACCATCAAAAAATGGAGCTAACTGGGCTCCTCAAAACAAAACTTTATTTTTAAAATATGACAATAAACTTAGCGAAAAAGTTAGTGTGTCTGTTCAATCATCATTTAAAAATCATAGCCTNGGAAGAGAGACCGTTCGTGTCTTNTTTAAACCATTTGGAAACCCAGGTGGAAACCTGACACTAATAGATTTAATTCAATATGACTCTATTCAGAATAGATATCCTGTATACCAAATTGGAGACAATATAATTCCTCAGACAATACCTGCAACATTTNTGAGTTCAGNTCCAACAAGTGAAAAATTTCATGGTTGGTTAAACAGATATTATTTCTATCAAGCAACNCAAGGACGTTTTGAGGGAAGAATNTATTATGATACTGAAAAATTTAAATTCATGTCNGGAGTTGATTACAGACTAACCTCATCACAAGGAGATTATCTNGTTTTNTATGATTCAAACTGGAGAGGTAGTGACTTTCTTGACAATCAAATAGATCAAAGTTATGCNCAAGAGTATGGCACAGCTGGCGGAAGTATTACCTCTAACGCAATTCATAATCCAGGNAGNAATCTTTATTCTCTGATTGATCTTGGGGTTTTTATTCAGGGTAGCTATAAAATNGGAAATAATTTTATTNTAAANTCNGGNATTAGATTCGATAAACAAAAACAAAGAAATAGNGCAACTAAAGGCTACGAGGTTTTTTTACCAAGATTTGGCCTTGTCTATACTAACAATAAATATCTAGTTATCAANGCAAATTACTCTCGTGGATTTCAGCAACCGACATTATGGGCTNGGTATAGCACTGCAGGTATAAGGGTCACAAATCCGCAATTACAACCTGAAGGAATCAATTATTTAGATTTATCAATNTTAGGAGAATCAAAAAACAAAACATTTANTTGGAATTTAGGANTTTTTAATTATTCNGTTTTTGATGCTATAAAATTAGNNTCTGNTGGTAACTACTCCAGNCATACTAATGTTGACCANTACGATATTTCNGGTGGGATGTTTAGCTTAAAATTAAACTCNANGTCCAAAAAATTAAGATTTAATTTAAATGGAAATTACACCTCACCTAAAACTNTTGACTCAGATGGAAATGAAATAACACTTGCTGATATTTCNCAATACAGGCTTAACTTTGGGGTTACTAGTTTTTTAAATCTAAAAAAATTCAACGCCAGTATTAATTTACGTGGNAACTTNGTTTCATCNAGACCTGTTGGAGAAGATACTACAGTAGANGGAAATTATGGACTAAATTANAGTNGAGAAATTCCATCTTATTTTATTTTAAACTCGAACNTAATATTAAGACATAAAAAAATACCAAATATCTATTTAAGTCTTTCTTTGAATAATATTTTANATANNTTATATTACCACCCTGGAATAAGAAAAGCAAGAGCATTTTTTGATGTTCCTGATAGCAGAAATCANTANANTTTAGCAAGTGGAAAATCAGATTANNCTAGNTGGTATAATAACACAGCAGGCGCAGAAAATAGNCCATATATNCCACAAAATCCTAGAAACCTNTTAATTAGATTAATTTTTGATTTNTAAATTAATCTATTTCAAANACTTTTCCCTCTTTATTTAATTCCCNTTTTATTCCCAATCTTATATGATTTANAGTAATCTCAGTATTTTTTTGCTTTGATAAAAGCCANGCATGCTGAATTANATTTTTAATTGACCCACCACTTAATTCATAATTTGTAGAAATNTCATTNAAATCGTTTTTAGTCAAATTNGAAATAGAGTCNANNGCATTCATCCATAGTTTAAGCCTTTGNGATTTATTNGGNAGTTTATAATAAATNACAGATTGNAGTCTTCTTGAAAATGCNTCGTCAATGTTCGGNTTCAAATTGGTTGCNAAGATTATTAATCCATTATAATTTTCAACACGCTGAAGTAAATAAGCTGTTTGTTGATTGGCAAATTTATCTTTTGAGTCTCCAACNGAGGTNCTTTTTGAAAACAATGATTCAGCTTCATCAAAAAAAAGTATCCAATTTTTATTTTCAGCGATGTCAAAAATCCTGGATAAGTTCTTTTCGGTTTCACCAATATACTTTGATACTATTTGAGATAAATCAACTCGGTATACATCTAGACCATTCATTTTACCCAACAATGAAGCAGTCAATGTTTTTCCTGTTCCTGGAGGACCATAAAAAAGTGCTTTGTAACCACTATTTATTTTTTTTAATAAACTAATATCATTTTTAATTTCAACACTGTGTTCAACCCATGTATTTATTGTTTTTAATTCATCAATTATATTTTTATCTAAAATTAAATCTTCCCAATCTAGAGCAGTGCTTAAAATATTGGCAGGAAAATTTGAACTATAGGTTGGTCTGTATTTTTTTCCCAAACTGATAAACTGAATAAACTCAGCACTCAATGATAAGGTTGAAAATAAAAATGAATCAAATGAATCATCATAATTTATGTAAAGTATATTTTTTTTCTTAAATATGTGATCGTCCTCGAAAAAAGTTTGAATATGAATTTTACCCTGAATACTATTATTGTGGAAAATAAAAGAAATGGTTTCTAAAGTAGGAATAAATAAGTTTCTATTGCTAACAACCTTTCCCCCAAATTCAGTGAAAGGTTGGTCCAAAACTTTATTCTTGATTAGAAATTTATCAAAAATTTGAACCTGAAAATAGGATGAGATTGTAGAAATAAGAATTACTCTCTCCATATCAGAAAATTGGTTTTCTTTTAAAAAGTTGGCATAATTACTGGAATCATTTTCAATATTAGGCGGGGATATATAATCAAACTCTGTATTTTCAAAAAAACTTTTTAATCTATTATCAATAAGGGTTATGAGCCAGTTTATTTCATTCTGGATTGTAAAAGCATTATCCTTTATTTTTTTACTCATTTTATTTTTGCCATTCAACGTTAATAACATTATCCATAAATAAAGTTTGAATTCTCTTTATATTCCATGGTATAGTAGTAAGAATGATATCATATGGTTTTTTTTCTACATATAGAGAATAGTTCGAACTATCTTTTTTGTTAAGAACACCGTTTCTTACCAGAAAAGTTTCTCTAAATGTTTGTGGAGAGGTATTAGCCATTTTATCCCAATTTTTAATTACTCCCTCAATCAAAGAGTCACACATTTCTAATTCAATATCGGATAATTTTTTAGACACATCAATTTCATAACTTATTTCAACCCCAAGCATTATTTTATTTAAAATTAGTTCTTCCTCTTTGAAATCTATATTTTTAAAAACTAAATAATGAGTCAACAATATACTCTTTTGTCTTAAATCTTCACTTTTAAACTTTTTATTTTCTATATATCCCAACTTTTCGAACAAACTATATAGAAAAGGCCATAATAAAACTAATCCTGAATTATTAATATTTATATATTGAGAACTATCAACTTTAACTGGACTTTCGTCTTTGATGGTTTTCGGATCAATATTTACCTCGGTATTTTCATTTTTAATTTGATTTTTTTCAATTAAAATGCTTTTCAAGTATATATTCTCTATTAAACTTTCATTAAGTTTTAATACTTTAATTTTTGATTTTTTAATTTTATCGAAAAACTCCTCTTTTTCAATTTGATAGTTTATCATAAATTTTTTCAAAAGATCAAGAATAAATTCATCAACATCATAAATTATAAAGCTTGACTTTGACCACAAAAATGAAATATAAATACATAGCTCTTCAGTATTTTTTAATTCTAAAACATCCAGAAAAGTCTTTTTATATATTTTGAAAATTATTTCTGAAAATAAAGTTATCCTTTCATTTAGTTTTGGATCAATTATATCGAAAAATTTATCTTTCTTGCTTTTGGGGAATATTGATAATATGGATGATATTTTGGATTTATTATTTGATGAATCATAAATCAACTTCCTAATTTTTAGTTTGTCTTTTTTTATTAGGAATATNAGATTACNNTACAATTCTTTTTTACCTATATTTTTTTGCATGGTCTGGATAGAACCAAACTCTATATAGTATGCAAGTATTTCATACTTACCAGGTAAAATTAATCTTGATAATTTGTTTTGGTTTTGAGTAANCTTAAAATTGAATTTCTTAAAAAAACTATCAAATTTTTTTACTTCATTTAACTCTNTGAATAAATTATAAATTTTTTTTCTTTTAATTAACCTGAATGAATCCATAATTGATTCAATAAATTTTGTTTTAAAAACATCACTCTTCTCCNTTGCATAATTCAAAAGATTGATAAGAAGTTTATCGTTAACTAAAAGTGAGCTNAGATCAAGNATCCTTTTTTTCAGAATAGCATTTTCAAAAATTTTATAAGCATCACGAATATTAAAATTTTCACCTCTTCTCCAAAAGGGAAGTTTATTATCAGCTATAATACTAAAAGCAAGATCGTTGTAATAAATTTTTTCTTTTTGCGAAAAGGTGNTACCAATGAAACTATTTTTTTCTAAAAATAACTTTATTGATGCTGATATTTGTTTAATGATTTCTTCTTTATCTNGGTCAGATTTTTTGGGGTCAATTGTTAATACTTTTGAAAGATTTTTATTTTCAATACTTTTTAAATTTTTTAAATTTAATTTTGATGATTTANATAAATGATATAAAAATCCAATTGAAATATCAGAAAAGTTAATTTTATTTATTTNATTAGTAGTAAGTATCCTTATCAAATAAGACCTCAAAATTGTTTTAAACCCATCNANATTTAAATTTCCAAAATTAAAATTTTGATTAATATTCAAAATTGATTCCTCAAAAATTGAAATAAATTTTTTTAGCCTTTCAAATAAAACATTAAACTTGTCTTTGAATTCATCAGACAAAGAAATTTTTACAAGTGAAGAAATTAAATCCCTATCATATATGTTGACTTCTAAAAATTTTAATAATGAAACTTCATCTTTAATAATTTGTTTAATATTCCTGAAGGTATACTTATCATCATATATTAATTCTTTTGGAATATTTATCTCATTTTTTAAGTTTAATAGAAATTCGAAATTATTTTCATTGAATATTATTTCTTTCTGATTGTCTTTAAGTAATAAATCTATTGAATAATTAATATTTGTAATATCATTAAAATCAGTTTCATTAAATAAATTTTCATTCAAATTTTCTTTCAGGAATGAAGTTAAATCTCTTTTTACATCTTCTGCATCAAAAAAGTCTTTTTGATCTAGTGATTTATCATNTAAAATTTTTTTTATTAATAAATTCAAATTACCGACAATTTCCCTAAACTTACTTATCGCCTTATGATCAAATGATTTTTCACTTATGATTTTTTTTAGTGACAAACTAATNTCACCAATTATACCCTTAAACTTGGAATAGGACTTTTGATTGAATAATTTCTCTTTGAGAATTTTTTTAGAAAATAAACTTAAGTTAGCTGTTACCGTTTCAATGGTATCAATAAATACCCGATCGTATGATTTATTTTGAAAAATAGTTTTAACAAATAAANTCAAGTTCTTATTNAGGTNATCTATGTTTGGAAGATCTATCTGGCTGAACAAATTTTGATCTCTAATCTTTTCGAGCGATATACTGAATTTNTTTATTATTTTTTCTAAATACTTAAAGTTCTTTTCAAACTTTAGTACATCATTTTGAATGTCTTTGAATGCTAGATTTGATATGTCAATTATTTCCCTATCATAATCTAATTTATTTTCACTCTCTTGCATTAGATCTTTTGAATATTGAGAATCTTTTCGTGATATTGCTCTTGAAATATTGTCGAAAAAAGAAAAGTCAATTTTAGAGTTTATTTTTGTTCTGACCTCGGGAAAAAGATACTTGATTATTTGAAAAATAAAGAAATTTTTTGAAAGCTTTTGTTTTTTTTCTTGTAAAATCTTGATTGTAAAGTATCTTAGTTTTCTTTCGAAAAGAACTTTATTTTCATTAGAAAAAAAGTTTGTCAATTTTTTTAAAGTTAATATAAAATCATCCCTAAAATCTTGATCAATTAATAATGTTAATTTTTTAAAAGATTTATCATTTAAATTATCAATCAAATGGGATGAAAAAAATAGTTTTTTGAAACTGTTAATATCTAAATCTGATTTATTCGATATAACCGTTATTACTCTTTCTAATAATTTATTATTTATTAATCCCATATAAATATCATGGGATACAGTCTTTTTTGAATAAAAAATTTGATATATTATATGCTCAATTGCATCTAACTCTAAATTGGTTTGATTAGTTTTCTTTGACATAATCTCAAGCGATTTTACCAAAATCAAATCAATATTAATTTTTATTGTTTCAGATAAAATATTGAGTATGTTTATTAACGTTTTATGGTCAGTTAATTTATTAAAATGAATAAATTGCTTCTCAATAAAAATCAAAACATCTTCATCACTTTTAAAAAACTTTTTAAATCTGTTTTCAATCCTAAAAGAATTATAAATCGAAAATATTAATTCCAGAAATTGATTTTCAATTTTTTCATATTTTTTAATTTGAAGCTTTTCCTCTTTGAGTTTTGAGTCAAATTCAAATAGAAACTTTCTTGTTTTATCATTTTTATAATCAAATACTTCTAACTTCTTAGAATCTAAATTTACTTCAATTACTTCTCTAGTAAATATTGCATGCAAAATTTTATAAAGATCTGTACTTAATAATTTATAATTAATCTCAAGCATGAAATTCTCCATTAGGACTTGATATGAGATTTTTTTATAAACTGAAATTTTTTTTAAAAAAGTATTTATGAGAAAATCTAAATTTTTTTTATGTTTTAAATTCAAAATATGGTCAAAAAAAACATGAGAATTGGTTTTTAACTTATCCTCTGATACTGAAAACTTATCTAACGATATGAATGACAGAGATTTATTTATTAATTGTCTGAAATCATATATAATATTTATTTCATTCGGCAAAAATCTATCTTTTAAAAAATGCAATAAAAACTCTTTTTTTTCGGTGAGTTCTGATAGTTGGTAGAGTTCTAATCGTGAAAGTTTTTTTTGTTTGAATGCTTGGTCAATCTCAATCAGACTAAAAAAAGAGCTTTTAGCAACATCGGATTTAAAATCATAAAAAAAATTATTTTTATAGATTTCATCGTATTTCAAAAATTCTAAATTGTTTTTTTCATTTTTAGAATTTTTTAATAAAGGAAGGATTAGGTCTTTAATATTTGCTTTATTAAAAATTTTTGAAGATAATGAGTGTTCAATTTGATTATATGATATAACGTTGTAAATCGAATTGACAATGTCTACAAATGGGATACCAAAATCATCAGAAACCCCGATCAATAACTTTTTTATTTTACTTTTTTCAAATTTATTTTCAAAAAAGGGTGAGTATTTTGATAAAAAAGATTTTTTTGAAATCTTTTTAAAATTATATACTTGATCAGATAAAACAGTATTGATCAAAAAATAAAAATCATTGAAAATAGAATAATCTTTGGAAAGAGTTTTTTTTAAATAATTATTAAAATCTTTTGTAGTTTTTTGATTAATAAATCTAAGAAATCTTTTTTTTTGAGATCTATTATCAGATAATGAGCCATATAAAATATTTTCTGGAACTTTATTCTTTTGATACCACCATGGATAATATCCATTATCAAGAAAAAATTTATTTGGGTCTTCTAAATTATTAATCAGATTTGTTTTCTTGTACTCAATTAAAACCCTATTAAATTCAGTTTCAAATTTTCTTAAAAAATTTTTTAAATTGAATTTTTTTAGATCAATTTCTAATTTATCTATATAAAAGTTTTCTTCTATTCCATTTTTAATTAAGCACTTTTCGATAATCGCAGTGATATCTCTATTTGACTTTTGGTCTATATAATCATCAAAACTGTTAAAGGATTTTTTTGATTTAAAATTTATATCAAAATTAATTTGATTAATTAAAATTGACTTAGATTTCATATTTGTTTTTTATAGCTACTAATTAATTGAATCATTTGAATGGAAAGTTTATCAATATTTGATTTTTTCTTAGACTTTGAGTTTAACCAATTGAAATAAGTTTTTTCAAAAATCGACATTTCATTTATATTTAAAATAAATAAATCAAAATTAACATGAAGAGGAATAAATTTTTTAATATTTGATTTTAAATATGAAATGAATTCTGTGTTTTGAAATCTTCCCGGCCAATCTGGACAAACTAAACTTATTTTATTTGAATATTGAAAATAAGATGGGAATTCGTTTTCCTTGTTAAGATCCATTCTAAGATCGCTGATTTCGCTTGTTTGAATTCTGTTTTGTTTTTTAATCTTAAAAAATTTTGTCATCTCATTAATGAAATCTTCAGCTTTTNGTTCAGAACCAAATTCTTTTTTGGAAATTAAGATTGGGTTACCAAATAAATCGTTNAGTAGAACTTTAAATTTAGTTGAATTTTCATTTTTTTTAATTAAATAATTATTTTTATTTACAGCATTGATGAGTAGATCAGAACGTATATCTTTTTGTATTTCAAAGCCGGATGTTTCATAACTTTCAAACATTAGATTTTTTTCATCATCATATATAAAATTCTTATAATTTATAATTTGAGAGGGTCTAAGTAATAGATGTTCGATAAGATAAATCCCCTCACTCGAATGGTTTAGTTTCTTAAATTTATTTATGGATCTATTTATCATATTCAAACATAGCTCCTGAGTTTTTCCCTGATAAATTTTAATAGGTTTATTTATCAAAGGTGAATTATATAAAAGGCNNAATTTTAAATCTTTAGATGAAATTGTCTCGACAATTTTATATGACTTNTCCTTTGTTGCAAAAAGAAAAAGCGACCTAAAAGATTTTTCGTCATCGGAAAAAAAACTTACTTCGTTAGATTTATATTTATTTTTAGGTTGTNATAAAATATCAATTTCAATTCCACCTTTAATTTTGAGACTTTGTTTTCTCCAATTTACATCCTCATTAGAATTATTTATACTATCCATAACAGATTTACAAAGAGAATTCATTTCAATATTTTTTACTCCCAACAATAGTTTTAATCTAGTTTCTAAACCAGATATATTAATATTATTTTTATATGGCTTTGAATAATTAAATCCTTTGTTAATTTCCTTACCAAGCTGGAGAATATTTTGAGCATATTTAATTTTTAAATCTAACATACTTTCCTCCTTGAAATTGTCATCATTCATTGATTCAACTTTTGACAATATGGATGTATCAAAATCTTCATTAAATCTTGCTAACAAATGATCTANAATTTGATTTTTTTTATTTTTTAANTTTTNGTGAATTCCAGAANTNANGTCCAAAATCTTTTTGAGTTCATTTAAATCTNNNTTNGGGGCAAGTTGNTCNAAATCNGCAATTTCTGNNGGTATCTGATTAAAAAAAGTATTNTTATTATTTANTGAAAAGAATTCTCNCAAATTNGCAAGCTGNGATAAATAATTTGCCATCAATTGCTCAAAAAANTATAAGAAANCCCTTAATTGTTTTACNTGAGCTANNCTCTTTTTTTTNGCATTTTTTGGTAGCTCATTTTTTTTTAACCCATANATNGATGGAAGTTCATTTTGAATTGANTAATAATTTTCAATTTCACTTTTTTCNAATCTTGCNNTACNATCTTTTAAAAATTGNTTTTTANTTTTCTTATAAGTAGACTTTGAATCGGTAGTTAAAGAATCATATAATTGAGATAAAATAACTGAATCAATACCATATACTGAATCATTTCTTTGGAAAACTATTTTCTCTTGTTCCTCATTATAATTTAAAATAGTTTTTTTTAAGGAAGGATATGAATTTTCACTAAATGTAATTAAGTCATCAAAAATTTGTACTCCATTTTTAAAAATTCTAATTTCTTCTATTTCGCTTACCCCTGTGATCCCATCAATCAACTCTTTGATCTCTCCAAAATATATAGAATTTGTTTTCTGTGTTAGACTTTTTGAATCAATAAATCCAAGTTTAGTTTCAACTCCAGAAAAAATTTCAATCTCTGTATAACCTAACTCGATCATCTGATCATAATCATAAAAAATAATTTCTGGATTTAATAATTTATCAACTTTATAATAAATCTCTGCTAATACAGATTCTCCTAATGAAAAAGGATCTAATTTAATTATAGCAGATATTTCAATTTTTTCCTTTTTTAAAATTCTAATATTTTCAAAATCAGTAGAAATCAATCTGTTATGCATCAACAATTCATGAACCTTATCCCTTGTATGAGTTGTCTCTTCATCAGTTATATCTTCGCTACATTGAATGGAAACACTTAATAGTCCGTTTAAACCCAATGAATTATCATTAATCTGTTCAATCCACACATTTTTTATATTTTCAACTCTTTCTATAATAAATTTTCTAAAATCATTAATTGTCAGTGGAGAAGTTGGAAGAATTTCATTTAATGGAAATAATAAATTACTGTTTTTAATATCAAAATTATCTTTATTCAACAGTAATAGGTCTTCAACTTTAAAGTTTGACCTATAACCTAGATCAGTTAATGCATAGCAAAGTTGTTCTAGGATTGTAATACCGGGATCATGAAAGTTATAATCCGTCCATTTATTACCTGAAAACTTCTGAATTAGAGAAATCCCATCTCTCAAAAGTGATTCATAATCAATTACCTTTTTTGGATTTTTGATTTCTTTCAAAAATTTAGGCTCATTCATTTTAATTATGATATTAGCTTGGTTAGATTATATTTAATCTTAAATGGTTCTCCATCATTTGGATCTATTCCATAATGTCTTCTGGTTCGTATTTGTAATTTATAATTATGAATGTCTCCTGCCCATCTCAAGACAATTTTATTTAAAAAGAAACCATAATAAGCCGTTGTTTGTCTGATTTTTGATTTTGAGGACCTACCTCCAAATGTTGACAAGGCAACCGCGTTTAAAATACAATATCTCCCAGAGCCTGACTTACCCTTTATACTAGCATTAATTTCAAATGAATTGAGTCCATCCAATCCAGTTAAAATATCATGCCAATTTCCATCTCCCTCAGCAATTCCCGATAAATATGAACCAACTCTTGATTGAATACCTAGTGTTCCTTCAATATCAACATCATTTTCAGGTCTTGATTTATTTAATCCAATTTTTCCATTTTCATCAAATTTTAGAATAGTTTTTCCATCTTTACCATTTACGGAAAATCCACTTAAATCGTCCTTATCCATATCAAAACTTACTGAAGGATTTTCTTGGTTTGGCTTTTTGAAAAAGGAAATTAATTTACTTGACAAACTAGATCTGTTTATTCTCAAACCATCATTTTTATTAATTTGAATACCGTCATCTACAGAATTTATAGTAGAATCAATTAAATCAACAAAGTGATTTTCTTTAGCGAAGCCACCCTTTTTAAAAAAATTCTTTAATGTATTTCTATTAACTATTGCCATGTCTAATTGAATTTAAAATTGAATGTTAATGGGGTTTTTTTTATTCCTGTATTTTTGTTATTCTTAATTTGCTTTTGTTCCTCTTTATCAGAAATAAAAACAAAATTTTCTTCTATACTTAAATCACTATAATTAGTTTTCTCAGGTGGATAATATTGTTCATTCTCTAGAACCTCAATTTGATTATAGTCCCTAGGGATTATAATTGAGAGAGGGGTGCCAGATTTAATATAATTATGATTCTTTGGGTCATTAGCACTATCGTATATTTGAGTATTACCATCTTTATTTTTCTTTATATGAAGAATAGATACTCCTGTAAGAAACTTAACATATTTTCTCTCTTTAATAAAATTTATTATTTCAGACCTTTTAGATGATCCACCTATATTAATTGATTCATATTGTTTGCTTTGTATCCAAGGACAGAAAAAATCTAGTAAATCTTTATTGAGATTAAGAATTCCCTCTCCGCTTGGAATATTTAAAAACTTAACCTTTGCCTTAACCCAGACCTCTTCAAAAATTGGATTAACAATTTCGAAATAAGTAAAAGGTGAAACAAATTCTTTTAAATATCTGTTAATTTGGGTAATATCAGCTTGACTTAGCTTAATTTCGTCTATGGTTTGATCTGTGGTAATTTTCTTTATACATAAAATTTTAATTTTCAGATCCTTTCCCATTGAATAACACTTTACTTGCCCAAGCCAATTAAATTTTTGAAGAATAAAATTCTCAATATCTTTTTTAATTGAGGGTCTATTTTTATGTCCTAAAAGTTCACTAACACGTTTGTAAAATAAAAAATTACTCTCTTTTTTATTTCCACCGAAAGATGGTAGGATCTGATTAATTGTAATAATACCATCTAAATTCTCTTTAAAATTCTGTATAGAATTTGGAGGTAAAATTTTATTTAAATTATTTTCATTTATTTCTTGCGTGCAGAGAACAGAATTCAAAATAATTTTTTTTATTAGACTAAATTGATCAACTTTAGTCTTAGAAGATGCTTTAATATAAAATAAACCATTATTTGAATTGACTGAGTTATTTGAAACATCTCTATTTAATCTGAAACAAATTACACCTGACTTTGTAAGATTATATGTTTCATCATATAATATGCTATTGTTATCAATCAATTTCCAGCCATTATTGCTAGAGTAGAACCAATCCAACTCTGAACTAAATTTATAATTAGTGTTACTATTTTTTTTGATCTCAAAAAATAAATTTAAATCTTGTAAAATTTTAACATCTGAAAAACCAAGTAATAACTCTCCTTGAGAATTTATTTCAGGAACCAACAAACTGTTTTCTTTACTATTTGATTCAATATTTCTGTATCCTTCAACAGGATGAATCAGATAAAATTGGTCTTTACCCAAATTACCAGATTCATTGAATATTATTGAACTTGTAGATTTATATGATAGTGAAAGATCAAATATCTCAGGGCAAAAAGGTTCATTTGGAGTAATTGGGTCAATGTCTTTTTCTTTTTTATCAGCTGTTTTTTCAATGCTCTCTTGTAAAATTTTTGGATATTCATTAAACCCAAAACCGATTTTGGGATTAACAAGCTCGATTCTTAAAAATCCTGTTTCAAGATCATTAGAATATTCTTCGATCATTTCAGATGTAAGGTCATAAACTGGTTTTATTTTTAATAAACCTGAATCTTTTATTTCAATTTTTCTTGTACTTAATAAAATATTATTTTCCGACTCAAATAAATTGAATACAAATTCATTTTCAAGATTTCTTTCATAAACAAAATCAGATAACGCACTTAACTTGATTTTAAATGATTTATTATCAATTGATTTTTGATAGTTTTTATAAAATTCCTTCATATTTTTTGTTTCAGGAAGGTTTGAAAATTTCCAACTTAAACTAAAATTTTCTATTTTTTTACAAAACAGTTCCTCATTACCAATATATAACTTTGAGCCCTTTTGAGGAATCGATCCAAACATTTGGAATTCAGATGCGGGTGAAACTTCTCCATCCTCTCCTATTAAAATTACTTTTTTCAATTCATCAGCTTCAATATCTGTATTAACTCTAGTAATTTCCATACCATTTAAAAAAGAATAGGGATAATAAAAGTTATCATTATTTAATAAAAATTGAAAAACCGGAAAAGTTGTATTAATATTTTTCTGATGAACACCTTCGTCGTATCTGGAGACTGAGGGATCATTTTTACCTAATTCTATTTTTATTAAAATTATTCCATCAGACCAATCCTCTGGATAATCAACCTTATAATCAATACCTGAAATCCAATTCTCATCAGAGGTATATGATATACTAAAAGCATTTAAAAAAATATTAGAGAAAACTTCTTCCTCTGAATTACCAGTATTTGAAGAGATATCTATTATTAAATTTGAAAGATATTGAATTGAATCAGCGGTAAAATAAAGGGAAAACTTAATCACTCTATTTGAGTCACTTGATAGAAGAGTAGGAGATGAAATTGCAAACCCCAAATCAGCTACCTCCATTGTTTTATCCTGAGATGATTTAAAAATCTGCTCTTCTCCTAAAGATGAAAAGGTATCATTATTAAAATTAAAAGCGTCCACTTCGGAAACAGAATTAGCTATTCTATTTGAAAATATACCTGAAATAATTCTAAAGGAAGATTCATAATCAAAAATTTTATTTCTGCTAACATATATTGTAGAAATTTCAGATAGAGATGAATTGTTCAATACTATTTCATGGTCAGTTTTATATATTATATCATCTCCATTATCGTCTTGACCAGCTATTAGTTCTTTTCCTTTACTCACTGTAAATGATTCAATATTAGAATCTATATCAACATCAATATAAACTTTATTTGGTTCGCTTGCTATTGGAGACTGATTTAAAATCTCTTTAAAATAAAAATCTAAATGCCGACTAGAAAAATTATTTATTTCATTTTGATGGTTTTTAAATAATTCTAAGAAACTAAATAATAGTCCAATCTGTGGGTTATGATTATCGTTTTTATTTAACGAGTCGAAAAAAAGTAATTTTGCCTTGATTTTTAGTGATAATAATACTTGATAAACTGGTTTGTATAGCAGTATTAATTTCTTCAATGCACTAGAATATTTTGATTGTGTTTTATCAATCTCTTCAAAAATATCTCTCTTTAGGTTTTTATCATATTTCCAAATAGAATTAAATTCTTTAAATGAAACCTCATGTCCAATCAATTCCATTAACGAATTTGAAAAAGATGAAAACAACTCAAAAGACTTATTCAACTTATTTATTATTACTTGCTCAAGTTCATATTCGATTGACGAACTCTTTATAGAGAGATTATTTTTTAGAGCTTTTTTATACCAGGAATCTATATTTTTGAAGTATATATGTATAAGATAGAAAAACTCTTTAAGAATATTTTCTTTATCATTTTCGGATGAGAATTCGTCGAAATTCTTTATCAAGTTTAATCTTTGAATATCGAATTTATTTGCATCAAACTTAGATATTTCAGCAAGTAAAAATGTTTCGTCTGAAAAAAAACTAGACCAATTACCATCTAATTCATTTTTTGTGTTGTAAAAATTTACACTCTCTGAAAGATTAGCAATAAACATTATTAAATCATCGATTTTCCTATCGTCAATTAATAAGTTTTCAGGTTTTAAATTGTCTAAAATTCGATTACTCAACATTAATTTATTTCAAGTTTGTACCTTCATTGATATAGAAGGGGAAAACTATGTTATCCCTAACATTTGTTGCTATTATCTCGTAAAATACCCCAATATTGATAATTCCCTCGTTAACATCTGATTTATTTGTTGTAACCTCGTGAACATGTATCCTGGGTTCAAACTCATAAATTGTTCTTTTTATTTCATGACCAATGGAGCTAATAATATTTTCGTCGAACGGTTCAAAAAGGTAATCATGAACTAAACAACCATAATTAGATCTCATTACTCTTTCACCAATTTTGGTAGATAAATAAATTTGCAAACTCTCTTTGATATCCTTTTCATTAGATACCATTTCAACGGATAACAAATCTTTATTAAATGTGGGAGGGAATCCCCAACCTGTTCCCAAAAAAGCTTTTTCTTTATTTTTCATTTTTTAATTAATTGATGTTGCGGACCCTTTGATTGTAACTTTTCCTGATGCTGTTAAATCGGCTCCACTGTTTCCTTTAGCCGAGAATTTCGCCTTAGCAGATGCAGAAACATTACTACCTGAAAGCGAAATATTTTTTAGAGACTTAATATCAATTCCTTTCTTTCCATCTAAAGTGATTTTTCCATCAGAATTAATTTTGATATCTTTCTTTGCAGATATAGATACTCCATTTTTTGATGTTTCGATTATATTTCCATTTCCATCAATTACCTTAATTCCAATTGAATTTTTCTTTTCACTTATTGTTATCTTATTTTTCTCACTTGTTGAAATATTAATAATCTTATCTTTGTCATCAAATTCTAGAGTCAATTTTTCCTTTGTAACAATAGCTTTTAAATTATTTTCCTTTTTGATTTCTGAATATGGCTTATTTTTTTTTGTATAAAGGCCACCCAAAATAACCGGNAATCTTGAATCATTTGATATGAATGAAACCACTACTTCAGTTCCAATTTCAGGTATAAAAAATGAACCAGCTTTACTGGATGTATAAAAATGAGTTAACCTACACCAGATACCNGTCCCTGCAACTTTTAAAGCAGGAATATTAACCTTTACCTTATATTCGTTATCTGGATCTTTGTCTATTTGTTTAACAATGCCAATATGTACCCCATTAATCTGATCAGAAATTTCATTTTTATTTATTACAATATTATTCTTCAAAAAATCTCTCCTGATACCAAAGTGTATTTTGGATTTATAGGATCCCTCAGATAAAATATGAGATATACCACTAACATATATAAGTCCATCAAAACTACCTCCAAATCCATTTAATTTAATCAGGGATCCTAACANNAAACTATTAACTCCTTTGATACCTATTGAACCAAAATGGCTTGTTAATCTAGACTCAAGAAACTTTGAGCCTGCCAATGCTTTTAATTCATTTGCTGTAAAAGGTTGAGGAAGCATTATGTTNGTTTTTGAAGGACTAGCAATATTTTTTAGACTTGATGTTGTAATACCTCCTGGGGTATTTANTGATGGCTCAGAACTGGTTGAATTTATTGCTTTTTCATTAAAAGGATCCCATGATGAATATTCTAACGATCCATATTGAAAACTCGAGTCTATTTGTCCATCAAAACTCAAAGTTGCATCACCGTGATCTACCTGAAGAGAGGGTATCGGAATCATTTGGTAAGGATCCGTTACCTTAATTTCATTGTCGCTATTAATTACTACCATCCCATTTATCTTTGCCCTTTCCAAAATAAATTGCCAATCATTTGAGTTATATTTTGGAAAAAAAGGATATTTGAGAAAAGTCATATCAACACTTTTGGACAAGCCAACTTTAGAAATTAGACTACTTATCATTTCACTATCTGATTTTTTTTCAAAAATATCCGATGTGTAACTATTCGTTAGTTTAATTGCTGAATCTACACACTCTAATATTAAAACACTTTTGGATCTATCAGATTTATAACCGTTTGCAAGAGAAATTCTCTGTTTATGTATTATTCCTTCAAAAACAGTACTATTTGTACTGTCATAACCTAACTGAATTGTTATCGAATTTCCNGGTTTAAAATTCGAATCATCTGTCTCATCAAATGTCTGTAAATTAACATCCCCAGCAAGAAGAGACACCGTAGAACGACTAATTTTATTTATCTCTTTATNAACTTCAATACTTTTTACCGAGTAAGTCGAACTTATAGGAAAACCAGATA
Organism: Flavobacteriaceae bacterium; assembly: GCA_002713495.1. Classification (GTDB taxonomy): domain Bacteria; phylum Bacteroidota; class Bacteroidia; order Flavobacteriales; family Flavobacteriaceae; genus Marivariicella. The sequence continues at coordinate 94,839 of PATA01000014.1, forward strand.
TCATTATTTTGTATGATGCTATAGCATTTAAAGATTTACTTGGCTTAGGAATTATATCAAACATTTTTAAGAAATAATTGGAGGAAATTCTAAAGTTGAACCTTCTTTTAATTTCCTAAATGAACTTAAGTTGTTGTGATCAGCTATTTTTAGATAATAGTTTTTATTTTCATAATATTCTTCACAAAAACTTACAAGACTATCTCCAGCCTTGACAGTTGGGGCACGAGAAATATCTGGGCTTTGAAATAATCTAGAGATAATTGAAGGTTGCTCCTTTATAGTTAGTTGAACTTCAGCTCTGAGTGGTAATCCTAAATTATTAAAAAAAGTATAATTGTAATTAAATGCAACTACATCCCCGTATAGTGTAATTGCTCCGGCTCCCCAAACAGCTCTGACCGTAGGTTTAGTATGTGATCTGAATACAGGTGTTACACATATTTTTTCTAACAATAATATCGAGGCGGAAACAGGGGTTCCAGGAACAAAGCATCCAAAGGGTGGTGAAGGCACTGCTCCAGTATTATCAAGAACAAAACTTAAACTTAATGTTTTTCTATACAGATCCGATGAAGCATCTTCATCAGTTTCATTCCCACAAGCATCAACCGTAGATTTAACAACTAACTCTGGTATATCATATACAATATTTTCAGGATTGAGTTGTAATTGATAGAAACCTATTGGTGTTGAAAAACCAAATACCTCACTAAATCCAAAAAGAGTCATGTTAAACATAATTAATAATCGGATTTTTTATGAATTTTTTCAATAATTTTTTCAACAGTAGAGTCACAAATTTGTTTGAATGATATATCGATTTTTTCATCAAGTTGCCTCTTTAACTTTTTAATTTTTTCATCTAGTAACTTCTCAGAAATAGATGAATCAGATTCGCCTTCGTTCATATCCGAATCCGGAGATAAGCTTCCGTTAACTGATAATTGATTAATTTTTACTGGCATAATTAAGAAAATTTAAAATATGAATATGATAGTTCTAACGTTTGAATTGCAACCTGTCCTTGAAGAGCGTCAAATTCATCCATTTTAACTGATACAGGAAAACAGTCAAAGAATGACCATGACATTAAAATATTTTCTGAATCTGATTCATCCATCAAAAAAACATTCACAGTTTTCCTGTTTACTGTATAAAGAAGACTGTCTTGGCTAAGAAATCTGTAGCACCATTTTGTGAGAGGGGAAGATTTTCTTAACATTCCTCCTTTTAAAATTAAGTTATCATACTGAATTTTTCTAGGTACTTTGTAGTTTATATTGTTTAGACCTCCATTTGAAAGTGGGTCTACATCCATTTTCGCACCTAGGCCACTTACTGATTGAAATGAATCGAGTTTATCATTTCCAGGTGAATTTACTCCAAATGTAAAACCAACCATACCTCCCATAGCAGCATCAGCAGATGTAACTTTGAAATTAAAACCTAAAGCCGGATATGTATTGGTATCTATCATAAAAAAAAATGGGGGAATAATATTAGAAAAAAAAAAGCTAAAAAAAAATTTTTTTTAGCTTTTTAAATATAATATTAGTTATTCCAGGATTCCTGGATCAATTTAATTTATGATACGATTATGCTTAAAGCGATGATAACTAAAGTAAAGTCATAAAATATTTGACATTAAATAGTATATTATTCAGTAATTTAAGCCGCCTCTGTTGTCAATCCTTCATGCGCTAGAACCATAGTTTCAATAGCTGCTTCCGATGATTGGGAATTCATATCAGTTGGGGTTACTTGCTTAGGGAACGCATTTGTCAGAGTCCAAGTCATTCTTGGAGAACCTGTCTCATCCAAAAGACGAATCACAACGGTTAGCCTTTCATATGTATTCAAGGAAATTGTAGAAATCCAGTCATAGAATTGGTTATCATCAGCAAATACACCTTTTTTAAGTGTTATATCTCCATACTTCATTAGTCCAGGCATTTTAATTGTTGAATGCGTAAGACTATTACCATGTCTGTATTCTATAACCTCCGTCTCAACGTCTAATCCACTTACTTCTTGAAATGGTAAGTCAGTAAAATCTCCGATGTCTACTGAGAAATAAAATTTAGGTAAGGGCCAAAATTGATCTTGTTCTCCTCCTGTTCCTGCTGTTGGTAGTGCCATAATATATAATTTTAGAATTTAATAAATTAAGATTTTTGTTGTTGTTGTTCGAATGTAATAACTATAAATTCTGCCGGTCTTGTTAATGCAACCCTGACAGTCATTTTTAAAATTCCATCCAAAATATCGTTTGGTGTCATAGTCATACCTAAACCTATCTCGACTTCAAATGCATCCTCAGGTGAAGTTCCAGCCAAAAGACCAGATTGCCATTGATTAGTTAAGAAATTTGAAACTGTTGATTTAAGTGTTGACCATGTTGTTGAATTGTTTGGCGCAAAAACATATGCCTCTGCAGCAAATTTTATGCTTTGTTCAAGGTAAGTCATGGTTCTTCTAACACTTATATATCTGTAATCTTTTGAGTTGCCTTCAAGGGTTCTAGCTCCCCATACTAATGTTCCTTTACCTTGAAAACTTCTAATTGCATTGACAGCCTTTCCGTTCAAAGGAAGATTAAGATCCTCTTGATTATCATTATTAATATTTACTGTAGGCGAAACAACAGCCCCCAAGCTTACATTGGCAGGAGCTTTAGCTACATTAACAGACGAATCAACCATACTAAGTGCGCCCGCCATTGCTGAACTAGGTGGCATAACATTGATCATTGTACTAATTGTTTCCAAAACTAAATTGAGTTTAGGGCTAATTGTACTTAAAGTTCCTTGTAAAGATTGGATTGCATCTGGTTCTGTGGTATCGGCGATTTTTGCAATTTCAGCTTTGATACCTTCAGCTCTGGCCTCGGTAATATCATCAGCAGCTAATCTATCATCAACTTCCTTATTAAGTATTTCGATTAAACCATCAGAATTTTCTATAAAAGTAAAATCAATATCAGATCCAGATAAAATTGTAGTATTTAAGTAAGGATAATAAGCTGCACCCCATTGTAAAAAATTTGAACCTATACCCTCTCTAAATTTGTTAATTACATCTTCGTCATCAAATGTTCTTTCCTTATCTCCGTCTATTACATCAAGTAGAGCAAAACGATTTTTCATCTTATAACCACAATGAGAGAGAATTGCCGCTTGAAGACTAAGACAATCATTTGGGGTAAGCAGTATCGCATCAGGTACAACGACAATTGTGGGCTCTAAATGTTTTTCAAGTGAGGTTAATCCTCCTCCTTTCGGATCATTTAATTTTGAAGCTTCAATTTTATCAGAATAATTTCCTACAGATACTATATAGCAATCTGCACCTCCATTGTTGTAGAACAATCTCATTGCATAATACATTAGATACCTTGTAGCATCATTAAATTTTAAATCAAATGATGCTGGTGCATCGTCACTTGGGGTAATATTTAACTTCGTTGCTGGAGGACCTCCAAACAACTCTTCATATTGACCCATAGAACTAATCTTTGTTGGTTCGTTAAAAAGTGATTTAGCACCTCTGGATGCTTTTTCTGTATAACCAATAAAAGCTGGGACAGCTGTTTGAACTGGGACAACAGAAGATCCAAATGAACTTTTTTCTTCAATATAAACTCCGGGTGTTGCTAATGTAGTTGCCATAAAAATTTGTTTTCTTAAATATATTTTAAAAAAATTTATCTAGGCATGTTTTGAAAAAAAATATTGAAATAAGATATCAACACAAATATACAATCTGTTAATAAGTGCTTAAATTTTCTTTATTTATGTTTAGTCATTTAACTTCACATTGACATCATTGTAAAAAATATTGGATTCAATATCAAATTCAATATTTGTAATACTTGGTCTCGGCAAAAATACTGGGGGGCTTGGGTACAAACTATCTTTTGAAAACAGATAATACTTTTCAGAGTATTTTTCACTTAATTTTTTTGATTCTTCAATTACAACCGATATGACATTATATTTATTCCTTAAAGTCCTTTGTTTGTAATTATCAAATTTTTTTGATTCATCTTCAGTCGCTACAAAATATTTATCAAACTTTAAATCTTGTTTATCATTGTAGAAATTATATCTAAAAAAAACTGATCTCGAATCAAAATTTATTTCATATTCATATGGCTTAAAATTTTCTTTAAAATCTTCATTCCCAAAAATTTCTTTGTTTTTATTAATTGTTAGATTAATTATACCTTTAATACCGTTCTGATTAGACTCCTTTATGTTGGAAGTATCCACGTACTGATTTGGATGAAGTGTTTTTTTTTGATGATTATTTGTAAATTCAATATGTTGATTATATTTAAAGGGTATATCTGTGTACTTTAAAAAGTCATTATCCAAGATTTCAAATTCAAAATTTAAAACCATCTCCTTAGAAAAAATTTCACTGAAAAACCTTGGTTCAGGATTAAAAATAATTATAAATCCATAATCAATATTTTTAAAAATTAGATTATGATTTTTCATAATCATCCTACTTTCTAATGTTGGATTAATTCTGAATCCTCTGAAAAATCCATTTTTAAAAAAAGTATGCTTACATGTTACCTCAAGGATTTTTAATGTCCTAGAAACAAAATCGAATCTATTTTTCTTATATAATTCAGTCACCTATGTTTGAAATAATTTCGGTAATGACATTACCATCAAATTTAAGTTGTTTGAACTTGTATGCTATAGAGGGGACATAACTTGTTCCAATATTGGTCCATAAGTCCTGTACCTCTTTAATGCTTACGTTGGAGATTTCAACATATATTTTTCCGACATCATCCGATAAAAGTGGTGTATTTGAGGAATCAAAAACGCTATAATTTTGAAAAAACTCTATCACCATAGAAACATATCTTAAAGATTCTATATAATTTGATGGATTAAAGTACGCAGCAAACATTACATACAGATTAATTATTATTTGAGGATTTTGTCCAGGAGATGACTGATGATTGATGTTTTTTATTACCTTATCCTCCTCAATGTTTAATAGGAATACAGAAAGTTTATTTTCAGCTTCTGGATTTAGATTCTTGTTCGCATCAAGCAATCCTGATACAATCACATTATCTTCAGATATTGATAACTTTGATTTAATGAACTCATTTAATCTATCAGCTATTGATACTATAACGTTATTTATCATCTAAATCATTTTTTTTAGAACACTTACTGTTATTCTGACAATATAGAGTGAAATTAAGGAAATTATGCATCCAATAAAATAAAGTTGAAAAGTAAAAACCTTTTCAATATCATTCATTACTGGTTCAGAATACGTAAGCTTTAAAAAACTTAAAAAAATAAATGATAAAAATAAAGATGATAACGAAAAAACTATAAGCCAAAAAAGTTCTTTTAAGATAAAATTTTTCATGAATCCATTAATTAGGGTCTATGTTGTTTTCCGATTTTTATTTTTGATATAAAATAAAATGTTGTTATACCAATTATAAAAGCAATACTTATTTCTAATAATGAAATATTTAAAGGAGGAAGACCAAATTTATTTAATAGAGAATAAGAAAAAGAACTTATAATAATTGTAAGCGGTGTGATCAATAAAAAAACTATTGATGTGAAAATTAATCTTATAATTTGATCTTTGAGAATTGAATCTCGAATTTTCCAATCTGATAAAATTATAATTATTCCTGTTACAAGCGCAAACAAAAAAAATAGGGCACTAATTATAAAAACTCTTTTATTGGTAATTATATATCTTGATATTTTTATTGGATACCCCTCCATTTCAGCAATGGGATCTGAAATCTTAATTTTATCCGTTGAAAATTTTTCTTCAATGACCTTCCATAAATCTTTATAACCATTATCATAACCTAAAGCCCAAATACCAACCCCTTTAAGTTTTTTTGAAATGGCAAAATCATATTTTTTTCCTAATGTATAATCATCATCAAACCATATTTCTTTTGTAGTCATGTCTGGATAAATAAAATTCATATAATTAGTCATACTTGTTTCGTCAAATATAGGAATGGAAGACGGGTTGAAAACTAACTCACTTTTCATTAGGTTCATGACTTCAGAATAAGTGACTTTTCTCTCAATCCTCGATTCAATTTCTCCATTATTATCAATTTGTCCCTCCCACATACTTCCATAATATGGAAGTGCAAGAATAGTTTTAGAGACATTTATTCCCTTATTTATATAAAAATCTAAAGTTGATTTTAAACTGAGATTGTTTGATTCTGATGATTGTAAGGGTGCAACAGCCCCCTGTTCTTGGTAGACTATGTCATTATTATAGTCATATCCCATTATGACCATTAAGTCGACATGTTTCTGAATTTCTCTGACATCATAAATTTCTCTTCCATTTAAAGCTGGTAGAGTTACAGAGATAAATGCCTTTTTGTTTAATTTGAAGTCCAGATTCTCACGCATTTCTTTTATAAATCTATTAAACTCGGTTCTTTTAAAATAAGGTAAATTTTCAAAATTAATATCCACTCCATCAGCATTTCTATAATTAATTAAGGTTGATACACTATCTATAAGGGTGATCCATTTATTCTCATCTTCTAAAAAAATATCATTATTATTTCTACCATGAGAAGAAATAGTCAATAAAACTCTTGTATTTTTTGCCTTAGCAGAATCAATAAGTTTGGTATTTCTCCATTCTAGAATTTGATCTGGATTTGTATATGATCCCGAAGCAGGATTTACCTTATATGAAAAAAAAGATATAGTAGATAATAAATCAAATGGATAATTCTTCCAAGCATTACCCATCCAATATGGATGCCATCCAAAAACTTCATTGTTATCCTTAATCTTAAGGAACTCCTCACCCTCTACATAATATGCTTTTTGAATCGAATCATAATAAAAATTTGTACTTGTCACCAATTGATCTTTTCCGTTTAAAAAATCATACAAATAACCATAGTTGTTTAGTAATGTTTTTTGTTTAATTGGAGCATACAATGTTGAATCGGTTGAAGCCAACTGTTCATTATTATTTTTTATACCAAAAGATTTTTTTGCATCATTGAAGACTCGATCAAAAACTCTAACCTCTGATTGTGTTCTTCTTACACTTGTTTTAACTCTCATTATTTCTCTTCTACATGAGTTAAAAAAAATCATTGCTATTATAAACAATATTATGTGTATTTGTCTAACCATCACATACTAATATTTCACTATTCTTATAAAGTTATTTAAAATAGGCACCTCTACCTCAACCAATCTAACTCTTGAAATAACCTTTAATAGTTTATAATTTACATCAAAATCATATAACTTGGAATAATTTTTCAAATTTAAAAACCCCTTATTAAATTTTTTCAAACTTAAAGAATCCTCTATAAAAAAGTTGAAGTTTTTTTCGGAATTTAAACTAGGAGTTGCATCGTAAACTAACTCTAAAGAAGTCTCAACAAAGGGGTTTTTTGTTATGGGTAAATAATTTTTTCTGTTTTTATTACCTAATTCTGACTTTGCAAATAAAATTAACGGATCCTCTTCGTTAGATTNTGTGATTGCNATATAACTGTNTAAATCTTCTTTATTTAAGGAGAACCAAAAACCCCAGGCTAATATTTTTTCATCATTTTTAAAGTTGATGGGTATTGATAAACTTGTTGANTTAGTTATGTCCAAATATGGAGAGATTTTATAATCTTTATTTTGATCTATAATATATAAAGTATCGGTTACTTTTTGAAATGCCTTCTCGTGGCCTATGACTGAGTCTTTTATAACTTCCGTTTTATAATTATTTGCAATTTGTTTTATTATCACTTTTAGATTTGATTTAAAAAATCCATTATTGACAATATTTAAAACGATTTGATTGTCTTCTAGAACCTTAAATGATCCGTTAATTTTATTTTTTTTTCGAAGATTTGAATAAGCAAATCTAATTTGCTCTCCCTCCANTATGGATATAGAATTAATTTTTTTTGAACCATTATTTTGAAATTCATAAGAAAAAACNTCATTTTTTTTTCCATCGTAATTATAGCTTGACGTTTTACCTCTAGTCAATGTTTGAACTGATAAATTTGAAAGAATAATGGTATCACCTTTGCTTTCATTTAAAATATAATCAATTAAATTATTGTCTTCACTATTAACTATGACTTCACTAGATTCTCTGTAAATAGATGATAGACTATCTAACTTAGATTTATCGTCAGCAGACAGATCATCTAAATTTAATTTTTGAATATTATTTTTTTGATCAAAATCTAAAGTTTCATTTTTTTTTGGTATGTTCTCCAATAAATTGCATGAGGAAAAGATTAAAATAAAAAGTAATAAACGAAGATATGTTTTCATTAATTTCTTGAAATTTTAGTATTTAANTTTTGTTTTATCTCCTCATATCTCTCCAAAACAATTTCATTCATATTTCTTTCTATCTCTAACTGTTTTGAATGTAACTCATTTTTTACATTCAACTCATTCATCTTTTTATTTATCAGTCTTTCGTTATTTAAATCGTCAACAGATTTTAAATATTCTATTCTATATTGGTTTATCTCAGACATCAATAAGCTATCATATGGCCCATTGGATGAAAAAAGTTTTGTTATAATTGGAGAGAGCTCAATAAAAATAAAAAGAAATAAAATGAAGTATATAGAATAATTATCTATCTCATTCAGTATTTTGANTTGATTGAAAAATCCATATGAAAAAGTAGCTTCTAATTCTTCATTTCTTTTTTTATGTAATTCAACTAATTTTTTCCTTTCANTAGAGTTTTCTGACAACAAACTTTCATATTGTTCTCTTTCAAAGTTCATTTGCTTTATATAATCTTCATACTTCTTTTTTTTTGAAAAACACTCAACACCTCTTCCTCTTATCTGGGTACCACAAGTTCCATCGCATTCACATTTATACTCATTATAATAATTTTCTTGTATTGACAATTTTTCATTATAAGAATTAACTATTTGATCTTTTCTGAAATCAAGATTTAAAATTGATGTCCCATGTCTAGAATCAAGTTCAGATATTTTAAGTGATTTTTGATTTTCTATATAGTTTGATATTTCATCAGAAAGAAGGGTCACTTCTATTGGTTTTGAGATTGTAATAGCAATGAANACNCCTATTAAAACTCTNGGAATTGCTTTGATTATATTTTTATAAATATTATCTGAAGTTCTCATACTTGAGACAATATATCTATCTAGATTAAATATCAGAAATCCCCACAAGGTTGAAAACAAAACAATCAAATAANCTGAATCCAAAATTATTGAAAAAGCGAAAAAAGATGATATGAAGGCAAAGATTGAAGTGAAAAAAATAGTAACACCGATACTTGAGTACTTTATGATTTCAAATCTTGGACACCTAGAAATCAGATCAATACTTACCCCTGAACAAAAAAGAAATACTCTTGTAATNATGCTGAAACTATTTTCTCTTCTCAATTTTTAAATNTTAAAATCNNANAACTTATTTAATCACTTTTTCTAATAAACTGAATTAATTTNTCAAAAAACCATTTTAAAAATGATTTTCTTTCAATATCGTTTTTTTTGTTGTTAAAACCATGAAATTCAATTTTTTTTGTTTTTTTGTTATTAACTGTCAAATAATTGAAAATAAAACATTTATANCTATCTAATTTGAATCTGTAGGATCCCCTCAAATCAAGATCTCCTAATGCTGATTCAGAAAATCTACCATTAGTTGAAATATTCCAAGATAACTCCACAATCTGTCCATCAAAAACNGCGTAGCTTTCAGAAAACTTTGAAATCCTTATAGAAGAAACCTCAATTAATCTGTCCAAAGTTTTATCATGAACTTTGACAAAAATTGAAATTTCATCATCGTCAAAGATTTTAATATACACTGACTTTTTTATTTCAAAATCTTTNTTNTTTGCAGTTAGTTCAAATTTAGTATCAAAATCAACAGACTTAAAAATTGAACCTTTGTTACTTACAATNCCAACATCATTATTTATGGATANTTCGTGAGCGTTATCAACAGTCCAGTTTAATTCAAAACTTTCTCCTTTTCTCAAAACAGTTTTATCGGACTTGAAAAAAANATCAATATTTCCGGAATAAAGATCAATTAAATTGGACTTGACAGATAAAATTTCAAAAAAAGAATTTTTTTCTCTAATCAAAGATTCATTGGAAATAAAATTTTTTGATTCAAGCTTAGAGATTAAATATGTTTTATCAAAAATTCCAAAAAAATCTTTGAGNTCAAATATTTTCTTATCATGAATAAAAAAAATTTCACCATTTAAATCAATTATTCTTTTTGCAAGATTTACCAATTTAATTGATTTTTTTTTATCAGGACTTATCACGACTAACTCCACGTTTACTCCTTCTTTTAACTTATTTAATAAAGGTTCCTCTAGCCTTAAAAATCCAAACTCATCAGTGNANATTTGAATTAAATGTGATGTTCTTATTGCCTCTTTTTCTATTTCAGAATTAAAATCATGAGTGTGAAAATATCTAAACAATTTTATATTTTTTTTTATAAATTTAACACTCTAGATCAACTAATTAAATTTTATTTCAATTATTATGTCAAAGAATCCATTCGTAGGATTGAGGCCGTACAAAACATCTGAAAATGAATCATTTCATGGGAGAGAAAAAGAAGTTGAAAGTATCCTTTCAATAATTCAAAAAAACAAACTAGTTTTTTTAACTGGTCCATCTGGTTCAGGTAAAACCTCAATTATTAACGCTGGAATAATCCCCAGATTAAGAAATGGATTTACCGGTCAATCAGGATCTAGATGGTCAATCTGTAAATTTAGACCNGGTANTTCACCTTTAAGTAATTTATCCTTCTCNCTNTCAAATGGNGAACTTGTATTAGACAAAAAACCACAAACNAATGATTTTAGAAATTATCGTAATACAATTNTNGANATTCANGATCTAAGNATAGGAAAAATTTATAAGGATTCNGANATTTCAAATAAAAAAAACCTTTTAATAATAATTGATCAACTTGAAGATCTNTTTATTTTTAAAANTTTAGTCANNAATGATGAATTATCTGAAGATGNNCTCCTATTAAANATNGTTTCAAGAACNATAAGGTTNTTTGATTGTTCNGTNTATTTTNTNATTAGTTTAAAAACTGAATTTTTAAAAACTTTNAGTTCNTATACCANTATTCAACAAATTTTNACNAATTCTCAATACCCAATTCANAATATTGGNNCNNATGGTATTCTAAAAATTGTAAACNAAACCTTNACAAGANAAAATATNANTNTAGANAATTCACTTTTAGANGANATANTTAATAANACTNCNANAAATATTGGATTACTNCCAAATCTNCAGGTAATGTTCCAAANTTTCTTTGAGNNTTTTGAATCATCCTCNACNATCACAATNGAAAATTCATCAAAAATNGGTGATATTGANAANGTAATAAANAANAANCTTNATATTTTCNATGATAATCTNANTGAAAANGATCANATTTTTTNTGANTGTTTAATTAAATCNTTATTNAATATNGANAATTCAGATATTTATTCTGACTTTAGATCAATANANGANATACTTGANTGCACNGATAAAAGNCATAAATATTTCGATAATTTTTTTAATAAACTTAGAGATAATTTTCAAAATAAATTTATAATCATACCAAATTTAATTACAGGTATTAAGTCAAATCATGAAGTATACGAATTAAATGACATTCTCTACACAAATTATATACCATCTTACCCAAATAAATCGGAAAGGGAAAAAATTTGGTTAGATCAAGAAACAGATTCATTTAATGATTTTCAAGATTTTTATAAAATTTCAGAAAACAATAAACTTGGGAAAACTGGACTACTTAAATCTCCTGAACTTGACTTAGCAGTCAAATGGAAAAATAANAATTATCATTCAAAATCATGGTCTAGTAATTACTCATTAAATTATGATCAAACAATCGATTTCATAAATAAAAGTGAGGATTTCGATAATAAACAAAAACTATCAAAAGAACTTGAATTAATTAAAAAAAGAAAAAATCGTAGAAGATTTACTCAAATAGTTGGTTTATTTGGAATAATTGCACTTATTTTCGGAATTATTGCTTTTGTGGAACGTTCTGAGGCAAATGAGTCTGAAAAAAGGGCATTCCGGGACAGACAAATAGCTGAAGAAGCCAGAGTTAAATCAGATAGTCTTGCAGAGATTGCTAATGAAAATGAGGAAAATGCGTTAATAAATCTTGACAAAGCTAGAATTGCTGAAAAAAATGCTAAAAAAAGTGCTAAGATTGCCAAAATTGCCCAAGAAAAAGCGGAAATAAGTGCAATAAATGCTTTAAATGAAGCNCAAAGAGCTAANGACAGTGGTGAAGTAGCTCAACAAAAAAGNAAACTTGCAAGCCAAAAACAAAGGCAAGCTGANTTGATGAGTGAATCCTCCGTTTTAGAGAAAGAATTTTATTCTCTTGGNCTTAGACTTGAAAANTTAATGAATCAAGAAAAAAATTCTGAAAACAATAGCCGTCAAATAGANGTGATNAAAAATGGNCTCAACAANGCAGCNAGATACGANCAAAATAATTTTGAACTTACTGAAAAAATNAAAGAGACCGCTTCATTATACGTTTTACTTCAAAAATCNCTNGAAACTCTTGAAGGAAAAACTTCATATGGTCAAACTTCAATGTTAATTGGNAGGACATTCGACAAGTCTGGGACTAGAGCAATTAATATATATAACAAAAAATATATTGCNTNCGGAGGNGATAANGGAAANNTAAACTANATAGTNGATGGNGANCAAAATNTAATAAANATTNATAAAGAAAGAATTCGCTCTATTAAATTNAAAAATGANAATGAAATTTTAATTGGAACCTTTGAAGGAAAATTATTTNTTCANAACATNNAGGAAAATAAATATGAAAAAAAATATGATTTTNATANTCCNNTAAGTAATTTNTTTATTGATAAATCNAAAAANATNNTNGTNATATGCGAAAAAGANTTAAATATTNTGAACTCCTCTNNAAATGAATTAGAAAAACAAATTGATGTTAATNTCACAAGTGCNNATTACAATNNTATTNANNANGAGCTTTTCATAGCATCAAGTAATAAATTGTTCCGTCTNANGAATGANCTNCANGAAATTTTTATATNAAATTATCCAAAANANAACNTAATNANAANTTCCTTACTTTTTTTTGANGACAACCTTGTGCTNGGAACCAAATCAGGAGAAATTTTATTTTTTNANAAATTNGANGAAAACAACTATTCTTTTGAAGANAAAATNGATCTTCANTACACTGANATAACTAATTTNTTTTATGATAAACCAAATAAAATTTTATACTCNTCAAGCTACGACAATCAGCTNCTAAAATANAATATTTTTCGAGGAGANANATTGGATATACTAGATGGAAAAAANAANCACCTTTCACTCGAGGGTCATGANAAATGGATTTGGGATATTGATGAATTTATNGATAATAANNAAAGGAGAAGGCTTNTAACAATTGATGAAAATGGAAATGTCATTTCTTGGTTTATGAATCAAAAAGACCTAATAGAAAAGGTTGAATCTNTNCTTNCTGATACCAGTCAAAATAAAATTTTAAANTAAAATGGTNGTTGCAATTACCTGNAGAAATGACTTNAAAAANAAATTGNTTTTGAANATNATTTCTAAAAATNTAANAAAACTNNTTGATAANNATTTAAGAATNGATTTGATTTTGATTGGAAAAAAAAAATCANACTTTGATGAAATTATTTTNGAAAAAAAAGANTGGANAAATCTAATTGAATTCGANTTCTCTAAAAAATCNNTACAACNCATTAGAAAGACTGATTANGACCATCTNATTGAAATNGGAGTTTCCTTTAAATCCTTATTTATTTCANGCTTNATNAAGACTAAAAATAAAGTTTCACGNATATTATCNTTGAANAAATTANGTNTTGAAGTATTTAAAAAAAGATCTGNNTCAAACTNNAAAAAAAANGCANCTCAAATTNTAAGAGAAATCTTTGAAACCAAATNTGAGTATGATCTTAATCTTGATTTTAAGGTTGAAAACCAAAAAACTAATGAATTGATTTCNTGGATTTTTCANACGTCTTACCAACAAAAGTTTTCTGANACAAANTNCATANTTTTCTANTATGATATTAANANTAGTTCAANTGANATTATTTCNGAGATAATNAAAATAGTTTATGATACNTTTAAAATGAAAATCATTNTAATNATNACATCTAAATCAAGAAAAATTGGATATCAGATATATGANAAGCTNGAAAATAAATATAAAATGATGGTTGTAAAAAANTTTATCGATTGTAANGAAAGTGATCAGATATATTTATTCATCAAAAATTGTTCCTACTTTATCACAAATAATCAAGATTTAANAAAAATTTTTAAAGTGGCTTCTAATAAAGATNTATACGAAATTAAGTCANNGCCNAAGAAAAGTTTTCTNAATTTTTTTAACCGTTACAATACTNAAAATANTGNGAAAANTTTTGAAAATTTAATNTATGATTTAAGAAAAATCAATTCGTNANNGNTTATTCAAAAATTCTTGAAAACGCTTTTTTTAAANTTTCAATTCTTTGATCAAAATAGAATTTTAGATCCTTGAAATCTACAACTCCATCATTGTTTAAATCCAGCTTTTCTTTAATCATTCTAAAGTCCTCAGCATCTATTGTTCCACTATTATCAATGTCTACAAAAGTTATCATTAATGATAAAATCAATATACAACTTCCAATAAGAGTAACCACAGAATATGTTTCATTTACAAATAATACACCCAAGACTATAGACACAATAATTTCGAAGTACCTAAAGGGAGCAACTTCGGCAGGATTTCCTATTTGAAAAGCTTTGGTTGAGTATAACTGTCCTATATATCCCAAAATACCTAAAGACAGAACCTTGGGCATGACCTCTAACTGAAAGATATTTCCTTGCCAATAATAAATAGAAAAAATTCCACCAACAAATGATGAAAAAAAGGAGAGATAAAATACAACAACAACAGGTGAATCATCTGTGCCTATTTTGGATACTAGAACCCATGAGATAGACAAAAGAAAGGCAGATAAAAGCGCAATTGTGATTCCTAAAACGTTAATATTATATGAAAATGAACATACCAACACTACTGAGAAAATAGCAAGAATAGAAGTGACTATATTAAGAGGGTTGAGCTGATTTTTTAAAATTATAATTGCTACAAAAATCGCAAAAACTGGAGTTAAATATTTAACTGAAACAGCAACTCCAATATCAAGTATTTCGATTGATTTGTAAAAAAGAAGAATCGAAATAAGACATATAATAGATCTTGTTACGAGCAATGTTTTTCTATTACCCAGCACACTTAGATTCTGTTTTTTAATTAGAAAAAAACTAATTATTACCATTGGCATTGACCTAAATAACAAAATCTGGTAAGGATTAAAGGTTCCTGATAATGATTTTACAACAAAGTTAATCAAGCTGAAAGCTAAAACAGAGATACACATGAATATTATAGCTTTTTTTGAGTTACTCATCGCAAATAATTAAAAGTTGAAAATTAATTAATTTAAACTACATGTTTAGTCCTAAAAATAAATTTTTATGAAAAAATTAAATCATCAACCAATATAGTAAGTGAATTGTTGAAAAACAGACGAAATATTAACATTTTACATATTAATTTTTTTTATTTCATTTTAATTTTTAAAAAATATCTAACTTATACTATTTACTCGAATTAATATGTTCAAATCTCAGAGACTAAATCAAAATAATAAAAAAAAAGAACGAAAAAGTTCTAAATCCTTATCTAATATTAATTCTCAATCTGATGATACTTTAAAAGATTTTCAAAAAAGTGCAGATAAAAGTGAAAAAGTAATTCAATTGAAAAAAATTGATACCATGTCTGACAAAAAAAGTAATTCAACTTTTCAATTAAAGGGTACAAAAAAAATAACGGAGGAACAACTAAGAGAGGCACAAAATTTTAATACAGCTGAGGACGGAACTATAATTAAAGGAGATAGGGATTCAGCTTCAACAGCAAGATATAAGGAAATCGAGAAAAATCATTCTGGAGAATTAGGAGTAGCAACCTCTGGAGAGATGTACAGGGAACAAATGAATGAACTGATTAAAAATACCCAGTCAAATTTAGATCAAAGAAAGGCAAGACAAACTTCGGCACAAAANGANGTAGATAANAGANATCTTATCTCTCGTAAAGTTCTAAAAGCAGCAACTCTTGGCTCTGCGAGTACTGTTGGATCACTTGGTGGAGCTGCTGCAGGTGCTGCGGCTGGTGCAGCTGCTGGTGGTTTCGGAGCTATACCGGGAGCTATAGCTGGAGGTGCACTGGGAGGTGCCGCTGCAAAAGGATCTGCAAGTGCTGCATACCATGCCTCACAAAAAGGAACGGATTTAGTTGCATCTGGGCAAGAAAGATATCTTGCAGCTGCTGCATCACCATTTGCTAAACATGGTAGAGCATCAGTTGGTGATAAAGATGTTAGAAAAGCTGCAACGAAAGATGCGATTATAGGAGGAGTTACTGGAGGGCTTGCTCCAGTTGCAGGAATAGCCGGGGATGCTGCAGCTGCAGGATTAGAAGGAGCTGGAGCTGCATTTGCTGATGCAGCTACAAGTGCATCCATTTCCTCGGTAGGTAAAGAAAGTGCAAGTGCAGCAGTTGATAAGAGCAGGGGGAAAAAAGTTAATCTANNTACCAGAGCTAAAAATNCTCTNNTGGGTACAGGAATTAATACACTCATAGGTGGAGGTGATGAATCCGATGGTCTTTCATCCGATGATTCAGGTTATATAAAAGAGCTNANTGATTCAGATGAGTTAGCTTCCGATGCNGCTTACCAAGGGTCTGGAGAAACTATAGGAGATACTGTTGAAAAGAGCGATCCTGCACGTATTCAACCGGTGATAAATAAAAAAATTGATGTTGAAAATTCTAGTAGTGATCCCGAGGATTTCGGTTTTGATGAGGTTTATGGAGGGCCTTCGGACGATATTCAAATGCAAAATAATCCAAACCCTTCCGCAGAAATGGAAAAAAATATGAGTGAAAGAAATGAAANTGAAGCACAAGCGAGCCTACCTAACAGTAGTTTTTATGGTGCGGCAATGGCCAGATTAAAAACAAAAAAGTATGCAGANCACATAAGACAAAAAGTAAGTGANAGAAAAAAAGTAGAAAAAGAAGAAGAAGAAGAAGAATAANAATAGTTGATACAGATTNAAACTCTTAAATATTCATNCATGAATAATAACTCNAATTAAAACCAAACNAATGAACACTTNTAAAGGAAAATCTAAAAGACAAAATGAGGCAAACAAAACCTTAAAAAAAGAAAACAACTTTGGTGCAAAAGAAGTATTTAATTCGAGATTGGGTGTTCTTCAAAAAAAAGCAGATAATAGTCCTAGAGTAAAAGAATTAGAATCTACTCAAAAAAATGCAAATCATAAAAACAATACTGGCATTCCAGATGACTTAAAATTAGGTATGGAAAATTTGACTGGAATTTCACTAAATGATGTGCGGGTTCACAGAAACTCAAATGAACCCTCTAATTTTAGTGCACTTGCATATGCTAAAGGCTCTAACATTCACCTAGGTCCTGGTCAAGAAAAACATTTACCTCACGAGTTGGGACATATAGTTCAACAAAAACAAGGAAGAGTAAAACCAACAATGCAAGTAAATGAAAATATTAAGATCAATGATGATAATAATCTGGAAAAAGATGCTGATAACCTGGGAGACAAAGCTTTGCAAACATCAATTAACGAAAACTCACAAAATTTATCTGAAGGATCAAAAAATAATAATGTCATTCAAAGACTTGGAGATGAAGATATGCTAAGACAACAAATGGCTATAAGAAGAAGAGCAATTAGTGGCGAGGATAACGAAAAAGATGATAATCCATATTTAATAAGAGATACTGAATCTCGACAGAATACCCCTGGGAAGCTTGCCGACAGACAAACACCAGAAGGGGGAATGGGTATGTCTCAATTATCGCAAACATTAGGAGAACAGTTAACAAAATCAAAAACTGAGGCACAAATAAAAAAAAGAGATCAATTTGACGAATTTGCTTTTAAACAGTCAAAATATGCAGACGATAGTAAGCCTGGAAAGAAAAACACTAGATGGAATCGATTTAAGAATTTTGGTAAGTCAATCGGAAGAGGAATAGGTAACTTAAAAGAGATGGCGAAAGGTTCATGGTTGGGCAGAAAATTTGGATTTTCTGGACTAAACAAAAATGAACGTGATGCTGCTAACGCAAGAGATAAAGATATATCCAGAGGGCAAAGAGTTGTAGACTCATATAATAAAGAAGGAGGAAAGTGGGCCAAAAAAGCAGACAAAGCATCAATAGGAACATCAGTCGGAGCTTTTNTNGCNGGTAAATCGCCCGTTGGTGGAAAAATTGCCAAGAATGCTGTAAAATCCGCCGGGGCTTTTAAAGAGTCGGAATATCAAAGTAATGTGGCAAGTGCATATAATGAAGATAAAGGTGATGCAATAGTTAATATTGGCTCTCAAGCAAAAGGAGAAAGCTTTGCCACAAAATCTGAACAATCAAAAATGAAAGGACAAAAATTTGCAGCAAAAGCCGCAGGTGCTGCTGTTGATGAGNTAAANCCATTTGATAAAGTAAATCACGCACTTCAGGAACTAACTGGTGATANACTTTCATTACCAAGTGCNGAGTCTGCAGCAGGAGNAGCATATGATCTTCGCAAATCGTAAAAAAACAAAAGAATTGTCAGANAGACAATCTGGGGAAAGTGCAAATCAAGCACGAGCATTTTCNGTTCAAAATACTGGATATATTAACCAAAAAGGATTTGATGAACACCAACAAAAAAATGCGGGTTTAATGTCAGAACTNAAATCAAAATTTTCTGGNGATGGTAAACCAAATCTTAAANGTGTTGATACTAGCGAGTCCTCAAAAGGAAAGACTGGTATGTATGGAAGTGAACTTGACTTTCTTACCAAAAATCCTAAGGCGAAAGCAATGATTGAAGCCGCACAAAAAAAGGGGCCAGCTGAAGTTAATGGTGATGATGAAGACGATTGGGATTGAAATAATTCGGATATAGACTAAAATGTCTAACCCAGGCAGAATAACATTTCCCTTTTTTATTTTACTTTTAATATTATATTTGCCAAGTTAATTGACATTCTGAAATGAACTACATATACTAATACTTTGATTTATTTTGTAATTTTTCAAGTTAAATCAAAATATTTTTAAGTGAATACTTTTGGAATTAAAATAAATAGTTCAAATTCCTCCTTAGCTCAGTTGGTTAGAGCATCTGACTGTTAATCAGAGGGTCCTAGGTTCGAGCCCTAGAGGGGGAGCAAGTTCAACCGCTACACTACACTAACTTTATAAACCCTTACTTACAGTGAGGGTTTTTTCTTTAAATTAAGTTGATTAAATAGATGAAAGTTTTTTATCTTGAAATNGAAAAAGGAAAACTAATAGTTATTTTCTCCCAGCTTAGAGATACAGTTCCCTGGCTATCGTTTACCTTTTTGACTCTGTAAATAAGCTGTTCTGTTATTTCCTCTGAAAATTTTGGCTTCACTTTGAATCTCAAAACGTCATCTTTTTCATCGTATTCGTCCTTTCCATGTTGTTTCCAATTCTTATTTAAAATAACTGTCCAATTATCCTTATCTGGAATAGTAAAAAAGCCATATTTTCCAGCTTTAATTAAATTATTTTCAATTAATAAATCCTTATTTGTTTCAAGCCATGTTGCATAATGAGCACCAGATTGCCAGACGTCCCCCATAGCTAATAAACCTCCAAAAATTATTCTACCTCTCACTGATGGAGAAGAATAATCAATATGAATATGGGCATCACCAATCATATTCATAGCATATTTACGTGGACTAAGTGTTTCTTTTAAACTGGAATTCATATCCTCCATTTTATGAGATTTATGAACCTTATCCATATGACTTTTAGAATTGTTATTGCAAGCGAAAAGAAAAAAAATAATGTAGAGTGTAATTACTATTTTGTGCACAATAAAAATTTTTTAATTTATTAAATGTAATTTTAAATATAAATAAAATAAAGATTGATATTAATCCTAAAAATAGGTATTAATTGATTAAAAATAAATTAATTAGAGTTTTCTATCCTCTTCTATTACTAATATTACCATTAGTTGGAATGATCTTTTCCGATGAGATAAAATGGGATATATATGATTTCATTATTATGGGAGCATTACTTTTAACTNTAGGAATCACAATAAATTATATATTAACTAAAAACTTTCGATTAAAAATTATTTATATAATTACAGCAATTTTTATGTTTATTATGGTTTGGTTTGAGTTAGCTGTCGGTATTTTTAGTCTCGGTATTTCTGGTTCATAGATTTAAATTTCACAGCTAAATTAATTTGTAAATTTTATCAATTGTAGACTTAAAATCAAATTAGATAATATTTTCTCAGTAAAACTTTATTAATTTTTATTTTTTTTAACTATATTTTTAAAATTCTACTTTTTTTTAGACTTTTTTAGACTTTTTTAGACTTTTTTAGACTTTTTTAGACTTTTTTAGTAATATTTAGTTATTCTTGATCATTTTTAATCATTTTTAATCATTTTTAGTATTTTTAAGTCAATTTTATAATTAAATGATATATTTTTTACTCAAAATTTCTAATTTTTAAAGTTATAAAGAATAATTTGATAGAAATTGATCAAAAATTCATTGGTGTAAACTCAAAAAAAATTAATAATTAGTTAATNCTTGTAAAAAAAAAGTAATATATTCTTGCCTTAATTTTAAAAAAATAATAATGAGAAAATATACACTAACTTTAATATTCACGATTTTTTGCAACCTAGCTTTTTCCCAATATGTTGCATTTTTTAAATTCAAAACTGATGATCCATCAACAGTTGTTGCAACGATGACAGATTTAATGAATTCAGACTATGGAAAAACAATACCGGCAAAGGTAAATCTTTTTGCAGCATTGTTTAATGCCGAAGACCCAACAACTCATGCTGTAACTTTTGATTTTGCAAATGAAAATGATTTAAATTCATGGCTAAATGAATGGGCTGCTTCAAAAGAGGCTCAATTGTATAATAGCAAATTCCAATCAATACTTGAAGATATTTCACAATATATAGCTACTCCCGTTACTTATAATGGAAAAGACTGGTCCCCAGATAAAGTTTTCATGTTTTGGAACATGGATGTTACTAACCCTTCCAAGTACGTAAAGGAATGGACGATATTTACAAAAAAATATGAGGCAAAATATGGAAGCTTAGGATCTCTTGGCATAGGGTTACCAATAGTTGGCAAATCCGATTTTAGTCATTTTGTATGGTCTGGTGCACCTGATATTGCATCTGCACTAAAGCAATTAAAAACCATGTACTCTGATCCTTTATTTGCTGAATATGCAAAAAATGTTTCTTCAATAAGAAAAGTAAAGTCAACCTACATGATGCAAAGATTAATTACGTTTAATTAAAATATATTTTACCCTTGAATTAAAAACCCTCCAAGTAAACGGAGGGTTTTTTTATTACATTTGGGAAATAACAATAAAGGAAAATATATCTACAAAAACCAAACAGGCTCTTTTTACAACATAATTCTTTTAATTCTTGCTGGAGAATCTATTTATATTTTAACCTACGTATTGGCTCGAGTTTTTAGACCTACATTCCTAGATATATTTGATTTAAATAATTTTCAACTAGGTAGTTTATTCTCAATTTATGGAATTGTCGCGTTAATCTCATATCTCTACGGTGGTATTGTTGCAGATAAATATTCTCCTAGAAAATTAATGGCCACAGCGCTTTTCTCAACAGCTCTTGGAGGATTTGTTATGTCAACATTTCCTTCTTTTTTTACTTTACAAATACTTTATGCATATTGGGGATTTACAACAGTATTTTTATTCTGGGGAGCAATGATAAAAGCTACTCGATTATGGGGTGGAAAAAAAAATCAAGGTAAAGCTTTTGGTTTTTTAGATGGTGGTAGAGGAATAGTTGCTGCATCAATGGGAAGTATTACAGTTTTCATATTTTCATTGGCTTTAAAAACAAAAATCAATGCAGCTAGTATTCTTGAAAGACAAGAAGCGTTTAGATACGTTATTCTATTTTCTTCATTTATTATTATAATAATTGGTTTTCTGGTACTTTATTTTATGAGAACTGAGAAAGAAAATGATATAAAAAAAAATAATTCGATTAATTCAATAAAAAACATTAAATCAGTATTAAAAATTCAATCGGTATGGCTAATGATGATGATAATAATGTCAGCCTATGTTGGATATAAGCTAACTGACATATATTCACTATATGCATCACAAGTAATGCTCTATGACCAAATAGAAGCCGCAAAGATTGGAGCATTACAATTATACCTTCGACCTTTAGTTTGTATAACAATTGGTCTTTCAGCAGATAAAACCAGTAGTGTTAAATTAATAATTATTGGTTTTAGTATTATGTTAATTGGTGCGTTAGTATTTTCGTTAGGAATAATAAACTCAACAATGAATATTATTTTTTTATTATCATTAATTATGACTGCTGTTGGAACATATGCAATAAGAGCACTTTATTTTGCAGTGTTTAATGAAGGAAAAATACCTGTAGAAATTACAGGTACAGCTGTAGGAATTATTTCAATAGTTGGTTATACACCTGATATATTTGTAACTCCAATAATGGGATATCTTATAGATAATTATCCCGGTATAGTTGGGTACCAATATGTCTTTATGATGCTAGTTATGTTTTCATTATTAGGGTTATTAGCTTCGATTAAGTTTCAAAAAATAACAATTAATTAACCCGTTAAATTAATAAACCTATTCAGTAATTTAAAACTTTACTCTGTTATAAAATTGAGAGAAANAATCTAATTATAACATAAGTTATAACAACAACTAAAATAATCTTTCTNTTTCTTAAATACCATTCCATAATTTTATNTTTAGAGTGAGGCTATATTTGAATCTAACCAAGATAGTCTNTCAGAAATCCAATTCCTTATAAAATTTATTTCATCTGAATAATCAGAACCTATATAGTTATTTGGCCAGACATAAGTTCCAAGAACTGGCCACCTTTCAAANTTTCTTTTTACACTTCCTGAGGATCTTAAAATCATCTCATAATTATCTATCATTTTAGTCATAGCAGAGTTAGAAAATGCTGTTCCTCTTAACTCTGTCCATCTTGCTTTTAATTTTAATACATAGGCTGGATCTTGAAGAAGTCTTTCCCACCAAAATGGAATTGGCCAAAATCCTCCTGGGCATCTTTCGTTTAATTTATAAGCCCAAACATTTGATTCTCCTCCAGAACAATAATCTGCATTTCCAAATGCTAGATTAAAATCCCAAATTGGACCCATTCTCATTTTTTCATTTTTATCCTTAACTATCCATGTACTTATTCTAAATCCATCTACATTATTTGATAATTCGTTTAAAAGAAAAAAATCAATAAAATCATCAGAATCTATGTAGGCATCATACCCCTGAACAGGGTCTGTAAAATTTTCTCCTGCCAAAGCATTCTCAAAATCTTTAACATAATTAGAAATATACTCTTTTTGCTCGCTAGTTATATCCTCTTCATCAGGAGTATCATAGAGGAACCTAACACTATTATTGCCAGAGGGATCATATGGACTATGTTCAGAAACAAATGAATTAATAGAGTTGTATTGATCATCTGGTTTNTCAATTTTGATTATGTATCCCCCTGTTAGGTCTTCTCCANTTATTTCTGAAGTTTTAAGTTTATTTATATCTATTCTGTTTTTATCTCTTTTAAGTTTTTCCATAAAAACATAAACCCCATCATTTACATCATTGAGTGTTAATTCGACAAATTTTACTCTGCTTGCATATCTACCAATCTCTCTTGAAATGTCATATATAAGAGCATTTCTAATTAAACTCTTATCACTGTATGGAGCCTGCAAAATCCAATCCTCTTCTTCTGGCATATCTAANAGGGATACATCCATATCTTCGTTTTCCTCATCTCTTGTTTCAAACCCATATTGTTTTTTTGGAAACATCTGAGATGATTTACCTCTAATTTCAATAGCTATATTACCATTGAATAACTCCTCATCATTTAGTGAAATTTTCATCTGAGCGTCAATCTTTGGCTCGTCTACAATTTGAACTCCATTTGTTGTGATAATAACTTGAGGGAGGGGATCTCCGTTTACAAATTCATTACTNAAAGAACTATCCTGTGNAGCCTCTTTTTTGCATGAAAAAAAAATTATTGCAAATAAAAAGTAAATAAAATTAATATAAAATCTCACTGTATTGATTATTTTTATTCTTTAAATCAAATATAATGAGAAAATTGTTGATAGATGCTTTTGTCATCTTCATAAGTATCTTTGCCTCCTTTTCAGTTGAAAACTACAGNGAATCTTCTGATGAAAAAGAAATNCTCAATGANACGGTTATTACTTTAGGAGATGAAGTTTTTTCAAATATTGATTATACAAAAGANCACNTGACGCAGGTTAAAAATGTNAAATACTTAACCGATCAAATAATTANNAGATTNAACACNATNANTTTNCNANANATTTATGATATTCANTCNAANAATCCNTTTTTACATTCAATNACNACTGATGGNGANATTNANTANATNAANANATATNGTGAGNNNGANNCNNTNATAATGTTTACAGCNTGGCTTGCNTGGGAACCTGAGNATGTTTTTTTTCAATCTATGTTATATTCAGGGAAACTTCTTGAAATAAAAAATAANAAANTNAGNANNGAGATNGAGTCAATTTANACAAAACAAGANGAAAGNGTTNNTGGAATGGCNNANNTTACNCTTNANANTANTNANCCAATNNNNGATTGGTTTNTNNAAAANCANAANNNNATNAANTATGATATTTCANTGATNGANGTNTTTGAAAAANATAGAGATCAAGAANTAAAAAANTATNTNAAANANAAAAGTTCTNNNTTAANTNNNAGNATAATNGANCTTGAAAATTATCTTCAAGCACTTCAAAATGTTGTTCAGCTAATTAGCACAGACTACAAAAAACTTGATTAAGTTTTTAACCNTTATCAATTAATAAATGCTTAGAAAAGTTTTTCTGCTTTTATATTTATGCTCCTTCCAGNTATTTTCTCAAGATAATAACTCAATTATACTTGATACTAACGGAGTAACTATTAAATGTCCTGGAGCAGATATTGGCTANACNCAAACAGTTTCAGGCAAGGAATATACTGTTGTTGATAGGGCCTCNTTGGTTTCTGTTATTTCAAGTTTGGGNGATGTAACNTGTTTGTGTACATCAAACGTAACAGACATGAGCGAATTATTTAAATCATGGCCCTCCTATAATCAGGATATAGGAAGCTGGGATACTTCAAGTGCAACAACAATGAGATCCATGTTTGATAACTCACAGTTGTTTAATCAAGACCTTAGTTTCTGGAACACCTCAAATGTCACAGATATGTCAAATATGTTTTACAATAATCAATTATTTAATCAAAATATAGGTGGATGGGATACGTCAAATGTAACTACAATGGAAGGAATGTTCCGAGGGGCATATGAATTTAACGCTGACATTAGTTCCTGGAATACATCAAAGGTTACTAATATGTCTTCAATGTTTAGGGAAGCTTCTAAATTTAATCAGAATATAAGTCAAAATGGTATTAGTAACTGGGATACTTCAAAAGTTACCGATATGTCAGCAATGTTCAATGGAGCAATTTCTTTTAATCAAGATATTGGAAACTGGGATACCACAAGCGTTGGAAATATGAGCAATATGTTTGAAAATGCTACTGTATTTGATAAAGATATTGGAGACTGGAAAACCAGTAATGTTACAGGTATGCGATTAACTTTTCGAGGAGCAACTTCGTTTAACCAAGATATTGGAGATTGGGACACTTCAAAGGTAAATGACATGGTAACAATGTTTAAAGATGCAATTTCCTTTAACCAAGATATAAGTCGATGGGAAACTGGAAATGTTACAAATATGGAGGGAATGTTTGCAGGTGCAAATTCTTTCAATAAAGAAATTGGTAATTGGGATACATCAAATGTAACTTCAATGTCACTGATGTTTTATAATGCATCTTCATTTAATCAAAATATTGGTAATTGGAATACTGAAAATGTTAATAATATGCTGGGAATGTTTAATCAAGCGCATGCTTTTAACCAAGATATAAGTCAATGGAAAACCGGAAATGTTACAAACATGAGAGGAATGTTTGCAGGTGCAAATTCTTTCAATAAAGAAATTGGTAATTGGGATACATCAAATGTAACTTCAATGTCACTAATGTTTTATAATGCATCTTCATTTAATCAAAATATTGGAAACTGGGTTACTACAAATAACACAGACATGTCAGAGATGTTTTATGGTGCAACTAAGTTCAATCAAAATATCGGTGGTTGGGATACATCAGTTGTCACTAAAATGAAATCGATGTTTAAAAATGCTACTTCATTCAACCAAGACATATCAAACTGGAACGTTTCCTCAGTAACCTCTATGGATGAAATGTTTGATTCAGCCTCAAATTTCAATCAAAATATATCTAATTGGTGTGTTANAAATATTACCACTGAGCCTGATAATTTTTCTGTCAACTCTCCACTGGAGGAGATAAATAAACCCCAATGGGGAAGCTGTAATAAAATAGTTTCAGATGTAATTTACTTAGATACAAATGGGATTACTATTAAATGCCCAAATGCTTCCATTGGGTTCAAACAAACAATAAATGATAAAGAATATACGGTAGTTGATGAGACACTNCTNAGATCCATGATTGATGCTGAGGAAGATGTAACCTGTGTTTGTACCTCAAATGTGACAGCGATGGATAATTTATTTAACCAATCAAATCAGTTTTTTAACACTTTTAACCAAGATATTAGTTCGTGGGATACATCAAATGTAACTACAATGGAGGGGATGTTTTATACCGCTAGAGGTTTTAATCAAGACCTTTCAAAATGGGTGACATCGAAAGTAACTAGTATGAAAAACATGTTTAAAGAAGCTTTGATTTTTAATTCCTTTATTGGTGGATGGGACACTGCAAAAGTTACTGATATGTCAGGTATGTTTAGTGGTGCTCAGGCTTTTAACAAAAATGTTGGTAACTGGAAAACTTCGAAAGTTACNGATATGAATTACATGTTTGATAATGCAAGCTCATTTAACCAAATAATACGAAACTGGGATGTTTCTAAAGTAACTAACATGAGATCAATGTTTAACCGTGCAGCAAGTTTTAACACCACTCTATCAGATTGGGAAACTTCAAATGTTATCACAATGGAAAACATGTTTAATGGGGCTTTAAGTTTTAATAGTGATATAAGTGGATGGAAAATATCTAATGTAATATCCTTTAGAGGAATGTTTAAAGGGGCTGAAACTTTTAATCAAAATATTGGAAACTGGGTTACTACAAATATTATAGACATGTCAGAGATGTTTTATGGTGCAACTAATTTTAATCAAAATATCGGTGGTTGGGATACTTCTAAAGTAACCCTAATGAGCTCTATGTTCAATAGAGCTGAGAATTTTAATCAAGGGCTAGGAAGTTGGAATGTCTCAAATGTAACAGATATGTCGCTAATGTTTGAAAGAGCAACTANGTTTAATGGTGATGTAAAAAATTGGGAGGTGTCTAATGTAAAAAATATGAGATCCATGTTCTATTTAGCCGAAAATTTCAATCAAAATATTGGAGATTGGAAGACTCAAAATGTTACGGATTTTTCTCTCATGTTTTATGGAAATTTATTATTTAATCAAGATATAGGGCTTTGGAACACATCAGAGGCAACCACTATGCAAGGTATGTTTAATGGTGCTGNATCTTTTAATCAGGATATTTCTGGTTGGTGTGTAGAAAAAATAACTGAGGAACCTTCGCAATTTTCCTTCAACTCACCNCTACTTCAATCTTATAAACCTATTTGGGGAAGTTGTGGACCCACTGAAACTGGTATAAATCCAAATATTTATCTCGATACAAATGGAGTAACTATTAAGTGTGAAGATGCAGCTCTGGGTGAAAAGGGATTGGTTAATGGTAAAGAATATACTGTAGTTGATGACCAAATTCTAAGATCCATGATTCAAAATGATGAAGATGTAACCTGTGTGTGCACCTCATTAGTTGAAAACATGACAGAGCTCATTAAAGACAAAGATCAATTCAATCAAGATATCAGTTCATGGGANACCTCTAACGTAATTTATATGCAAGCAATGTTTAGTGGAGCAAGTAGTTTTGACCAAAATATTGGCTTTTGGGATACGTCTAATGTCATTTATATGAATCTGATGTTTGATGGAGCATCAATCTTTAATCAAAATATAGGTTTATGGGATACTTCAAACGTTACTGAGATGAATGAAATGTTTAGAAATGCTAAAATATTTAATCAAGATATTGGAAACTGGATTACATCAAATGTTGAGAATATGTTTGAGATGTTTAATGGGAGTTCTTCATTTAATCATGACATTGGAAGTTGGCAAACTGCTAATGTGGAAAATATGAGTGCTATGTTCTCAGGTGCGTCCTCATTTAATCATGATATAGGAAACTGGAATACATCAAAAGTTAAGTATATGCCATTCATGTTTTACAACGCATCATCTTTCAATCAAAACATAGGTAATTGGGATACAACAAGTTTAATCTCAATGAATGATATGTTTCATAAAGCAAGTTCATTTAACCAAAGTTTGGATAACTGGGACACATCGCAAGTTGAAGATATGTCTAGAATATTTCAAGCNGCTGTTTCTTTTAATGGAAATATTGAAAATTGGAATACTTCTAATGTAACTGTAATGCAAGAAACATTTGCAGAAGCCACAAATTTTGACCAAGATATCGGTGCCTGGAATACATCTAAAGTTACCAATATGAGAGGAATGTTTTTTGAGGCAACTAACTTTAATAAAAGTATTATCAATTGGGATGTTTCAGAGGTTAATAATATGGAATCTATGTTTGCATCAGCGTCTAATTTTAATCAAAATATATCTAATTGGTGTGTAACTAAAATTTTATCTGAGCCAGTAGATTTTTCGACCGATTCTATACTTGAAGATTTATATAAACCTAATTGGGGTTCATGCCCTTCAAACGAAATAGTTGCATCTGGATTACTAACTCCCTACTCTCAAACCGTTGAATCAAAATGGATTCTAATGGGAATTGATTTTTTCCCAGGAACTAAAGTTCGTGTTTTTGATAAAAATGGCTATTTGGTTTATGAGAGTGAAAATTACAATAATGAATGGGGTGGATCAAACAAGAAGGGGGAAATGCTACCAGCTGGGAGCTATTATTATTTGATTATAAAACCTAATCAAACAACCATGGATGGGTGGTTGTTTTTAACCTATTAAAAAATTATAAAACGAAAAATAGAAGAAACATATCATCAATAATTTTAATACTATTTTTACTTATCAGTCAAAATATATTTGGACAACAACAACCATACTATTTATTTTTTGAACAAAATATGAGTGTTGTTAATCCTGCAGCAATTGGAAAAGATGGTTCTTTAATTGGCCTTAATTATAAAACTTCTATGATCGGGATTGAGGGTGGTCCCAGGCTCCAATCATTAATCTACCATTCAAGTGCTAAAAAAAATATATTCTGGGGATTAAGTTTACAAAATGAGAAAGTAAATGTTGAATCACATGGGACGATAACTTTAGATTTTAGTTATCAACTTCAAGTCTCTGAAAACAGCTACTTAAACCTTGGACTGAAGGCAGGAATGTTTTCTAATAGTATTGATGTTAATTCCATTAATAGGATTACTGTAACTAATAACCCTTCACTAAATCTTGTTCAAAACTATTCCAACCCCATTGTTGGAATTGGCGCTTATTTAAAGGCGGATAATTATTACCTCGCATTATCCATAAATAATCTATTAGATACCACTCGTTACAAGGAAGAAAACGGAATTGAATCACAAGCAATTGATAGTGGTCAAATATTCACTTCAGTTGGATTTGACATTAATATAAACTCTCAAATAAGCTTAAGTCCTTCTTTAATGTATAGTATTGCTAAAAACATCGATAATCAACTAATGATTCTTTCATACGTGAATATTGGTAATAACTATTCTTTTGGTATAGGGGTTTCAGGTAACAAGAATACTAATTTTCAATTATTGTTTAGAGGGTTTGAAAATTTAGATTTTGGAGCTGGATACGATATGAGATCAAAAAACTCCCCATTAAATGCAAATAATTTTGAATTATTTATAAGATATAAGCTTAACACTAACCCTTCAAGAACTTCTTCTTGGGATAAAGTAAAAGATTAACTTTAATAAAATGAAAAAAATAATTTTAATACTATTTCTAACTATGAATACTATGAATTCACAGGAAAAACTTCCTTTTTATGAAATTACAGAAATCCCAAACGAAATAAATTCTACTAATCTAATGGTTCGTATGATTGAGGGGCTTGGATTCAGATATCATTGGGCAACAGAAAATATAACTGAAAAAGATTTAAAATATCGTCCGTCAAAAGATGCAATGTCAAATTATGAAACGATTGAGCACATTTATGATCTTTCCAATACAATATATAACTCATCTAAATCATTACCAAACATAAGATCCAAAAAAAAAACTTCAATGGATTTTATAAGTTTAAGAAAAGAAACTCTTAATAATTTAAAATTAACCCGTGAGGTCTTTACATCTTTTAATGATGAGGATTTAAAAAATGTGAAAATCATTTTTCAAGATAAATCTAGAAAATATGAATTTCCAATCTGGAATCTAATTAACGGTCCAATTTCTGATGCAATATATCACACTGGTCAATTAGTTAGTTTTAGAAGGACCTCTGGAAATCCAATTCCAAAAGGAGTAAACGTATTCCTTGGAGCAAAAAATTAATTACTTGTCATATCTTCCTGGTGCCATTGCTTTACTAGCAATAGAAAAAATAGAATTTGGTAATATTTTAATTAAAAAGACAACTATTTTCCAGGTAACAGTTGGGACACAAACCTTCTTTCCTTTTAGTGTTGCATCTACTGCCTGTTCTGCAATAGTTTTTGCATCTTTTTTTAAAAATTTAGGCACTCTATCCATTTCATCTTGAACTCCACTTGCAGTGTGAAAATTTGTTACTGTATAACCGGGACAAATAGCAGTTGATGTAATTCCTTTATAATTATAAGATGTATTCAAAGATTCACTAAACCTATTCATAAATGTTTTAATTGGTCCATAAAGAGATTGAATTACAGAAGGTGGAGCATAAGCAGCAACTGATGANACTATCATTATTCTTCCATGTCTTTTATCTAACATTTCATTTAAAAATAATTTTGTTAGTGCAATTACTGAAGTTCCCAAAACTCTAATAAATCTCTCCTCATCCTCCATTGATGTCCTATGAAACTTGTCTGGATTTGCAAATCCAGCATTATTAACCAAGACTGAAACATCATATTTATTTAACTCACAAAATTTAAATATTTTATTGGGAGCGGTTTTATCACTTAAGTCTGAAGGGAATACTGAGGTTTTAACTTTAAAGTTGTCAGAAATTTCTTTAGCTATAGCTTTTAATTTATCCTCTGATCTAGCTGTAAGAATTATATTATATCCTCTTTTTGCTAGAGATCTTGCGATTTCTAGACCTATTCCAGAGGATGCACCTGTAACTAATGCAAACGTATTTGATGTTTTCATTTTATGATCTAAAAAATTCTTCCTCAGTTATTCTTTTATATTGATGTTCTTTTTGAGGATTGTAATAAAAATAAAAAGAATGTTTATCTGCAAAATTCATTACTGTTCTACCAAAATCCTCAAAATAAAATTCTCGATTCTTAAACTGAACGTAAAATCTTGTAATTGGTAAATCTCTTATGGTCCAAAAATCATTGGATCTAATATAAACATGCCTAAGGTACTCATCATTTTGACCTCTTACCAGAACAATTATGTCATGATCAGTTTCATTAAATACCCTTAAGCGTGTTTTAGTATATTCTTGAACAACATCCTCAGGAAATCGGTCGGAAAATGTTTTGTCTCCTGTATTACCTCTTTGTGCATATGAATTAACACATAAAATAAATAAAAATATGAACCTTAAAATCAATTTTTTCATATATTAAATTCAAATGTAATTTAAAATATTGACTTGAAAATTACAAACTGCACTATAGGCGATATTGATCTTATTTTTGAAATGTATGCTGAAGCAACCAAATATCAAAAAGAAAGGGTAACTGACTATTGGCCTATATTTAGTAGAAAAATGGTGAAAAATGAAATAATTAATAAAAGACATTTTAAACTATTAATAAATAAAAATGTGGCTTGTATTTGGTGCATAAATTTTAATGATCAGTTAATATGGGCAGAAAAGGAAAATAACAAATCTATTTATTTTCATAGGATTGCTACACATAAAAATTACCGAGGTAATAATTATATAAATAAAATTATTGGTTGGGGAACAAAATATGCATTAACAAATAAAAAAAAATATCTTCGCCTAGATACAGTTGGTCTTAATAAAAAACTAATTGAACACTACACTAAATCAGGGTTTAAATTTTTAGGTCTGAGAAAACTATCTTTATCAAAAGAACTTCCTGAGCATTATCAAAATGCTTNTGTCTGTTTGTTTGAACTCAAAATTAAAGTTGATTAATTTTATTATCTTTTAAAAAAAACATTATGAAAAATATAATATTGATAATTTTAATTCTTTCTATATACGCTTGTAATTCAACTGTTGAGAAGGCGCCTGAAGTTGTGGCTGTTGAGAAAGAGGATAACAAAGGTGAACCAGAAGGTCCTCATACTTCAGTAGAATGGCAAATTTGGGCATACACTACTGCAGCTCCAAGTTTTATCGCCAATGGTGCTACTGTTATGGGAACCGATGGAACTATTTTAAGAGAAGGAACAAATGGTTGGACTGCAATGCCAGGAAATCCAAGAGGAATGTCTGACCCAGATAATGGTTGGATAAATCCACATGAAGCTATGCCTATGGTTGCAGACAGTGAGGCGCTGAAATGGGCNATGGCTTTCATGTCAAACACTACTCCTGAGATGGATAGAGATGGATGGATGTGGATGCTACATGGGGACATGGGTGAAGACAACTCCAAACAATTGGTTTTTAACAAAGAAGATGCTGCGGAGGGTCAATGGATTGAATCCGGACCACATTTAATGCTAATGCCAAAAGATCCTGCTTCTTTAAAAGGTAATACCACAGATTTTAACTCTGGTGCTCCATATATTATGTTTGAAGGAACCGGATACGATCATTTAATGATTCCTGTTGAAGGATATTATAAATACCAAGAAAAAAAGTAGATTAATATCTAAAACAACTAAATCAAAAGCCTTCCAAAAAAACGGAAGGCTTTCATTATTTATAATTTAAAAGCTTGGCATTAGAATTTATATACAGTGGGTGCTTTGGAGTACCGTTTTTATTAATACCAATACAATAACTAGTTTTAACTATTTTCTTAAGCCAATGTGGCTCAGCTTCAGTATTACCCCAAGCGTAGACAATACAATCTGAATTTTTAATCTGTTTTTTTATATAACTTTTATTTTTGTATCCCAATATATTAGAGCTACTATAAAGAGTTGATGGAGATGATGTTACATATGAGTACAAATTACAAACTTTAAATCCACCATATCCCCATTTTTTTGAAAATGAAATTAGTCTTCTTATAGTTGGATCGTCTTTTTTAGAATCTGCACCCGATGGATTTAACATTATAAATAAAAGTTTTTTCTTAGAATTGTTCCATGTTCTCTCAAGTAAGTACCTATATTTTTGGTCTTTAGAAAAAAGGGCTTTTTTTTTCATTTTTTATATAATTCAGTTAAGATTTATTTTGCCATAATTCCGTAAAAGAAAAAATTTGTTAAATCCATCAGCATTGCTTTTTCATCTTGATAGATTTTTTTTAATTCACTATCACCCATTTTTTCTTTTATGGATTCCATCATGTAAAGATAAAAGTCAACAGGTGTGTCTCTTCTTAAATCCCCTTTTTTTTGAGCAAGCTTAAAATCCTTCCTTAGTTCTTGATAAAAAAGTTTATCAGTTTTTTCTATGATTTCAGAAAATATAGTGTTTTTATGATTGTAAACATCATTTATAAATTCTGTACCTAACTGATCTATGTAATTTTTATCATTTAAAATCAAGTTTTCTATTTTTTTATCAAATGATACATTCTGAGACATTATATCTTTATATTTTTTAAAGCCCTCATCTAAAAAATCATTTAAAATTATTACAGCTATGTGTTCCTTATTATTAAAATTTCTATAAAATGTCATTTTACTTACCATTGCTTTTTTGCAGATTTCTTCAACTGAAACTCTTCTGAATCCAAACTTAAAAAACAAATTTTTTGCAGTGGAGAATAAAATATTATAAGATATTTTTTTCATATGTTACTATGTTGCAATAAACATACATTAAATGTAACAAATAATATTTTATGTAATTACAAATTTTAAATAGTTAAATTTGACTAAAATCAAACTATTTAAATTTTTATGAAAAAACTGGTTGTAAATACAATTAAAGTAATTATTGGTTTATCTCTTGTAATTATTATTGTAGTGGGATTTGGATATTACTATGTAAGTTCTAATATATTAAATTTTGAGGATGAAATATCCAAAGAGAAAATGAAATATCCTGAATTAAAAATAGATGGTTTTAATTTTATTGATAGAAACAATAATAATAAACTGGATCTTTATGAGGATAACAGAGAATCAATTGAAACAAGGGCAAACGATTTACTTTCCAAGTTGACTTTAGATGAAAAGATTCATCTACTCAAAGGNTCTGGAATTAAATCTGCCCTTGGTATGTCCTCTGACGGCATTCCAGGTGCTGTAGGTACTATAGTCCCTACTCCTAGATTAGGTCTTCCCGAAATATACCTTTCCGATGGGCCTGCAGGATTAAGAATAGCCTCTAAAAGAAAAAATCAAGATAGGACATATTACTGTACAGCCTTTCCTATTGGGACATTGTTGGCTTCTACTTGGGATAAAGATTTAGTTGAGAGTGTTGGAAATTCAATGGGGAACGAAGCCTTAAATTATGGAATTGATGTTATTTTAGGTCCTGGTGTAAATATTCATAGACATCCCCTATGCGGAAGAAACTTTGAATATTATTCAGAAGATCCATTTCTAAGTGGAAATATTGGAGCGGCAATGGTCAACGGGATTGAATCTAATGGAGTAGGAACCTCGCCAAAACATTTTGTAGTCAACAACCAGGAGACTTCTCGAAATTGGAATGATGCAATAGTTTCTGAAAGGGCATTAAGAGAAATATATTTAAAAGGCTATGAAATAATTGTAAAAGAATCGCAACCATGGACAATAATGACATCATACAACAAAATAAATGGAACTTATGCTCCAGAGAATAAAAGATTAGTAACAGAAATTTTAAAGAATGAATGGGGATTTGAAGGAGTTGTTATGACAGATTGGTATGGAGGGCAAAGTGCAACTGCTATAATAAATGCCGGAAATGATTTAATTGAACCTGGAACAAAAAATGATTGGAATGAATTAAAGGATTCTGCTGCTGATGGATCCTTACCTATTTCAAATATTGATGCTTCTGTAAAAAGGATTTTAAAACTTATTTTAAAATCAAAAAAAATGGAAAATTATAATTTTAAAAATAACCCTGATCTTGAAAAACATGCTTTGATAACTAGAAAGTCTGCAGCTGAAGGTATGGTTTTATTAAAAAACTCAGAAAATACTCTTCCAATGAAAAANATAAATAATATTGCATTAATTGGATCTTCATCTTATGAATTTATTGCTGGTGGAACAGGCTCCGGTGATGTTGAAGAGGCATATTCAATTGCTCTTGACGATGCTTTAATTGATAATGGGTTTAAGATAAATGATGTTGCTTTAAATGAATATTTAAAACAAAATTCTGAAAATATAAAAAACAAAGAAGATACTGCTGAAATACCAGGAGCAATTGGAGTAGCGATGTCGATGATGAACCCATACACTCCGATAAAAATGCAATATTCTACTAAACTACTAAATAAAATTTCGGAGGCATCTGACCTAGCAATTATAACAATAGGAAGAAACAGTGGTGAATCTTCAGATAGAGTTTTAGAAAACGATTTTTTACTCTCCGGAAAAGAAGAACAAATGATAAAAAAAACATGTGATGTTTTTCATTCAAAGGGNAAAAAAGTTGTTGTAATTCTAAATATAGGTGGCGTGATTGAGACCTCCTCTTGGAAAGATCAACCTGATGCAATTCTTTTAGCATGGCAAGGTGGGCAAGAGGGAGGAAATTCTGTTGTAGATATTTTGACTGGAAAAGTTAATCCAAGTGGTAAACTTCCAATGACCTTCCCAATTGATGTAAACGATCATAAATCTACCCTTAACTTCCCAATGGATGGAGAAAAACTAAAATTTACTGATATGATTTTTGGAGTTGATTATGATAAGCCTGAAAATGAGAGAATTAAAAACAAAGATTACACTATTTATGAAGAAGGTATATATGTTGGATATAGACATTTTGATAAAAATAATATCAAGGTTTCTTATCCTTTTGGTTATGGTTTGTCCTATACTAATTTTGAATACTCTGATTTAAAAGTAATTANACAAGATCAAGAAATTAATTTATCATTAAAAGTAAAAAATATTGGAAAAGCTATGGGAAAAGAAGTAGTTCAAGTCTATATTTCAAAAACAAATTCTGAAATTGATAGACCTTTAAAAGAGCTAAAAGGTTTTTCAAAAACTGGACTCTTAAATACTGATGAAAGCGCTAACTTAAATATTGTAATTCCTATTTCAGATTTTTCATATTGGAATGAAGAAATCAATAACTGGAGTATAGAAAATGGTGAATATAATATACTAGTCGGATCTTCATCCCGAGATATTAAANTAGAGAAAAAAATTAGAATTTGATGACAAGTAAAAATGACTTAATTAAATGTCATAATCGTATTAAGCCATTAATTCACAATACACCTGTACTAAAATCGAGTTCTATTGATGAACTAATTGGTGCTAGGCTGTATTTCAAATGTGATAATTTTCAAAAAATGGGTGCCTTCAAAATGCGAGGTGCGGCAAATGCAATTTTACAACTTTCTGAAGATCAAAAAAAAAGAGGAGTAATAACCCATTCATCTGGAAATTTTGCCCAAGCACTTTCTCTTGCTGCTAATAGCATAGGAGTCAAAGCATACATAGTAATGCCGTCAAATGCAACTGAAATAAAAAAAGTAGCAGTTAAGGGTTATATGGGAGAACTAATTGAATGTGAACCTGACCTATCTGCGAGGGAAAAAAAATCCATAGAAATTCAAGAATCTACAGGAGCTACTTTCATTCACCCATCAAATGATTTAGATGTGATTTTAGGTCAAGGCACTGCATGTAAGGAACTTCTTGAAGAACATAATGATTTAAACTATATTTTTACGCCAGTAGGCGGTGGAGGTTTAATTGCGGGTAGTGCTTTAGCTGCTAAATATTTTGGATCAAATTGTTCTGTAATTGGCGCTGAACCCTATGAGGTTGACGATGCATACAGATCATTAAAAAGTGGGAGGATTGAAAAAAATAGTTCAACTAATACAATTGCAGATGGATTAAAAACAGAGCTTGGAGATATAAATTTCCAAATAATAAAAAAGGAAATCAATCAAATAATAAGAGTTACGGAAAAAGAAATTATTGAATCAATGAAAATAATTTGGGAAAGATTAAAAATTGTATGTGAGCCTTCTTGTGCAGTACCTCTTGCTGCAATATTTAAAGAAAAAAAATATTTTCAACAAAAAAAAATAGGTGTTATTATTTCAGGAGGAAATGTGGATCTAAGTAAACTTCCTTTCTAAAAAGATATCCCAAATCCAATATTTCCCACAATCATCCCACCAGATCCAATCCCAGGTATATTCGGTATATCTTCAGTCACAGACTCTGAAATACCAGTTGATGAAACAGCATTAAAGGTTAAAGAATCAGGAATTGTGCCAAAACCATATCCCAATTCAAAACTAAAATATAAGGTTCCACCTGTTTTAAGGCCTAATTTTACAATTGTAGTATCGATATTTAGGTCAACTGAACCATCGCCGGTTAAGCCTCCACTTAAACTCACATCTGTATATGCTAGGGATGAAGAAAAGCTTGATATTCCAACCGCAGTATATAATCCTTTTCCAGTACTTTTAAAGAAATACTTTGCCCCAAATTCCGAATAATTAAGATTAATTTGAGTATTTTCAATTTCAATATCATAGCCACTATAATTTGCATAGGGAGCAAAGTGATTGTTTGCAAATGGAAGCACATATTGAATAGCCCCACCAATCATATTAGGGGTCCCAATTTTTAGACCTAGGGAAAACCTTTTAATTGAATTTTCTAATTCAACATTAAGTGAATCTTTTTCGACATTTTGAGCGGAAATTTTAATGGAAAAAAGTAAAATTAAAATTGCTATTAAATTTCTCATGATCAGATTTTTATAACCATTAAATTAGTAAATAAATTATACTAATAAACTATAAATGATTCAATAATTGAACTTATTTCTTTTTGATTTTTGACCTTTTGATCAAATAAGAAAATAA
The DNA here is from genome assembly GCA_002713495.1 of Flavobacteriaceae bacterium. GTDB lineage: Bacteria > Bacteroidota > Bacteroidia > Flavobacteriales > Flavobacteriaceae > Marivariicella. The sequence goes on from PATA01000014.1 coordinate 133,748, forward strand.
AAAGTGGGCTTCCATCTTTTTTTCTAGCTAAAGTTAACTCTGTCTTTCTATCATAAACACTTCTCCATTTTTGCCTTACTTTTTCCCATTTATTTTGATTTTTTTTCCACCATTTTTTTGCAGAAATACACTTTTCATCACTAACTCTTCTATATTCATTATATCCTTTTTCATAAGAAAGAATAACATCTTTTTTACCACTCTCTCTAATAACTTTCGCATTATCTTGATCATGAATCCATCCCTCTAAGGATATTTCATGTCTATTACCTCTTAAAGTAACATTATAATCACTCCTTTTTGTATATTCCCTTCTAGGTAATGGGGCTGGTGTAATATTTTCCCAGAAACTTTTGTTATCAACATGAACCCAAGTTGATGTACCTTCATATCTTGGACTATCGTCAACTTGATAAACTTTCTGTGTCCATTGTCCTTTAACTTCTTTTTTAGTTTTAAAATTGTAATTCCATTTATTATTATGATCATAAATATAAAAGTCCTGGTTCTCATGTAACCAATCTTGTCTCCAGTGTTTAATTATATATGGTGAATTCATTTCCCCTGTAATAAGAATATGTTGAATAGATATTTGATCACTATTTTCAAATATAAGTTGAGCCCATTCTAAAGCTCCTGATTTGTAGTTTTTAGAAGGGACATAATCTTGATTGACAGAATTCACGAAGGTTTCAGCAAAATTAAATCTAACTTCAAAACAACCACACATTTGCTTAATAGCATTAATATCCTTTCTCTTCTTTGATTGTGAAAAAAGAGAAAAACTAATAAATAAAAAAATGAACCCAAATAACATTTTTTTCATAATTATTTTTTTAATTACATTTCTAGATTATATTTGCTCAAATATAAGGCTTATTTATATTCAATCTAAATTAATCATAATGAAAAAAATAATTTACTTTTTAATAATATGCACTTTCTTTTCCTGTGTTTCAAATGAAAAAAAAATAAACGAGGTTAATTTATATAGTCAAAGACATTATGCTGTAGATAAATTACAATATAAAAACTTTGAAAAACTTACAGGTATAAAAGTCAATGTAATAAAGGCAAATGCTGATGAACTTATTGAGAGACTAAAAAATGAAGGTAATAACAGTCCAGCAGATTTATTTGTAACTGTTGATGCGGGAAAACTATATAAAGCCTCAGATATGGGCTTATTACAAAAAATATCTAGTGACATAATAAATTCAAACGTGAACAATGCTCTAAAAGATAAAAATGGATTTTGGATTCCCATAACCTACAGAGCAAGAATTTTAGTCTACAGCAATGAACGAGTAAATAAAGATGAGTTAAGCACTTATGAAGACCTTGTTAATGAAAAATGGAAAGGAAGAATACTGGTAAGATCATCATCAAATGCATATAATCAAGCACTAATGTCATCAATAGTCGCGAATAATGGATCTGAAGCTTCAATTAAATGGTCAAAAGGCTTGGTTAGTAATTTTGCCAGAGATCCTAAGGGTAGTGATAGGGATCAAGTGAAGGCAATTGCAGCTGGTCAAGGGGATATAGCTATTGTAAATTCATACTATATAGGTTTACTTCTTACGTCAGAAAAAAGCGAAGAAATTAATGCTGGTAAAGCTGTTAGTGTTTTTTTTCCTAATCAAGGAGAAAATCAAAGAGGGAGTCATATAAATATTTCTGGAATTGGACTTGCAAAAAATTCTCCAAATAAAGAAAATGCAATCAAATTAATGGAATATCTTACAAGTGAAACTGGTCAAAAAACCTATGTTAATAATAGTTATGAATACCCTGCCAATTCTAATGTCAGTCCATCTGAAATCGTTCAATCATGGGGTGAATTTAAAATAGATCAACTTGATCTAAATATGCTAGGTAAATATAGAGACCAAGCAATTCGTATATTTGATGAAACTGGTTGGAAATAAAAAATATATTTAAATTAGAAAATAGAAATTGGATTGTAGGAAGTACTATAGTAGCAGTATTAGTATTATTGCCTATTTTATTTTTGATAAAGAGTTTATTGAAAATACAAGAAAGCGATTTAGTGTATCTTATAAACACTATCCTTTTTGAATATACGCTAAATACTTTCTACTTAATTATAATTACTTCTTTTTTCTCACTCATTTTTGGGATTCTACCCGCCTGGTATATAAGTAAATATAAATTTATTGGTAGAACTTTTTTAGATCTTACACTTTATCTTCCATTGGCTATTCCGTCCTACATAATGGCCTTTACTTATAGTGATATATTAAGTTTCACTGGACCAATACAGAGCTTTCTGAGAACTTATTTCATTGAAATATCTGATATTTTTAATTTAGATTACTTGCAAATTGAAGTACTAGGAATCATTTTAGCTCTGGCATTGTATCCTTATATCTATTCTGCTTCGAGAATATCCTTCAGCTTAATAGGGGTTAACTACATAAATCTATCAAAAAGTTTAGGTTTATCAAAAGCCAAATCTTTTTCTAGAATTTTTCTACCCCTTTCTAAACCTGCAATTTTTTCTGGATTATTTTTAGTTATAATGGAAGTTTTAAACGAGTATGGTGCTGTAAAATACTTTGGTGTAAATACCTATACAAGTGGAATATTTAGAGCCTGGTTCTCAATGAATAATGTCGGAACAGCAATTCAGCTCTCAATAATTTTACTAATTGTAGTTTTATTATTTATTTATTTTGAAAAACTAATATCTGCCAAATCTAAATACAATTATTCTGTAAACTCAAAAAGACAAAATCTAAGAAGTGTAAATAAAAAAAAATTATTTTTTCTTTACTTGGTTTGTAGTTTACCGGTAATTTTTGGTTTCTTTATTCCAGTAGTTTTTATAATTCAAAATGTTATTTTTACTTATTTTCAAATTGACTTCTATCAATTAATTGAATTAATTTATAATTCCATTAAAGTTTCAACTTTTGCATCTTTTCTAATTATTTTAATTGCCTTACTATTTTTATTNATTGAAAAAATAACNAAAAGTAAAATTAACTATTTTATGAGTCAACTAATCTCCTTAGGATATGCACTTCCTGGTGCTGTTATTGGACTTAGTCTAATCCTTATGTTTACCTCAATGAATAAAATTTTTCCATCGTTATCAATAATTGGTTCATTTTATCTATTGATTTATGCTTATGTTATTAGATTTTTAGCAGTTGGAAAATCCCCAATAAAAGCAAGCTTAGATAAACACCCAGACTCATATACTGATACTGCCAAAAATTTAGGATTATCCCCTCTAATGCAGTTAAAAGAAATTTTTTTGCCAATAAATAAATTTGCATTATTAACTGCTTTTATTGTTACTTTTATTGATCTAATGAAAGAGCTCCCAATAACACTGATTTTAAGGCCATTTAACTTTGATACACTTGGGACTCAGACTTATGAGTATGCAATTGAAGAAATGATTCCGTTATCCAGTATTTATTCTTTAGCAATTATTATCATATCAAGTGTTATGTTGTTATTTTTGAAAAATATTATAAATAAGCAAATTAATGTTCCTAGAAGTTAAGGATTTGATAAAATTTTATAATAAAACACCTGTAATAAAAGGATTAAACTTTTCATTAGAGGAAGGAGAAATAATATCTTTTTTAGGGGAAAGTGGATCAGGTAAAACTACTTTTCTAAAATGCATATCAGGATTAGAAAAAATAAATTCTGGCTCAATTAAATTAAATGGAATAAGATTAAATGATAATAATATTTTTGTNAGTCCCCAAAAAAGAAAAATCGGATATGTATTTCAAGATTATCCTCTTTTTCCTCACTTAAATTTAATAGAAAACATTACCCTTAATTTGGAGAAAAAATTCGAATCAAAATTATCCTCAATTATTAAATTGACTAATCTTGAAAGTCTNCTAAAGAGATACCCTCACGAGCTTTCTGGAGGAGAGCAACAAAGAACCTGTCTTGCAAGAGCATTGGTTCGAGAGCCAGATCTACTTTTATTAGACGAGCCATTTAGTAATTTAGACTCCAATATAAAGCTTACTATAAGAGAAGAAATTTATAGAATTATCAAAGAAACAAAAACTACTACTATTCTGGTAACCCATGACATTAATGATTCTTTAAATATTGCCGACAGAATATTAATTTTTAAGGCAGGGGTAATGCAACAATTTGATGATCCCGTTAAGATGTATTGTGAACCTGCTAATTGTTACTGTGCTGAAATTTTAGGTGATTTAAATCAAATAAATATTGGTAATAAGTCCTATTATCTTAGACCTGAAAAAGTAAAAATTGTCTCGAAATCTAATAATATTTTAAAAGTGGAAAAGTGTTTTTTTCAGGGAAAAGATTACAAAATAAAAGCAAAATACAACAACGATATTTGGCATCTATTTTCAGAAAATTNCTATCAAATTAATGATTCCATTTGTATAGATTACAATAAATCTGATTTGATTTATTTTGATAACATGTGCGAGAGTTTCTTTAAATAAAATTTTAAAAAATGAGAAAATTAATATTTATATCCGTTTTGGCATTAAACATGTCTTTTGGACAAAATTTAGATTCAATTTTTAATCCCTTAAAATTCAGAAATATTGGCCCTTTTAGGGGTGGAAGATCTAATTCTGGAACTGGTGTTATAGGTGATAAATTAACATATTATATGGGTACTACTGGAGGTGGTGTTTGGAAAACATCAGATGCTGGACAACACTGGAGAAATATTTCAGATGGTTATTTTTCAACTGGATCGGTAGGCGCCATTTCTGTTTCTATAAGTGATCCTAACTTAATATATGTAGGAATGGGAGAACATGCTCCAAGAGGGGTTATGACAGCACATGGCGATGGAGTTTATAAATCTATAGACGCTGGTAAATCATGGGTTCACCTTGGCTTAGAAAAAACACAACATATTTCAAGAATCATAATTCACCCTAAAGATCCAAATATTTTATGGGTTGCCGCTCAAGGTGCTCTGTACGGAAAATCTGAAGAAAGAGGTGTATATAAATCCATTGATGGTGGTAAATCATGGAAAAAAGTTTTATATGTCAATAAATCCACAGGAGCTAGTGAATTATCAATTGACAAAAATAATCCGAAAATACTTTATGCAGCAATGTGGGATCATATGAGAACTCCATGGAAAGTCATTAGTGGAGGTCCGGGGAGTGGATTATATAAATCTGTAAACGGAGGAGAGACATGGATCAAATTAAATAAAGGGCTTCCTAAAGAAATGGGTAAAATGGCCATTGCTGTCTCTCCTGCTGACTCAAACTGGGTTTATGCTTTAATAGAAAGTGAATCCAAAAAAGAAAAAGGAGGGTTATTCCTTTCAAAAAATGGTGGAGAAAATTGGAAAAGAATCAGTAATGACCATAGGCTTATTCAAAGGGCATGGTACTACATAGAACTTACTCTTGATCCAAAAAATAAAGAAGTTGTCTATGTTTTAAGTGCCTCAGCCTATAAATCTAATAATAGTGGGGTGGATTGGGAAGAAATAGACACTCATCATGGAGATTATCATGATTTATGGATAAATCCAGACGACAATAGAAATATGCTTATCTCAAATGATGGAGGTTGTGAAATCACATTTGATTCAGGAAAAAATTGGTCAAGAATTGATAATATGCCAACTGGACAGTTTTACAGATTAATCACTGATAATTTATTCCCATACAATATTTATGGGGGTCAACAAGATAATAGTTCAATAAAAATATCAAGTATAGGAATTGGATCTTCCGGAATAAGTTCAAAAAACTGGTCAGCATCTGCTGGGGGTGAAAGTGCATTCATTGCATTTGATCCTGATAATCCAACTAAAGTTATGGGAGGAAGCTACCTAGGCTCAATAGAAATACTAGATGTTAAGTCTAAATTAAGTACTAATATAAAAATTGAACCTAATTTGTACATGGGTCTTGCTGCAAGAGATATGAAATATTTGTTCAATTGGAATGCACCAATTATCAAATCAATACATGATCCGAACACTTATTTTCACGGAGCTCAATATCTACTTAAAACAATCGATGAGGGTATTTCTTGGGATATAATTTCTCCAGATTTAACAAGAAATCAAGATGATAAGCAAGGAAAAGGAGGTGGNCCTTACACTGTTGAGGCAGTTGGAGCAGAAAATTATGGTACTTTAAGTTATNTNGCTGAATCTCCNCATGAAGCTGGCATAATATACACAGCTAGTGATGACGGACTTATTCACATNACAAAAAATAATGGAAAGAATTGGAAAAATATTACTTCAAATAAATTAGATGAAACCTTAATTAATTCCATTGAAATATCCCCACACAATAAAGACGTAACTTACATTGCAACAACTCGTTATAAGTTCAATGATTTTAAACCAGGTATATATAAATTGAGTAATTACGGCAAGGTNTGGAAAAATATCTCTAACGGAATAAAAGATATTGACTTCACCAGAGTAATTAGAGAAGATCCTATTAATGAAGGAATGTTATACCTCGGCACACAAAATGGACTCTATATTTCGTGGAACGATGGTGATGATTGGTCTAAATTAAATCTAAATTTTCCAGTGGTTCCTATTACTGATTTAAAAATAAAAAATGATAATCTAATCATATCTACTCATGGACGAGCTTTTTGGATATTAGACGATCTTAATATTCTCAGAAAATACAATGGCATAAAAAATATTGGTCGATTATTTAAACCATCAAAAACAATCATCCCAAATTGGTCTAGCTCAATGAATGATAATAATTCAAGTGGGATAGATCCTCTCGAAGGAGTTAACCCTGCAAGTGGAATGGTTTTATATTATACACTACCAAAACTTTCAGAGGAAACCGAAATTAAAATCAAAATTTTTAACTCGAGAGGTGATCTAGTAAGTATCTTTTCTTCTTCAAGTGATCCAAAATTCAAAAAATATGATGGTGGTCCCAAAAAGAAAACAGTTTTAACAAAAAAAATTGGCCTTAATAGATTTGTTTGGAATATGAGATACAATGGACTAAAAGGAATACCTAATGTATATATTGAAGGAAGTTACGAAGGTCATCAAGCAATACCTGGTAATTACAAAGTAGTTTTGTCTTATCTAGATAAGGAGCTATTTATTGATTGCGAAATAATTGAAAACCCTCAGTTCTCATTGTCAAATACTGAATATGAAAGTTATCATAATTTTATGAGTGAAGCAGAAAAAATATATACTGAAATGACCGAATTTACTAATAAGTATCAAGTCATAAAAAATAAAATAATAGATTATAAATCTAAATTAAACCCAAAAGAAAAACTTATTTTAAATGAAATTAATTCTATTATAACTGAAATTAAAAAATGGGATGAGATAATGGTTCAAAGATTATCAAAAGCATATGATGATGTTGAAAATTTTGAAAATGGTTTTACTGCTCACTACCTTCATTTATTGAATGAAGTGGATAGTGGTATTCCAAAACTAACTGAAGGGGCAAAAATTAAATTAAACGAACTAAATAACCAATGGAAAGGATATAAAAACTCTGCAAAAAACTTGATAGATAATAAAATCAAAAAATTTAATATGAAATATAAAAAAGATGGTATTTTACCAATATAACGAAAAAGTATTTTTTTAATTCTTATAATTTAACTAAATTGGAAATAAATTGTTCAATAATGAAAAATTATATCCTATATACCGCACTGTTTATTTTCATTTTTTCTGGTTTTTCATATTCTCAGGATAGTTATGAAATGTCTAAAAAATTATACACAAAAAATTGGAGAGCAAAAAAAGGAGATAATTCAAAAAAATGGATTGATTCAAAGAAAAGACTTGAATCCCTTCAAGAAAACAAAACACAAAGAAATTATCGTTCCAGCCAAATACTGAATCGCAGTAATAGGTCAAGAGGCAACTATCCGAGTTCATCTAATTTTGAGGATGGAAATCTAAAATCAAACTTATCATCGAAAAAAAACTCCTCTAAATTAGATCCTCTCCGAATTAGGCAGTCTGTTTCATCGAAACCAAGAGGAAGAACTCCTAGAAATGCCCAAAAAGATAAATTATTCTCAAAAAAGATCGAATAGTTTAAATCTTAAGCCTACCTTTGCAAAAATTTTATTTTTCTATTTATGAAGGCTTTAGGAAATAAAAGTAAAATGAGGTTTATTACCCACAACCCGTCTGGAGAACTCATAAGATTTATTTCTAAATTTTTAAAAAAATTAAGGAAATAAAGATCTACTTTTTTTATAATTATATTATAAATCTATACTGGTCCCTTAAATTATCTTAAGGAATTTTCTCAAAATTTGCTGTTAAAAAAATAAATTTATCAACAGTCAGCTCCATTGAACTCTCGTTGCTAGCAAAGGGCGTCATGACCCAATAACACTTTATACACTTATATCCTGTCCAGCCTTTAAAACTGAATCCTTCATTGACCGTAATATTAATATTTAATTTTGTTCCAGCATCATAGGCACCTGCAAATTTACCAATATAATTATCATCTTTTAAAGTTCCAGCTTTTGAGTTGATTTCAAAGACTTGATTTAAATCAGATTCACTAACAACTCCTTGTGACCCCTGGGCATAGTTCCAAATCGTCCAACCCGATGTTTGGGTATTCCAAAAAAATCTATCTCCTTGAGATGAAATAATTATATTTCCCCCACCATTTGTTGACATTATATAAACATTATATTTTTCTGTTTCTCCAGCTGATTCAAGATTTTGTTGCGTTTCATTTCCTACACTATTTTTACTGCAGGACAAAAACATTAGAGATATTGCAAGAAATAATTTAAGTATATTATTATTCGACTGTCTTNGGTATTTATTTAATATTTCGTGATTAGGCTTTACAATCATTTTGAATTTTTTAAAAAATTTAATTAAAATTTGCTGTTAATAGCAATCTGGAATCCATAATTAGTGTTATTGTACTCTTATCACTTGCAAAAGGGGTACCACAATACTTTTGGCACTTACGACCCGTCCAGCCAACAAAATTGAATCCTTCATTAGCTCTAGCAGTTATAATTATCGAGGTGCCTGTATTATAAGAACCTACATATTTACCATAATAATCTAATAACCTATCCCATTGATAAACTTGATTTGCTTGACCTAATTCAGATTCATTTATAACTTGATTTTGAATTGAAACAGTTATATTTCCTCCATTTATTGAATTTACATAAAGATCGTGCTTGTAGTATTTAGAATAGTGATTAGGAAACTGTTCCATTAATTCTTCAGCTGAAAGTACATTTTCTTGAATTTCATTTTCCATACTATTTTTACTGCAGGAAANAAATATTAGAGATATTGCAAGAATTAATTTAAATATATTCATAGAACAAAATCAAATGTAAACTTAATTATTCAATTGCTTTATGAGATTAATACTTTTTTGATGGAGAATCTTTACCAACCTGATTTATTATGATAAGTATTATCCCATCTACTTAGAGTAACTTTTTGTCTTGTATAAAATTGAACTCCTTCATTTCCTTGCATNTGAAGGTCACCNTAAAATGAATCATTCCAACCTGAAAAGGGAAACATAGACATTGGTGCAGGAACACCAACATTTATTCCAATCATNCCACATTTTATTTTGGATTTAAATTCTTTTGCTGCAGCTCCACTTTGAGTAAAAATACTGGATCCGTTTCCATAATTTAATTGATTTATCCATGAAATTGCTTGGCTTAAATCATTAGGATTCATCATTGATAAAACGGGACCAAAAACCTCCTGTTTAAATATCGAGGTGTCAGGTAATACATCACTGAAAAGTGTAGGACCAACATAAAAACCCTCATTTTTTAAAAGGTCTCTCCCATCTCTTTCAAGGTTTACTTCTTTTGAAACATTATCTATTATTGATGTAATTCTATCTTGGGACACTTTATCAATAACGGGGCCCATATTAATNTCTGGTTCAAGAAGAGGAGCACCAACCTTTAAATTATTCATTGCATCAATAAGCTTTTCCTTNAGGGGTTTTGCTATTTCACCGACTCCGATTAAAAGAGATCCTGCCATACATCTTTGCCCAGCACAACCAAAAGAAGCACTCATAACAGCTCTAAGAGTTGAGTCAGGGTCAGCATCTGGCATTACNACTAAAGCATTTTTTGCNGCTCCACCCGCTTGGACTCGCTTTCCATTGGAACTTCCAAGATTATAAACATATTTTGCAATTGTAGATGAACCAACAAAGCTTATGGCCGAAATATCAGGATGAGTGCATAATGTATCAACAACTTCCTTGCCACCNTGAACTAAATTCATNACTCCATCAGGAAGACCAGCCTTTTGGAGTAATTCAACCAACATAACTGCAGTCAAAGGTACTTTTTCACTAGGCTTTAATACAAAAGTATTACCGCAAGCAATTGCAATTGGGAACATCCACATAGGAACCATCGCTGGAAAATTGAATGGGCTAATTCCAGCACAAACCCCAAGAGGCTCTCTTACTGTTAATGCATCAATATTTTCAGCTACTTGAGACAAAGACTCTCCTTTTTGATGCTCAGCAATACCACAAGCATATTCAACAACTTCAAAACCTCTTTGAATATCNCCTTTAGCCTCTATTATTGTTTTTCCATTTTCAGTAGAAATAAGTTCAGCAATTTCATTAAAATTTTTTTTTAGAAGACTTCTNTAATTATGCATTATNTTTGCTCTTTTTGTAGCAGGTTCTNTAGACCATTTAAAAAAAGCTGTTTTGGCAGATTTTATTGCCTTAGAAACTTCAATACTAGTAAGCATAGGNGTTTTTGAAATAACTTCACCGGTAGCAGGATTATAAACCTTNGTATATTCTTTAGTTTTTATTTTCTCCCAATCTTTCCCGATTAAAGAGGGTACAATAGAAATAGCTGATGACATTTTTTATTTAATTATAACTACAAAATCGATAGTAAAAACCCTATTGAAAAAATTAATTAAAATATTTTAACTAGTATTTAACCATCCTTTGGGTATTTTTTAACATTCTAGAAAGTACTTTTATAAAAGTAAGCTTTTATCATTTTTTGTTTAATTGATTTTGGTTAATCCGACCGCTCTACTACAATCAGAGCGGTCGGTATTTTTTATTGCGACACCTCATATTCGAACTCCCAATTTGGATTTTTTAAAACATTAATAATATAACTAACTGTCAATTCCTCACCTTTTTTAACTGACTTTATTGTCATTAATCTTATATGATTAATTAAGCCTAATTCTGAATCCTCTTTGGAAAAAAAAGCTTTACAGTTAGGTATCTCATGATGATTTATGAAACCACCCAATGATAAACGTATATAATTATCAGGAAACCTTTCATCATAAACATGGGAGATACCAAGATCTGTTCCCTCTTCAATATTACTTTTGGCTATCAGTCCTAGACCTTCTATTTTACTTTTACCAATTGTTAAAAATTCAGGTAATGGTCTATAATTTNATTCTGATTTTTTTTTCATTAATCTTAATTGAATTCATTTAAATTAAAAAAAAAAAAAATAAATCATCTTTTTATTCTTACCAGACCCTCTTGAGTAACTGATGAAATTAGGGTNCCATCTTTAGAAAAAATATTCCCCCTTGTAAATCCTCTTGCAGAAGAAGCGCTGGGACTATCCATTGCGTATAATAACCAGTCATCTATACTGAAATCCCTGTGAAACCACATGGCGTGATCAATACTTGCAATAAAAATTGGTCTTTCATTTATCTCTTCCCTATGGGGTTTTGTTGCAGTCATTAGCAGTCCAAAATCTGAAGCAAATGCNAGTAGTTGCTGATTTTCCGGTAAGGTTAATATTTTTTTTTCTTTTGTTTTAAACCATATATGACTGAATGGAATCGCATTTTTAGTTTCTATATGTGACATTATTTCTACTGGCTTAAACTCAAACATTTTAGGGCGAGATTTTTTCAATTTTTCATAATAATTTGGATTTATATCCCTAAGCAACTCTACTTGTTGGATGTCTGTTCTTAGAACCTCAGGAGGTAAAATATTTGGTGCAACTATTTGATGATTTACACCTCTCTCTTTTTTTTGAAATGATGCTGCCATATTAAAAATTGCTTTTTCTCTNTGGTAAGCAANAACTCTTCTTGTTGTAAAACTATTTCCATCTCGAATTTTATCAACTTCATAAATTATTGGAGAATTAATATCACCAGATAAAATAAAATATCCATGCATTGAATGAGCAATCCTATCCTTAGGTACAGTTTCATATGCGGCATTAAGAGATTGAGCTAAAACTTGACCTCCAAAAACNCTGCCCCAAGATGCTGGATAGTTATTTCCAATAAATTTAGTTTCACTTTGTTTTTTTAGTTTTATTAAAGAAAGTAAATCACNTAAGGATTCCATAATTATTTTCTTTTTCTTAAAGTCCATATCTCATTCAATGGATTACCTTTACTACTGAATCCTGAATGATACCAATCATCGGCTTTTTTCTCATAATCAAAAGAAAGAGTCATACCAACTCTNGTTTTATCTCTCGAAAAAAACTCAATTGATTCATTATATTGACCCTTTGATGCAAGATAAGTTCCGCCTCCAGAGCCAAAAAACTGATAATTTTCAGTATTGTATGCANTCCATTGGAAAAATCCATCGATTAAAAACTTTAGTGTTTTTCTCGAACGATTAAGGTCTCTTCGTTTTTCTTTTCCATCGATTCCTACTCTACCAGCCATAAGCCATTTTCCATCCAAATCTTGATCCAGCTCAGATTCNTTTTTTAATTCATCCAATCGNGAAAAAGTNAATTTTTTTAGACTATCAATTTTATAATTTGAATTAAATTCAAATATTATGTCCAAATCATTGTTTTTAGATTTAGTGTAAAACCCTCCTCTTGTTAATATAAAATCTCCATCATCNGAGTCAAATACGGTTTCGATAAAAAACTCTTTGTCGATTAATATACGGTGATGATTTTTTGAATCATCACTGACAGAATTAAAGGAAAAAACTTGAGCAAAACAAAATGGNCTAATTAAAAAAAGAAGTTTAAAAAGAAAATTCATAATATTATATTTTAATTTGAATAAATTTAGCTAGAAAAAATCAAAGAAACTATATTCATTTTTTCCACTCAAAAGATTCAATTAATCTATACAAATCCCTTTCAATATATTTTACTGCAGGATAAATAGAATCATAATTTGGTTTTGAGTAAAAATATAATGAGCCAACTATAAAATTTTTTGTACTGTCAGTTAAAAAAAACTGTATTTGAGAAGCTGCATCACCAACAATATTGAATACAGTCCCATAAACTCTTTTTTCTCTATTAATAAANATTTTTTCTGGGATTTCNTNAGCTTTTATAATATGCTTGTATGGAAGTTTATAAGCATCATTTAATAATGAATCCAAATTATTATTAATACTTTGGTACGACATATATATTGTGGCTTTCATTTTGGGATAGAATATATTATGCCCTTTACTTGTGGGTATNATTCGAGTGTTTTTATTTATTTCAAAATTATAATGCTTTTCAAAATNTTGTTTTTCATATATTGATTTTGGATAACTTAATTTTAATTTTGCCTTTGGCTTTGGTATATAAANATTGTCAGAACAACTCAAAATAAAAAGAACTAATANGGTATACTTAATCACTTTGTCTATGGAATTGTTACTTTTATTCTTTGTATTCTTTTGTTGTCGATGGCTTCAATTAAAAATCTATACCCCTGATAAATCAATTTATTTCCAGGCTTTGGAATAACCTGTGTGTTTTCCAAAATAAAGCCAGCTAACGTTTCAGCTTCAGACTTGTTTTTTTCAAAAATTTGATAATCTTTAACTTTTACAATTTTATAAAAATCTTTCAGGCTTGTCTTACCATCAAAAACATAATTTTTTTCATCGATCTGGGAATAACTGAGAGATAATTCATCAAACTCATCGCTTATGTCTCCGACAATCTGCTCTAGAATATCCTCAAGNGTTATTATACCGGATGTACCTCCATATTCATCAACAACAATTGCAAGATGGATCTTTTTTTGCTGAAACTCATCAAGTAAATCGTCAAGTTTTTTATTTTCAGGGACATAAATAGGTTCTTTCAATAATTTTTTCCATTCAAAATCATGTTCATTAAAATGTGGTAAAAGATCTTTTACATAGAGTATACCTTCAATCTTGTCTAAGTGTTCAGAAAATACTGGTATCCTGGAAAAACCATTTTTAATTATCTTAGGAATAATTTCATTTAGATTTTCTTTTTTTGATAAAGCAAAAACATCAACCCTTGGACACATTATTTCTTTGGTGTCAATATTTCCAAAATTTACAATACCCTGGAGAAGCTTTTGTTCTTCTTTGGTTGTTTCTTTGTCAGAGGTTAACTCTAATGCTTGAGATAATTGATCAACAGAAAAATCATTCTCACTGTTCACTAATTTCTTTTCTAAAAATCTAGTCATTCTACTCATAGGGAGAGTCATAAAGAATAATATGTATGAATCTAATACTTTTATTGGTCTTGAAAGTTTTTTAGCAAACCCAATAGGGTTTCTATTTGCATAAACTTTTGGAAAAATCTCTCCAAAAAGTAATATGATAGTAGTTATTGATCCAATTTCAAAAATTAATTTGAAAATCGGACTTATATAGCCTTCAAAAAATATATTACTTAAGTTAGCAAAAATTAATACTAGCGCTATATTAATAAAATTATTGGTTATTAAAATTGTAGCAAGAAGTCTCTTTGGTTTTTTTAAAAGTAACTTTATTGTCTTAATNTCTTTATCGTCTGATTTTAGATTATCATTTAAATCCGAGTTGCTTAAAGAGAAAAATGCTACCTCTGAACCGGATATTAAAGCAGAAAAAATCAATAAAATTAATATTAATATGANCTGAATAATAATAAATAAGTCCATAAACTCTTCAACAAATTATGGTAATTTTTTTAAAAAGGTAAATCCTCTCCTTTTTCATTATTAATGACGGTATCATTACTAGTATTAGAAGTTTCTTCTTTTTGATCTCTTTCGCTAGTTTTTGAAGATAAAAAAGTGAATTCATTTACAATAATTTCTGTACTATACCTGTCTTTCTGATCACTATCTACCCACTTTCTGGTTTTTAATTTCCCTTCAATATATATTTTATCACCTTTCGTTATATATTTTTCAAATATTTCTGCAGCCTTGTTTTTTACAACTATATTGTGCCATTGTGTTTGAGTAACTTTTTCCCCNGAGGATTTATTTGTATAGCTTTCATTTGTGGCAAGTGGAAATCTCCCTAAACAACCACCTCCATCAAAGTAATGCATCTTAATATCGTCACCAATATGTCCAATTAGTATAACCTTGTTAATTGTTCCACTCATAAAATTATTATTTATTTTTTCAAAGATAAAAAATCAAGTAACTGTCTAATAGTATTGATCAATAAATTTTTCAATTACAACTGGAACAGCATAGGATAGGATCTGATTTTTTTTTATNGGAAGATTAGTGTCATCTGGTAACAAAATTTTCCAAAATTTTATCATAAGAGTTTGGTGACTCAATTTATGAATTTGAGATTTTAATAAAACAGGATCAATTTTATATTTTTTCTTTGAGTATTTACTGATTATTTTTTTGAATTGAATGTTTGGTTTATTTAAAGTGGATTCTGTTTNAATAAGTGGAAACTCATAAAGATTTTTCCAAATTCCATTTGTAGTTCTTTTTTTTAAGACTGTTTGATTTTTAGANTTACAGATAAACAAATAATTAAAATACCGTGTTTTAATCTTATTTTTTCTTTTTTTGACAGGATACAAATTTATTTTTGAGTTAATAAATGCATAGCAACTAGCTGAAAAAATACATTCTTCGCAATTAGGTTTTTTTGGTATACATTGTATCGAACCNAAGTCCATCATGGCTTGATTAAAGTCTCCAGGAGAATCAGTTGATATCAGTTCATTTGCCCGAGACTTATATGTCTTGAAACCTTTTNACGTATGGATTGGATAATTAATTCCAAAATATCTTCCAAGAAATCGATATACGTTACCATCTATTACAGCTTCCCTATTATTAAAACAAATAGATCCTATAGCACTTGCAGTGTAGTCTCCTATTCCTCTTAGTTGCATCATCTCTTTATGTGTCTGGGGGAAATTTCCTTTGTAATCAANAACAACTTTTTTTGCAGTATCGTGTAAATTCTGAGCTCTTGAATAATAACCTAAGCCCTGCCATAATTTAATAACATGTTTTTGATCTGCTTTAGCCAAAGAAAAAATTGTCGGGAATTGTTTAATAAACTTTTTGTAATAGGGTAGTCCTTGTTGAATTTTTGTTTGTTGAAGTATTATCTCAGATATCCATATTTTATAAGGGTCTTTAGTATTTCTCCAGGGTAAACTGCGAAAATTTAACTTGTACCAATTTAAGAGTTTATTAGAAAAATTCATTTAATCAAATATAACTTAACAACTTAAATTTAAAAACATAGTATTGGATTATTAATAATTTATATATTTGCTAGCCTTTAAATGTTAAAAACAAAAAATATGACCAAAGCAGATATTGTTTCAAATATTTCGGATAAACTAGGAGTAGATAAAAATGATGTTCAGGCTACCGTAGAGAATTTNATGTCTGAAATAAAAAACTCATTAGAAAAAGGAGAAAATGTATACTTACGAGGTTTNGGAAGTTTTATAATCAAAACTCGAGCTCAAAAAACAGGAAGAAATATATCAAAAAATACAGCTGTAATTATACCTGCTCATAATATCCCTGCATTTAAGGCATCCAAGGTTTTTGTTAATGCAGTTAAGGCTAAGGTTTCAGTATAAAATAAATCTAACTAATTAAAGCTAGCTATATGCCAAGCGGGAAAAAAAGAAAAAGACACAAGGTTGCCACTCACAAAAGAAAAAAGAGAAGAAGAGCCAACCGCCACAAAAAAAATTAAGTGTAAGGTGATACACTAAAAATATTATCCAAAGTTCATTGAAACGCTTGAGTTCTAATTCAAGCACCGGAAAATACCTGAATAATATATTGTTTAATCAATTATTACAATTTNGTAATAATTATAAAAATCATCAGAGTGAAAAAAGAACTAATTATACGATCCAATTCCTCTGCTGTTGATTTTGCTTTACTTAAAGATGGAAAATTAATTGAGTTAAGTAAAGAAGTTGAAAATAATAAGTTTTCCGTGGGTGACATTTTTTTTGCCAAAATAAGAAAACTTATTCCTGGACTCAATGCATCATTTGTTAGTGTAGGCCANAAGAAAGATGGTTTTTTGCACTATCATGATTTAGGTCCAAAACTTCCTTCTTTATTGAAATTTATAAAACAAATAACCACAGGTAAACACAAAGATTATTTACTTAAACGATTTAAATTCGAAAGTNATATTTCTAAAGAAGGAAACATTGATGAAATAATTAAAAGTCAAGANACAGTTTTAGTTCAAGTTGTTAAAGAACCCATATCAACTAAAGGCCCAAGAGTTAGCTCTGAGTTGTCATTAGCTGGTCGTTTTATGGTTCTTTTACCGTTTTCAGATCGTATTTCAATTTCTCAAAAAATTGAAGAAAATGCTGAAAAAAATCGGTTAAAAAGACTTGTTCAAAGCATAAAACCTANNGGTTTTGGAATTATCATAAGAACTGTTGCTCAAGGTCAAAAAGTAGCAGAACTTGATGCTGATCTTCAACAATTAGTTAATAGATGGAAAAACCTTTGTAATAAGTTGCAAAGAATAGATAAATATCCTGCAAAAGTCTTAAGTGAAATTAATCGATCCTCTTCAATATTACGTGACATTTTTGATAATACCTTTACTGGAATTCACATTGATAATGATCAAGAACTATATAATGAAGTTAAAGATTACATAAATAGTATTGCTCCAAAAAAAATTGGGATTGTAAAATCCTACAAAGAAATTACTCCAATTTTTGAAAAATTTGGAATCGAAAGACAAATTAAAACTTCTTTTGGAAAAACTGTTTCAATGCAAAAAGGAGCTTATTTAGTTATTGAACATACTGAAGCACTTCATGTAATTGATGTGAATAGTGGAAATAGATCAAATAAATCAAAAAGTCAAGAAGAAACGGCTTTAGAAGTAAATATAATTGCCGCTTCAGAAATTGCACGTCAATTGAGATTACGCGACATGGGAGGAATAATTGTGGTCGATTTTATAGACATGATGTCTAACGAAAATCGAAAAAAATTATTTGAGCACCTNAAAGAGGAAATGAGTCAGGACAGAACGAAACATAAAATTTTACCCCCAAGCCGTTTTGGTCTGATCCAAATTACTCGACAAAGAGTGCGACCAGAAATGAATATTAAGACAAAAGAGCCAAATCCTAATCAAAATGGAGAAGTAGAGGCTCCCATTGTACTAATAGATAAAATCAACACAGAGCTAAACAAAATTGTTAAGCACGAACATTACAAAAATGAACAATTATTTTTACATGTTCATCCATTCATTGCATCCTATTTGAAAGAAGGATTTCCGTCCATCCAACTCAAATGGTATTTTGAATATAAAAAATGGGTTCGGATTATTCCCAGAGATGCATTTTATTACCTAAAATTTAGTTTTATGAATAAATCTCAAAGAAAAATTCAAACTTAGCTTATAGCCTACCTTAATTTATTTNAGGTGGGCTTTTTTGTTTTAAATTTATAATATGCCAAGTAAAAATTTTAATCTAAAAGATATTCAAAAAAAGATTGAATATTATTGTAGCTATCAAGAAAGATCTCATAAAGAGGTCACTGATAAATTATATAAAATGGGTGTTAAAAAAAATACTATAGATGAGATTTTGGCTTATTTAATTCAAAACGATTTTTTGAATGAAGCTAGATTTGCATCNCAATACACATATGGAAAATTTAGAATTAAGTTTTGGGGGAAAAGGAGAATTAAATATGGTCTTAAAAAACACAAAATAAGTGAATACAATATTAAAAACGCATTAAATAATATTAAAGACGAAGATTATAAAAGAACTCTTAGTAATATAACTATGAAGGTTCTAGATTCTTGTCAAAANGAAAAATTAAAGAAAAAAAAAGAAAAGGTTTTTATGGCATTAAAATACAGAGGCTGGGAATCGGAATTAATTTATGAACAAATAAAAAAAATAAATACAGACTAATCAGATAAAATTATTACATTATTATTACTATTCTCAACTGTACCAGAATTGATTTCAAAAAATGTTTTACCATTTTTAATTAAAAATCTTTCTTTAAATTCATCTTTTATCTTTAAATNCCCTTCAATCATAATTGAACCTTTTTTTAAGTTCGAAACAATTGGAGCATGATTGTCCAATATTTGAAATGAACCGGCCTCTCCTGGAACAGAAACAGATGAGACTTCACCGCTATAAATTTTTGCTTCAGGTGATATAATTTCTAAATGCATTAGGATTCTGATAACATTTTTTCTCCTGCTTCAATAGCATCTTCAATCGTACCTTTNAGATTAAATGCAGCTTCAGGAAGATTATCTAACTCGCCATCCATAATCATATTGAACCCCTTAATTGTATCTTTAATGTCAACTAGAACTCCNGGTATACCAGTAAATTGCTCAGCAACGTGAAAGGGTTGAGAAAGAAAACGTTGGACTTTCCTAGCTCTTCCNACTGCAAGTTTATCTTCTTCAGATAGCTCCTCCATACCTAATATTGCGATTATATCTTGAAGTTCTTTATACCTCTGTAATAACTCTTTAACCCTTTGTGCACAATTGTAATGTTCATCACCCAAAATTTCGGNTGTAAGTATTCTAGATGTAGAATCAAGTGGATCAACTGCTGGATATATTCCTAATTCTGAGATCTTTCTTGATAACACAGTCGTGGCATCTAAATGAGCAAAAGTGGTTGCTGGAGCTGGGTCTGTTAAATCATCAGCTGGAACATAAACTGCTTGAACTGATGTAATTGATCCCTTATTTGTTGAAGTAATCCTTTCTTGCATTGCACCCATTTCTGTTGCTAGAGTCGGTTGATAGCCTACCGCAGAGGGCATTCTTCCTAACAACGCTGAAACCTCNGATCCAGCTTGAGTAAAACGNAAGATATTATCCACAAAAAAAAGAACATCTTTACCTTGTGAATCTCCTGCACCGTCTCTGAAATATTCAGCTATTGTTAAACCAGATAAAGCAACTCTTGCTCGAGCTCCAGGAGGTTCGTTCATCTGACCAAAAACAAAAGTGGCCTTAGATTTTTTCATAGCTGACTTATCCACTCTCTTTAGATCCCAACCCCCTTCTTCCATTGAACGCATAAAATCATCTCCGTATTTAATAATCCCAGATTCAAGCATTTCCCTAAGCAAATCATTTCCCTCTCTGGTTCTTTCGCCAACACCAGCAAATACTGATAAACCACCATGACCTTTTGCTATGTTATTAATTAATTCTTGTATTAAAACTGTTTTTCCAACCCCTGCCCCTCCAAAAAGACCTATTTTTCCTCCTTTAGCATAAGGCTCAATTAAGTCAATTACTTTGATTCCTGTAAATAAAACTTCCGTTGAGGTTGAAAGTTCCTCAAAAGCAGGNGCCTCTCTATGGATTGGGAGCCCATTATTACCCGATTTAGGGAGGTCACCTAATCCATCTATAGCATCTCCAATAACATTAAATAATCTTCCATATATATTTTCNCCAATTGGCATCTGAATTGGATTTCCAGTTGAAATTACTTCGGTTCCTCTNCTTAAACCATCAGTCGAATCCATTGAAACAGTTCGAACTGTATCCTGTCCAATATGTGATTGAACTTCAAGTACTAGAAGACTCCCATCAGATTTTTTTATTTCCAGAGAATCATAAATTTTAGGGAGATCATTATTATCACCTGAGAACTCTACATCAACAACTGGACCAATTATTTGAGAAACTTTTCCAATACTTTCAGCCATAAGAATTGATTAAAAAAATTATTTATTAGTGTTAAATTTGATTGCAAATATAAGNATGATTGGTAAAAATTTTATTTTATTTGGCTAAAATAAAATTAGTTTTTATTTAATTTAAGTTTTAATAATTTAAATCAATACCCTTTTATTTTTGCTAGAGCGTTTAAATGATAATTTGTATCTCCAAAAAGGTGTTGAACAACCCTGGCTCTCTTTAGATAAAATCCAATATTTACGTCATCAGTTACGCCGATTCCGCCATGCATTTGTATGGCTTCGTTTGAAGTTCTTTTTATGACCTCTCCCAATTTTGCTTTAGCCAAGTGTGCTAGTTTTGTAATTTCTTTATCACCGCTGTCAATTGCTTGAAGAGACTTTAAAACAATTGACTTACATAACTCTATTTCACAAAAAAGATCTGCAATTCTGTGCTGAAGTGCCTGATAGGAGCCTATTTTTTTGCCAAACTGTTGTCTTTCTTTAAGATAATTAATTGTTTGCTCAAAGGCAGCCTGAACACTTCCAAGCATTTCACATGAAAGTCCAATTGAGGCTATATCAAGTATTTTATTTAAAATATTAACACCTTCAACTTTAATATCAAGTTTNTTTTTCTTTGGAATTACAACATTTTTAAATTTAATTGAAGAATAGCTTCCTGCATCCATTAAAANATCTGTTTTAATGTCAATTCCTTCAGAGCANGAATCAACTAAAAATAAACTAACTGAGTTATTCAAATTAGCAACAACTATATAAAAATCAGAATTATTTCCATTTATAACCATCTTCTTATCAGCATTTAAAATATAGTTTTTTCCAGACTCCACTACGATTGATTTTATTGATTTTGGATCAAAAACTGATTTTTCATCTAATGCAAAACTCATAAGCTTGCTAGCATTCATCAGTTTAGGCAACCATTTTTCCTTAAGCTCACANTTGTCGGATAAAATAATTGCTGAAGATGATAATAATATTGACGATATTATTGGAGACTTTGTTAAAGTTCTCCCACTCTCTTCTATTATTTGTCCGAGGCCTGTATATCCAAAATTTAAACCACCGTATTTCTCGGGAATTATTAAAGCTGTCCAACCCATCTCAACAAAACCCTTCCAAACATCATAATCATAGGGTTTATAATCATTATCCCTTAAGGTCCTGAAGCTATCCAATGGTGAGTTAGCCAATAAAAACTCTCTTGCAGAATCTTTAAGCATTTTTTGTTCTTCTGTTAAAATNAGTGACATCTTTTATGAAGGTAAATTTAAAACTCGTTTAGCTATGATGTTAAGTTGAATTTCAGAGGTTCCCCCTTCAATCGAATTACCTTTAGATCTACAAAATTTTCTAGCTGCATCTGCATCATTTTCTTTATTTGAAACCCATAATAAAGAATCACTCCCTCCAATTTGCATCATTAATTCTTCTCTTTTTATATTCAATTCAGTTCCATAATATTTAAAAAACGAAGAAAATAAAGCAGCTTTCTTTCCTGTTTTATCTTCATCAATAATTCTCTGGATTGTCATTTCAAAAATTTTTTCATCCATCTCAAATTTAGAAATTTGACCTCTTAACAGACTGTCCTGTATTTGTCCGGAGAAAAAATCTAATTTATCTTTCGCAATTTCACTTATTTCTTTTTTGTTTTCTGTTTCACCAACACCACCGATCATTTGTCTTTCGTGAGTAAGAAGGTATTTAGCAATAGTCCAACCCTCATTAATCTTACCTATCAAATTAGTTTTTGGGACTTTAACATTATCGAAAAAAGTCTCACAAAAGGGAGACTTCCCACTTATAAGTTTGATTGGTCTAACACTAACCCCTGGAGAAGACATATCNATTAAAATAAAACTAATACCGTTGTGTTTTGGTGCATCCGAATCAGTTCTTACTAGACAAAAAATCCAATCTGCATTATCAGCATATGAGGTCCAAACTTTTGAACCATTAACTAAATAGTAGTCTCCTTTGTCTTCTGCCTTAGTTTGTAGACCAGCTAAGTCACTTCCTGCATTTGGTTCGCTATAACCCTGACACCACCATATTTTTCCTTCAACAATTTCTGGAAGGTATCTGAGTTTTTGTTCCTCACTTGCAAATTTTAATAATGCAGGGCCAAGCATGGCAATACCAAAGCTATAAAGTGGTTTTCGGCATCCTAGTCTTGCCATTTCTTGTATCAGTATACTATTTTCTTTTGGAGTTAATCCCCCACCTCCATATTTTTTTTCCCAATAAGGAACCACCCATTTCTTCTTTAGCATCCTTTCAAACCAGAGTCTCTGGTCATTAGAATTAAATTTTGAATTTTTCCCCCCCCAAAACATATCCATTGGACTTTTAATTGGTAATCTCATACTCTTGGGGCAATTCTCCTCCAACCAAGCTCTGGTTTCTGTTCTAAAATCACCTAAATCTACTTTTGTTTTTAATTCCATTTACACATTATTTAGTTAAAATAAATAATCAATTTTTCTTTTTTGAATAGCCTGCAAAGACATAATACCCAATAATTCAACTCCTTTGTTTAANTCCCTAAAACGAATATCTTTTGTTAGTCCTTTTTTATATCTGAAATAGATTTGTTGAATTATTCCAGCAATTTTAAACAAACCAAAAATAAAATAAAAAAGAATATTTTTAACTGATCTGCCAGAAAACTCGCCATACATGTGAACTAATTCCTGTCTGGTAGGCATGCCATCAATATGAGTAATATTGAAATTCATTTTTTTTATAATATCAGGATCAGATTCATGAATCCAGTAACCTAAACTAGTTCCAAGGTCCATTAAAGGATCTCCAATAGTTGACATCTCCCAGTCTAAAACAGCGTTTACNCTAACTTTTTTTTTAATCTCAAACATAAGGTTATCAAACTTATAATCGTTATGAATCAAACATGGCCTAGATGAACTTATTATATTGCTGGAAAGCCAATCAATAGTTTTTTCTATTTCTTTAAAACTATCAGTTTTAGCATCATTATATCTCTTNATCCAACCTTCAACTTGTCTTTTTGTGTACCCNTCTGGCTTCCCAAAATCCTTAAGACCTATATTCATATATTTCAATGAATGTATTTCAGAAAAAGTTTTAATAAAAGAATCAACTAAATCTGAAATCAAATTTTGGTTTATAAAATTTGATTTAAAATTTGAACCTCTAAAAATTACACCATCAACCTTTTCCATTAAATAAAACTCGGATCCAATTACAGATTTATCATTACAAAAAATAACTGGTTTAGGAACTTTGTTGAAATGGTTTTTTAATTTATTNAAAATCATAAATTCTCTATTCATATCATGGCCAGACTTTACATTAGATCCATGAGGTGGTCTTCTTAAGACAAAATTATTATTGTCCGTTTTAATTAAATAGGTTAGGTTTGAAAATCCTGAGGGAAATTGCAATAATTCTATTTTAGAATTTATATTTAATTTTTTACTTAGATATTCTTTTAGTGAATTTAAATTAAGTAACTCGTCCTTACGGACATTAACAGCTTGATCAATTTTATACAAAATTTTTANTTTAATATTAATTAATATTATCGTATTTTTTCAAAATTTGTTTAGCTAAACTGCTTTTATGAACCTCATCAGCTCCATCATATATTCTTGCAGCTCTTTCGTGTCTGTAATAAGCAGCTAAAATTGTGTCGTCTGTNACCCCTTTAGCNCCATGGACTTGAATAGCGCAATCAACAACTTTTTGTAAAACATTAGCGCANTAGAATTTGATTATTGAAATTTCATTTCTTGAATTATATGATCCATGAGTATCTATTTTTTTTGCGGCATCTTGAACTAATAGCCTAGCTGCATTTATTTCTGCCCTACATTCTGAAATCCAATTTTGAATTATTTGCTTATCTGCGAGTTTTTTTCCATNAGCAAGTTTTCGAGTCATTGCTCTATTACACATCAGATCAAAAGACCTTTCACAGATCCCAATCCATCGCATACAGTGGTGAATTCTTCCTGGACCCAGTCTTTTCTGAGCAATAGAAAATCCTTCACCATCATCTCCTAATATATTTGTTAATGGAACTTTAACATCATTAAATCTTATTTCAGAATGACTTTCCCAACCTCCGCCAGAATGTCCCATTATTTGAATATTTCTGACAAACTCGACACCTTCAGTTTTTGTGGGTACAATGATTTGGCTTGCTTTTTTGTATGGGTTTTCTGATCCTGGATTCGATATTAACATTACAATTGCAAATTCAGCTCCGTCGAAACCCGATGTAAACCATTTATGACCGTTAATTGTATAGTTTTTCTCACCTTTTGTTGCTATTGTTCCCATTTCTAAGGGGTTAGATCCTGCATAATCTGGTTCNGTCATGGCAAAACAACTTCTTATATCTCCATTTAATAATGGTTTTAAATATTTTTCTTTTTGTTCATTGGTTCCACATTCAATTAATATTTCCATATTTCCTGCATCAGGAGCCTGGCAGTTGAAAACGTAATGACCATATGGACTTGCCCCTAAAATTTCACTTATCTCACCATGCTGAGTATTAGACAATCCCAAACCTCCGTATTCTCTTGGAATTTGAGGTAGCCAGAGGTTTTGGGACTTAACTTTATCTCTTAATTCATTTAATTTAGGAAGTTTTTCATTCCANTCACAGTTTAAAATCCATGGTTCTAATGCATAAAGCTCTTCTCTCACAAACTTTGATATTTTTAATTTTATTTCCTTGAATTCCATTTTATAAATCTACTTTCCTTTAAAATTTGGTTCTCTTTTTTCTATGAATGCGGTGACACCTTCCTTCAAATCGTGACTTTTAAATGCGGGTACTTGACTTTCTGCCTCAAAAGCAATGGTCTTCTCTAAATCATTGTTAATTGAGTAAAAGATGTCCTCTTTTGTAATTCCAATTGCCAAAGTTGGTTTTTTTGCTAACAACTTTGCCCAATTTATAGATTCAATTAGAATTTTTTCATTTTCAACGATTTTATTTGCTAATCCTAGTTCATGACATTCATTTCCCATTACTTTTTTACCACTAATAGCTATTTCAAATGCCTTACTATATCCTACTTGTCTCGAAAGAAGCCAACTTGCACCACCATCTGGACCCAAACCAATATTAATAAAAGCATATAAGATTGCGCTTTTTTCACTCATAACTCTCAAATCGCATGCAAGAGCAAAAGCAGCTCCAACACCTGCTGCTGTTCCGTTAATTGCACCGATTATTGGTTTATTTAATTCAAAAAATTGGCGCATTAAAGGCTGATATTGTTTGATTATATAATCTCTTCTTTGTTCGGGAGAGACCTCTGTAGCAAATACTGTCATATCAGCNCCAGCACAGAAACCCTTTCCAGAACCCGTAATAACTATTGCCCTAACCAAATGGTCATCTTTTGCCTTATTTAAAGATTCTGATATTCCTTCAACTAAATCTTGATTTACAGCATTGTATCTATCAGGTCTATTTAGGGTAATTACAGCAACACCCTCATTAATGTCGTACAATACAGATTCATTCATAATTAANCTTTATATACAAGAGCTAAAAGTTCGGCAATACATGCAGGTTTATCTTGTCCTTCTAGTTCAATTATAACTTTCATTTTATACTTAGCACCANTTGGATTGGAATCNAATTCCATTAATGAAACTCTNCCTCTATATTTTGAACCAGATAATGTTGCATTTGTAAATCTTACCTTATCTAAACCATAATTTATCACCATCCCAACACCTTTAAGTTCAAAACTTTCAAACATTATTTTTGAACACATGGATAACATTAAAAACCCATGAGCAATTGTTGTTTTGTATGGGGATTCTTTTTTAGATCTTTCTCTGTCAATGTGAATCCATTGGCGATCTTCAGTTGTATCCGCAAATATATTTATTTTCTCCTGGTCCATAGTATACCATTTGGTAACACCTAACTCTTTTCCCAAATATGCTTTCAATTCAATCAATGAATTAAATTTTGTTTTGTAAGGTTTATCAATNTTTGATTCCATAATTTATTTTTTAGATTATCATATGCCCTCCATCAGCAGTGTATATACCACCTGTAGAATAGCTTGCAGCTGATGAGGCTAAATATAATGCTAAACCAATCATTTCCTCTGGCTCTGCAATTCTTCCAGCAGGAAGTTTATTTTTCACTTGATTTAACAATACTTGATTTTCCCACAAAGCCTTACTAAATTTTGTTTTTATTAGTCCAGGACATATTNCATTAGATCTAATACCATATTTTCCCCATTCCTTAGCTTGAACCTGTGTAAGCNTAATTACAGCAGCCTTAGTAACACTATATATTCCAAGCCCTAAACTCGGTTTTAATCCTTCAACACTGGAAATATTGATTATAGATCCGGACCTATCCTTTTTTAAAAAAGGTAAACATAAGTTACTTAAATCAAATATTGCTTTAACATTTACATTGAACATTTTATCATAAACCTCGTTGGAAATATTTTCAATAGTTTCATAAACTGGATTTATTGCAGCATTATTTACCAAAATATCTATTTTGCCATAATTTTTTATTGTTTCATCAACCAATTTAATTCTCTGTTCNTGATCTCCAACGTGACAGGTTTGGGCTATAACAGACAACCCGTTTTTTTGAAATTCATTTGCTGCAAACTCAACTGATTCTTGAGACCTGCTACTAAGAACTACACTTGCTCCATTTTCTGCAAGCCCACGAGCAATTGCAAGACCTATTCCCTTGCTTGATCCAGTTACTATAGCAACTTTACCTTTTAATTGAAATAAATTCTTGAAACTCATAAATTTAAAATTACATTGGCATTGCTCCTCCATTTGCATGAAGGGTTATTCCACTTATAAACCCTGCTTCTTTTGAAGCTAAAAATAAATAACAATAACCCATATCCTCTGGGGTTCCTATTCTGCCTACAGGTATTTGAGCTATGCCAGCTTTAATTACCTCCTCAGGCATTGAATCTGACATCAAAGATTTTATAAATCCTGGAGCAACTGCATTAACTGTTACTCCAAAACGACCAACTTCTTTGCATAATGCTCTTGTAAATCCAGAAACTCCTGCTTTAGTTGCCGCATAATTAGCTTGTCCAAATGCCCCCTGAAAGCCGTTAATAGAGGATGCAGAAATAATTCTTCCGTACCCAGCCTCTCTCATATGAGGCAATACTGCTTTGGATGTAATATATAGAGCGTTTAGATTAATATTTATTACAGTATTCCACTCATCAGGTGACATTTTTAAAAAAGACCTGTCTCGAATTACACCCGCATTATTTATCAAAATATCAATTTTTCCATGTTTGGAGATAATTTCATCTACAGCATTATTNACACTCTCAGTATCTGTAATGTCTACTTTTTGAAAAAAAATAGATCCTCCATCTAATGAAATTTGACTAGTTGTTTCATTTCCAGAATCTAAAACATCCCACAACACTACTGTTGCTCCTGCCTTGCAAAAGACCTTACATATTCCTTTCCCTATTCCTCTTGCACCTCCGGTAATAATAGCTATTTGACCTTTTAAACTATACATAAATATTAATATTTATTTTATCTCTTATTTTAAACTGGACTCAATATTTAATTAATAAAATTTGTGCATAACAAAAATTTCATTACTCATTAAAGATAAAAATAATCTTATATTTAAAGTGGCTATGAATATTTTATAAAATAAATATATTAAATCAAAAATCAAACAAAATAATGGATAACCAAACTCATTTTGACTTCAAATTTTACGATTTGGAAAAACAATTAAAAAATAAACCTTTTCTAAGGCAACCATTTGGTGATAATTGGGAAGAGTATACATGGGGTGAAACCGGACAAATGGCAAGGAAGTTGGCTAATGGATTAAAATCACTTAATNTAAAGCCTAATGCACACATTGGCTTAATTTCTAAAAATTGNCGTGAATGGATTATTGCAGACATAGCTATAATAATGGCTGGTTACATATCTGTACCTTTTTTTGGAACTCTTATTGGAAAGGAATTAGGTAAGCTTCTAGATTTTGGTGATGTAGATGCTATGTTTGTTGGTAAAATAGAGCACTGGAGTGATATTAAAACATACATTCCAGATAATCTACCAATCATAGCATTCCCAACATATAATGGACATTCAACAATTGATAGAGGGCATACTTGGTTTGATTTTATAAACAAACATGAACCGCTAAAAACTCCTCACGTTCCTAAATTATCTGATACTTGGACTATAATTTTTACGTCCGGAACGACCGGAAATCCAAAAGGAGTTGTTTTATCTTACAGGGCAAACGAAGCAACTAAGATCATTTCCCTNAATGCTAATCCTCTCAAGATCGATTATAATGGGAATAATCATTTCTTTTCATATTTGCCTCTGAATCACATTGCGGAAAGAATTGTTGTAGAATTTACTGCGCTTAGGTTTGGTGGTACAATTTCATTTGTAGAGTCATTAGACACATTTGGTGCAAATTTGGCTTCAGTTCAACCAACTGTATTTTTTGCAGTTCCAAGAATTTGGACGAAATTTCAAATGGGTATACTAAGTAAATTCTCTCAAAAAAAATTAAATATGTTACTATCGATACCANTAATAAGTTCATTAATTAANAAAGTACTAGCCAAAAAACTTGGACTAAGTAAAGCAAGAGCAAAAGTATCNGGTGCAGCCCCAATGCAAACTTCCCAAAGAGATTGGTACAGAAAATTAGGAATAAATATTATTAATGGATATGGCATGACTGAAAATTGTGCTATNAGTAATCAACTAGCTGATGATATATGGGATAGACCTGGTTCAGTTGGAATACCGCAAGAAGGAGTTTCCATTAAAATTAACCCAGGGAATGAAGAAATTTTAATGCAAGGAACTTTTTTNATGGAANNATATTATAAAGACCCTGAGGCTACAAAAGAAACGTTAGTTGATGGATGGCTTCATACAGGAGACCAAGGATATTTGGATGAGGACGGTTTTTTATATATTACAGGTCGAGTAAAAGATCTTTTTAAAACCTCAAAAGGGAAATTTATAGAACCTCTACCATTAGAGTACTATTTTGGAAAGTATAATGAATTTGAACAAATATGTATTGTNGGTCTTGGAAACCCACAACCAATGCTGCTAGTATCTTTATCAGAAATAGGAAAAAAGATGAAAAAAGATGATTTTAAAAATCATTTTACTGATGAATTAAATAAAATAAATTTAAAACTAGATCCTTATAAAAAAATATCAAAAATAATTGTTGTTCAAGATTCATGGACAGTTGAAAATGGTTTGGTTACGCCTACTTTAAAGGTAAAGAGGCCAATGATAGACAAAAAATACATGACAAATTATCTTAAATGGCATGATCTTAGTTCATCTNTTCTATGGGAGTAAATTATTTTAAATTNCTGATTACCAGCATATTAAACANAANACTTATATTTTTTTANTATCAAAAAAACAGCTAAAACATCATTAGGATGCCAAAAAATATTATATTTACCAAATTATGGGGNTTGAATTATAATCATGTTATGATAATATAAAATTCCAAATGAAAACCAAACAAATAAATTAATTAAAAAAATTATGAAGACAACGTTTATTAAAACAATTCTTACATTAACCTTTTCCTTAATTGCTACTTTAGCATTTGCTCAATCTACAATTACTGGAACTGTTGTGGATGAAGATGGTAACCCGGTACCCGGAGCAAATATTGTAGTTCAAGGAACTACTGAAGGGGTCGCTGCTGACTTCGACGGAAACTTTACAATCACTACAAATCAACCTGTACCTTTTGATATAGAGGTAAGCTCTGTAGGTTTTGGAAGTAAAGTAGTCAACGTGACTAGTTCTGACCAATCGCTNGAAATAACCTTGGCATCTGGGACTAAATTNGATGAAATGGTTGTAACTGCATCGCGAAGGCCTGAGAGAGTTCAAGACTCTCCNGCATCAGTATCAGTTATTTCAACTGATGAAATAAGAAATTCTCCTTATGTTCAAGATCCTACTGCAGCACTGCAGAATATTCCTGGTGTAAAGATTCAACAACAATCTGCTAACTCTATAAATATTGAGATGAGAGCTGGAGATGGTGTATTTGGAACCTCGACATTTGTTATGTTAGACTACAGATATATTGTAACTCCATCAGCAGGCTCTTTTTTCTCTTACCAAACTGGGTTATCAAATCTAGATATTGAACAAGTTGAGGTCGTAAGAGGTCCAGCTGGTGCTCTCTATGGCCCAAATGTAACTTCTGGAGTTGTGCACTTTTTATCAAAGAGTCCAATCGATCATCCCGGAACAACAGCTGAAACATGGGCTGGAACACAATCAAATTTTGGTGGAGCATTCAGACACGCAGAAGCGAATTCAGATGGAACATTTGGATGGAAAGTAAATGTAAGATACAATAGGGGAGACGAATTTGGTTTAGATCCTTTGCAGGATGCTGATCAAATTTCAGATTTAGCGGTTGAGATACGAGAACCAATTTTGAGTCCACAAGGTGTTGTTGATGAAGAAGCTTCTTTTAGGGCTCCTGATAATATAATTATGGATGAAGGTGATTTAGATCTAGATAATGATGGAAATCCACTTTTGAGTGAATATGAGCAATATTCTGCTAATCTTCACATGGAATTTAGACCAAGTGATGATACTACAGGTAAACTTGCTGCTGGGATGGCAAATGGCTATGGTTTATTTTTTAATAGTCAAGGTCCCGGAGTAACTCAAGGTTACGATTATTGGGTTCAGGCAAATATAAGAAAGGGAAGATGGTTTGCAAATGCATATTACAATTTCAATGATGGAGGTGGACAAGCAACCCCAACATTTTTATACTTAACTGGTCTTCGTCAGCAGGCAATCAGAAATTCTTTTGAAACTCAAATTCAATATAACTTCGAAATAGATGCACTAAACACGGAGTTTACAGCTGGATTTGATTATCGTAATAATGCATCTGAGTCTAATGGAACTCTATATGGAAGAAATGACGGAAATGATGATTATGCAAATGCTGGTGGATATCTTCAAGGAACAACTAAACTCTCTGATAAGCTCAGTATGATTTTTACGGGAAGATATGATAAAATCAATTTCATAGATGAAGGTAAATTTGCACCGAGAATTGCATTTACATACAAGGCTAGTCCAAGACATACTTTTAGAGCTTCATATAGTGAAGCAACTTTTGCTCCTTCAGCTCTTCAAACATATATTGATTTTCCAGTACAAAGAGTTGTTCCAGGAACGGCAACTACATGGTTAGCTGGGCAGATAAACCCTACAAATTTTGCATCTGCTGCAAATCCTGTTCAGGGTTCAACTTCTCAATTAATTGAGTTAATTGGTACATATGGTTTAGGCCCTGGTGGTAAGGCCATAAAAGTACCTGTTGGCACTCCTGGAGTTCCAAATAGTATTATTTGGGGAGCTGCATATCAGCCAGCAAGTGGTGCACCAGGTATTAGAGATGGTGCACTTGCACAATTAGCAGGAACTGGACTTGAAAGTGTATTTACAGGAGTTATGGATGCGTATACTGCAAATGGTGGACCATCAACAAGTTTTTCAGGAAATCTCGTAGGACTTAATTTCTTCAATGGATCTCCTCTTGCACAAGGAACTAATGCACAAAGAGCCAGGATTGGATACATAGAAACTATGGAATTTGGTTATAAAGGTTTAATCGCAGATAAATTTAGAGTTGGGGTTGATTTTTATACTTATGGAAGAGTTGGGCTAACTCAATTTACTGCCTTAGCACCTTCTTTTAGTGCTTTAAACTTCGATCCAAATGCTTTTGCTGATCAAGTTGTAAGCGAAATAACAGCTAGTATGACTGCAGCCACGGCTGGAGCATATGCACAACTTGGCATACCTGACACTGGATTACCTCCAGGACTTGTTCCATCATTTCCAAATGGTGTTCCTTCATTGGCTGACGCAACAGCTCAGTTGATTGGTGGTGTTAGAAGTGGAGCAGTTGGAGCCGCAGTTGGTTATGCAGGACTTGTTGGTGGAGTTCAAGCTCCCGACGGAACATTCACTTTACCGCTGGTTGGTGCAATAGAATCTGATAGAGTACCAGATGATGAATTATTGAATTTAAGTGCAGGATATAGAGACTATGCTGATGCTAAAAGAAGCCACTGGGGAAGTGATGTTTCAATTGATTATTTAGCCACAGATAATTTAACTATTTGGGGAAATTACTCTTACGTTAGTCAAAATGTATGGAATGTGGGTGATGACGGATTACTATTTCCTCAGAACCTCAACACCCCACTTAATAAATACAACCTAGGTCTTAGACTGACAGGTGCAAATGGTTTTAGAACAAGTTTAACCTATCAGCATGCCGATTCTTTCTTGTCAGACCAGGGGATGTATGGTGGTGACACTGATGAAAGAAATCTAGTTGACTTTAGTATAGGTAGACAAGTTGGAAATATCCAATTAGATCTTGCTGCAACGAATCTATTCAATCAAAAATATAGAGCTTTCCCAGGAATGCCTATAATTGAAAGAAGAGTTACATTAAGAGCTGGATTTAAATTCTAACATACTAAATTAAATAATTCCACTGAAAAGAAAAGAGCAACAATTATTTGTTGCTCTTTCTTTTTTATATTTATTTTTCAAAATATATTATTAAAATTGTCCAATTCTTATACTAAAACAGCCTGTGAACAAATTTTTTTATATAATAATTAGGTCTATTATGCAGATAGGATTTTATTTCTATTTCAAAAAAATAAAAGTATACGGAAAAGAAAAATTACCTAAAAAAGGAGGAGTAATTCTATCACCAAATCACCAAAATGGGGTAATTGATCCATTTATAGTTGGTGTTGATTATGGAGATGAAATCACATCATTGACTCGTGCAGATATTTTTGGAGGTTTACTACACAATGCTTTTACAGCAATGAAAATGATACCTGTTTACAGAATACGAGATGGGTATGATAATTTGAAAAACAATGATTCCATTTTTAATAATTGTTATAATTTGTTAAGTAAAGGGAAACCTATTCAGATTTTTTCTGAAGGACGTCAACACGAAAACTATTTCCTAATGCCTATTTCAAAAGGGAGTAGCAGGATGGCGCTAACGGCTCAAAAAATGCATCCAAAACAAAATATCTACATAATACCAATAGGTATTAATTATAGCAATAGAAGAAATCCATTGGCATTTATTCATTTAGTTTATGGAGACCCCATCAAAATAAAAGATTTTGTCAATGAAGATCTTCCAGAAGTAAAAAATATAAATAATATTAGGGATGAGTTATCAGTAAGGATGAAAAAATGTTTATGGGTTCCAGATAATAGTGATCAATATATAAATCAATGTTCCCATATAAATAGCTTATCCGGACGAGAAACATTCAAAGAGATACGAGATAAATTGAAAACGGTTAAGAATCATAAAAAGTCAAGGAATTTAAATTATATTGAAAAAGTAATGGGTTTTATGGGATATTTATTAAATCTTCCAGTACTCCTTATAACGAAAAAAGTTCTCTCAAAAATTGACGATATTGTCTACTATAGTACAATAAAACTTGTTTGTGGAGTTTTTTTACTTCCATTATGGTGGGTTATCCTTGTAATAATTACAAATTTCATAGGAATTAAATATTCATTAATATTAGTTCTTTTTAGTATAATTTGTCTATATATAAGACAAAACAATAATAATTTATTATTTAATAGTAAAAAACTATATTAATATATTATTTCTAAAAATTTATACTTTTATATATTTCTTACTATAATATTTAATTATAATAATTATAAATATAATTGTTTTTAATTATAATTAAGGAAAATAAGTAGAGTCTTTGTAAATTTAGAAGATGAAAGATGTAATAATAATAGGTGCTGGCCCTATAGGGTTGGCATGTGGGATTTCTGCTAAAGAAAAAAATTTAGATTATTTAATAGTTGAAAAAGGAACACTTGTAAATTCACTATTTAACTATCCATTAAATATGACTTTTTTTTCTACCTCTGACAGACTTGAAATAGGTGAAATACCATTTATTTCTCAACAACCAAAACCAACAAGAAGTGAGGCGCTTGAATATTACAGGCGGGTAACAACAACAGAGAGTTTAAATGTAAATTTATATGAAGAAATTATTAATATTCACAAAACAAAAAAAGGTTTTAATATTGAGACTTCTAAGAATAAATATTCAGCTAAAAAAGTAATCATTGCTACCGGATTTTATGATTTTCCATACTTGCTAAATATCCCAGGAGAAAACCTTTCCAAAGTGAAACACTATTACTCAGAGCCCCATCCTTACTTTGGAATGAATCTTGCTATTATTGGATCAGCCAATTCAGCAGTTGACGCAGCACTAGAAACTTACAGAAAGGGGGCGAAAAAAGTTACAATGATAATTAGAGAAAAGCAGATAGGAGAGAATGTTAAATATTGGGCTAGACCTGATATTATTAATAGAATTAAAGAGGGAAGCATTACAGCCTATTTTAACTCAGAGGTTATAAAAATATTTAAGACTTCCATTCTAATTAAATCAAAAAACAAGGAAATTAAAATTAAAAATGATTTTGTGTTGGCAATGACTGGCTACCAACCAAATTTCAAACTCTTAAAAAGTCTTGGCGTTGATTTTAAAAAAGACAAATATAAGACACCCAGATATAATGAGATGACAATGGAGTCTAATGTTAAAGGTGTATATCTAGCTGGAGTAGTATGTGGTGGATTGAAAACAAATAAATGGTTTATCGAAAACTCAAGAGAACATGCCCCTAAAATAATAGAATCAATTTATAAATCCATATGAGAATCTTAATTGCTCCAGATTCATTCAAAGGCAGTCTCAGTGCAAAAGAAGTTTCAAATGCTATACATGAGGGAATAATTGCTGTATTTCCTAATGCATCAATTAAAAAGATTCCTTTTTCAGATGGCGGGGAAGGTGCTATCGATTTATTAGAAAATTTTAACCTTGGGAAAATCGAAAATATATTTACCGAAGATTCTTTAGGAAAAAAAATTAATGCATCTATTTTTTGGTTAAAAAAGAATCAAATTGCTTGGATTGAGATGTCTCAAATATCTGGGTTAAGCGGCTTAAAAAAGGAGGAGCAAAATCCAATGAAGACTTCGACATATGGTGTAGGTGTGCTAATTAATCATGCTCTAAATAAAGGATGTAAAAAATTATATTTGGGGCTTGGAGGTAGTTCTACTCACGATATGGGAGCAGGAATTTTTGTAGCCCTCGGTGGAGAGTTACTTGATAAAAATTTATCGACTATTTCAAAAGGAGGCAGTGGTCTATTAGAGTGTGAAAAAATTAGTTTTGCAAATCTGAATCCAAAAATTAAATCATGTGAAATAGTTTTAGGTGCAGATGTCGATAACCCATTACTCGGAAAAAATGGTGCCGCAAAAACTTATTCATCCCAAAAAGGTGCAACTCCAAAAATGATTGAAGAACTTGAATTAGGATCAAAAAAATTTGCAGAATTAATACAAAAGTCAACAGGAAAAAAAAACATAAACGTTAAAGGAGGAGGTTCTGCTGGCGGAGTCTCTGCTGGACTTTACGGTTTAATTAATGCAAAAATTGAAAATGGTTTTAATATCTTGGAAAAGTTAATTGATTTTGAATCATATATTAAAAATTCTGACTTAGTTATTAGTGGTGAAGGACATCTAGATAATCAAAGTAAAAATGGGAAGCTAATCAATAAAATTGGATTTTTGAGTAAAAAAAACAGAAAGCCTCTAATATGTATTGCAGGAAAAGTTAGTTTAAAAGAAACCGATTATAAATATTTAGGAATAACCAAAGCTTGGGCTTCAACTCCATCAAATTATCCGCTAGAAAAAGCTATTAAGAATTCCTATTCACTCATAAAGAAAAAAGCAAAAGTAGCTATCAATCATTACATGAAACAAGAAGAATAATGTATTACGAAATTACATGTCTTTTGATTACCGTAATATGGATTATTGTGGGTACATCAAACTTAAAGTTAAATCCAATACTTGTAATTTCTATTGGCTGCTTAATTCTTGGGTTATCATTAGATCTTAACTTTTTAAACACTTCATCCGAAATCTTTAATGGGTTTTTATTTACCTCAAAAAAAATTGGATTACTTATATTATTTGGTGTAATTATTGGTATTTGTCTTGAAAAGAGTGGGGCAACAAAAATTATTTCTGTTGGTATTATAAAAAAATTTTCTTCTCTTCCGATAGTTTATATAATTAACTTGATTGGTTTTGTTGTTTCTATCCCTGTATTTTGTGACGCAGCATTTATTATTCTTTCATCTTTAAATAAAAAAATATCAGAATTAACTAATAATTCAAAAAAATCAATAACAGTAGCACTTTCAACTGGCTTATTTGCCCCTCATGTTCTTGTTCCTCCTACCCCTGGCCCACTTGCTGCAGCAGCGAGTTTAGATTTAAAAAATATTTTTTTATTATTCATTTGTGGTGGAATATTAGCCTTTGTAATTGCTTTAATTGGTGGTTTTTATTCACAAAAATTTATTCATAAGACAAGAGCCATCACTAAAGAAAATCTAAAAGTTTTAGTGACTGAATACAATGAAAATAAAACATTTAGTTTTAGTGAGGCTAGCTCTCCGATTTGGGCTCCAATAATTCTAATGTCCATAAACCCATTTTTGCCTCGTGAAATTAACATTATAACATCTCCAACCTGTGCGCTATTTATTGGTGCTATTATTTCAATATATCTTTCAATAAAATACATAAATTTTAAAAAATTATTAATTATTTCCTTGAAACAAAGTTTGCCCATAATTGGGATAACTGGAATGGGTGGAGCTTTGGGTCAAATAATTAAAAATATAGATGCTGTATCTTGGTTTAACAATATAGATGATTTTACCTCACTTGGTATAATTATTCCATTTCTAATAGCAGCTTCAATAAAAACTGCTCAGGGTTCTTCAACTGTTGCTATGATTACAAGCGCTTCGATTATTTATCCAATGCTTTCAGTTTTTGGTTTGGAAAATGAATTAGGAAAAACTTTAGCTATTCTATCAATTGGTGTTGGCTCAATGACTGTATCACATGCTAACGATTCATACTTTTGGATAGTTTCTCAATTCAGTGGGATGAATATAAGTACAACATACAAAACTCATACTATTGCTACTCTTATACAAGGAATATCTGGAATATTGATTTTACTAATTGCCTATAAAGTAATTTTATTTATGCGATAATCAATATTCCGTGTAGAAGATTTCTAATTTAATCTTTGATCCTTCATCAGAGGAATTTTTAGGGTGAGAACCTATCAACTTAACCCCAAATGGATTTAAAACACCAGTAGTAGGATATTTAACTTCTTCATTTTTTAAGTTTATACCTTTTCTAATTATTAAATTGGAAATATTAGCACCAGAAATCAAAGCTAATGATGTATTTATAGAATCATTTTTTATGATATTATTTATGTGATTGGTTATTCTAAACTTATAACGCCAGGGTTTATTATTAGAATCTAATTCTAAAAGCCCTCCATAAATAATCTTGTTTGCATTAGTAGCCTGCAGATTAATTGAATTATCATTGTAATAATCACTTATTGGTTCACCTGTATTTAAATTATATAAATATAATCTCTCAGGAACCATTTTCATTAAATTATCGTTATTTAAATCATTCACTTCAGAATCAATATAAAAAACAAGATTTGCTTCATTAATAAGCCAATTATTCTTACTTCTCAATTGATATATTTCATCATTATTATCTAACTCATTTTTATCAAAAAGATTTATTTTAGAGTAAAAATGTCCGCCTTGAATAATTATTTCTTCTGGTGTTTGTAACTCTTGACTTTCTTGAGATATTGATGAAAGCATAGATTCGTATCCTGTGTTTTCAATTGTATTTATCCTAACACCACCAATATTTATAGTAAAGGTTGAGGATTTTTTAATTATTTCATCATCTTCATCTACTTCATTACCATAATGCTCATAATAATCATAATCATAATTTATTTTGATATCTGCTGCATTCAAGTTTAGCAGCAAGAAAATATCTTCAGAAAAGTTTTCTGTATCGATTATAATACCCTTAATATATTGCTTAAAATTATCTGAATTTCTTAGATGACTGGATCCTTCAGCATTGATTACTTTCTCTTGAAAAAAATTGGAATCAAGCTTCAATCTAATCCTAGGGGAATATCTTAACTTTACATCTGTTGAATCCTCTATTTTATCCTCAGTTTCAGGGTCATCTTCAGTATGGTAGATCCTTAACTCATCATAGTTTAACTCAACTTCTTCATTAAACAACTCAGAGGAGTAAAAACCTTGATCAAAGTAATTAGTATTAGAGTAATATTCAAGTGAAGACTCAAAGTTGTTTTGGGGATCTAAAGATGATAGGAAATAGGTTAGCTCATGAACTTTAATCCTAAATTTTGCATTACGATTTCCATATACAGAATCAATTTCATAATTTTTATTTTCACTATCATAATCTGAACTATCTTCATCAATACTATCTGAAATACCATCATTGTCACTATCATCACTTAGAGGATTTGTTCCAACTTCTGACTCTCTAAAATCACTAATTCCATCACCATCTGAATCACTGGATGAATCGAAAGGATCAATATCTAGTGCATCTATAACACCATCATTATCTCTATCATTTTGATTATTAAAAAATGGTATATCTAAAAAGACAGATGAAACTGTCTCATTTTCAGGAATTGCAAACTTATTGTTAGGGTCAAAAGCTTCCTTATCCTGGGCTAATCTTCCAAAAGTGGGATTATCAGAGCTTATTATCAATTGAGTCGTTATACCGGCCTTAGTTTTACCATAGATCGGAT
Source organism: Flavobacteriaceae bacterium (assembly GCA_002713495.1). Lineage (GTDB taxonomy): Bacteria > Bacteroidota > Bacteroidia > Flavobacteriales > Flavobacteriaceae > Marivariicella. The sequence goes on from PATA01000014.1 coordinate 173,648, forward strand.
GATTAACTTCACCAAGTTGTCCCAAAGGAAGTCCATCAGTTTGAACAGTTTTAAGCTGTTCTTGAAATGCAAATACCTCGGAAGTATATTTTTTAGATTTAAATGCCTGATCAAATAATAAATTAGTCCCAACAGAGTGGTACTCAGTATCACAAGAAATTAGAGAAAAAGTTATTATAAAAAATATATTGAATTTGATAGTCTTGAAATTCATTTTTCTGAATTATTAAATCAGATTTTTTTCGTAAAAATTNACATACGCCTTTTCATCTNGAGTGTCAGAGTATAAAAGACAGGGTTTTTTACTGTTTTTNATATTTGTAATGTGTTCTTCCTCTATATCTTCACTATGTAAAACAAATGCATCGGAATGCTCAATAGAAATATTAACTAAGTTATTATAATTTGATCGAGTTAAACTTGTAATGTAATTTTCAGGAATTTCATCAAAAGCGACTTTGTCTCTGAACTTTTTTGAGATTATACCATCAAAATCTTTTGGATATATTGAAAATACTATCTTACTATCCGAGAATATTGCTTCATCTTTGAAATATGTTTTAAAATATAGTGGAAAAAGAGAAGTAAACCAGCCCTGAAGATGAATTATATCTGGAGACCAATTTAATTTCTTTACAGTTTCAACGACNCCTTTTGTAAAAAAAATCATTCTTTCGTCATTATCAGAGAAAAGCTTTCCATTTTTATCATGTAAAACACCTCTCCTTTTAAAATAATCTTCATTATCTATGAAATACACCTGCATTCTTTCTTTTGGTATGGAGGCAACTTTTATTATGAGAGGAGTGTCCATATCATTTATTACCAAATTCATACCAGATAAGCGAATAACCTCATGTAATTGATGTCTTCTCTCATTTATTAAACCGTATCGGGGAGTAAAAATTCTAATTTGACCACCATTATCGTTAATACTCTTTGGGATTTTAAAAGAATTTATTGCTTGTTCCGTTTGAGGTAAATAAGGTACTACTTCAGGAGATATAATAAGAACTCTCTTGTTTTTCATAAATTATATAATACCAATTACATTTAAGTTTTGCGAAATTACAAAATTTCTAATGAATCAATTAAAATATTACTACTTTGCAGAGTCAATTTTTTTTTAATGAGTATTTTTTATAAAGCAAGTATTTTAAAAAAAAAATATATGCTCTTCAGTTACAGTAGGCCTTGTTCCTACTATGGGTTGCTTACATGAAGGACATGCTTCTTTAATTCAAAANGCTNTAAGTGATAATGATATAGCAATCGTTTCTATCTTTATAAATCCAACTCAATTTGAAAACCCCGATGATTTAAAAAGATATCCAAGAAATGTTGAAAGAGATATAAAAATAATCAAAAGTATATCTAAAAATATATTAGTTTATATCCCAAAATCTGATGATATATATAAATCNTCAATATCCGCATCATCTTATGATTTTGGAATAATTGGTGAAATCATGGAGGCAAAACATAGAATTGGACATTTCAATGGAGTTGCAACTGTTGTAGAAAAACTATTTACATTATTTAAACCAGACAAAGCATATTTTGGAGAAAAGGATTTTCAACAATTGCAGATTNTTAAGTTGTTAGTTAAACAAAAAAATATTAAAACTAAAATTATAGGTTGTCCAATTCTAAGAAGAAATAATGGGCTCGCAATGAGTTCTAGAAATAAACTTTTGAATAATGAAGAAGTTAATAAAGCTTCTTTTATATTTAAGCAATTGCAACTTGCTAAATCATTATGGAAAAAGAAAAGTGCAAATGAAATAATTAAAAAAATAGAAGCTTCGTTTCTAGAAAAAAATTATTTTAAACTATGTTATTTTGATATAAGACACGAAAGTAGTTTACTTAACGCCAAAAAAAAATCTGAAAAAAAAGCCAGAGCNTTTATTGCAACAAAGCTNGGGGAAATTCGACTCATAGATAATTTATTGCTTGATGAATTATAAAANTATTTTAAAAATTTTTATTCCTCTAACTCTGGGAATAATATTTATTTATTTAACTGTTGATATAACTTCTGATAAAGAAAGAAAATTCATTTTTGCAGCATTCAATAATGCAGATTTGAATTATATTGGTCTAAGTCTTTTTTTTGGAGCCTTAAGTCATTTATCAAGAGGTTATCGTTGGTTGTTTTTGTTGAATCCAATGGGATACAAACCCAAACTTTCAAATGCAATTTTAACTGTTTTTATTGGCTATTTGGCCAATCTAGGTNTACCCAGNTCAGGAGAAGTTCTTAGAGCAACTTTTTTATCTAATTATGAAAATATTCCATTTCAAAAAACATTTGGATCAATTGTCACTGAGAGAATAATTGATGNTTTGATTTTTTTTATGTTAGTTCTTGCTGGTTTAATTATTCAATTCGAAACAATTTGGAATTTATTGGTTAAAATAAAATTTATAAAAATTGGAATTATTTTATGCTTTATATTTTTAATTATAATACTCTCAATATATATAGTTAGAAAACTAAATTTGTCAATTGCGTTGAGATTGAATTCATTTTTAAAAGGATTTCTAGAAGGTATCAGCTCAATAAAAAAAACCAATAATAAATTTCTTTTTATTTTTCATACAATTTTTATTTGGGTAATGTACTTATTAATGTTTTATGTTATAAAATGGTCAATTCCCGAAACTCAAGTATTAACTATCAAAATGTTAATTCCTGCATTCATAGTGGGTGCATTATCAATTATAACTACTAATGGCGGAATAGGGATATATCCCTTAAGCATAGCTTTAGTTCTTAGTTCATTTGAAATTAGTAAGGAAATAGGTTTATCGTTTGGATGGATAATCTGGAGCACTCATACCATTTTAATAATAATTCTTGGGGCATTAGCATTTATTTTAATTCCATTTATAAACCGTAGAAGTAATTTTTAAATTTTATGAAATATAAAACTGCTTTTTTTTGTAGAATATGTGGAACTGAGCATTCAAAATGGCAAGGCCAATGTAAATCTTGTAAGGAATGGAATAGCTTAGTTGAAGAAAAGATTCAAAAAAATCAAATGTCAAAGAGGGTTTATAATAATGAAAATCGATCAAATAAATCAATTCAGTTATTTAAAATAGAAATAAATGATGAGACTAGGATAATAACTAGTGATAAAGAGTTGAATAGAGTTATGGGTGGAGGAATTACTCGCGGATCTTTAACTCTTCTTGGAGGTGAGCCCGGTATAGGAAAATCAACTCTTCTTCTTCAAGTAGTGTTGAGCTCAAAATATAGGTCACTTTATGTGTCCGGTGAAGAAAGTCTTAAACAAATTAANCTCAGATCATCCAGAATTGGGTTAAGNAATAAAAATTGTTTTGTTTTGAGTGAAACCCTTTTAAATAATATATTTAATGAAATAAAAGAGATAAATCCTGAGTTTATTATAATTGATTCTATTCAAACACTAAAAAGTGAAAATATAGACAGTCCTGCAGGAACCATATCACAAATTAGGGAGACAACTTCTGAGCTAATCGATTATGCAAAAAAAACAAATACACCTGTAATTTTAATTGGTCATATAACAAAAGATGGTCAAATTGCAGGGCCGAAAGTTTTAGAACATATGGTAGATACGGTTCTCAATTTTGAAGGAGACAAAGATTATATATACAGGATATTAAGATCACAAAAAAATAGATTTGGTACAATAGATGAGATAGGCATATATGAAATGGGCTCAAAAGGTATACGGCCAGTTTCAAATCCAAATAAATTATTAATAAGCTTAGANAATAATAATTTAAGTGGACAAGCTATAAGTGTTACAATGAAAGGTATAAGACCCATACTCCTAGAAATACAATCTCTCGTTAGCTCAGCTGTATACGGTACTCCTCAAAGAAGTTGTACTGGTTTTAATTCAAAAAGATTGAATATGCTTCTTGCTGTTTTAGAAAAAAAAGCAGGCTTTACCCTTGCATCAAAAGATGTATTTATAAATTTTACTGGTGGTATTTCAATTAATGATCCNGCGCTAGATCTAGGTGTTATGGTCTCAATACTATCAAGTTACTTTGATAAAAGTATTAAAAAAGATATGTGTTTTTCCGCTGAGATAGATTTGTCCGGAAAGCTTAGGCCAATTTCAAAAATAGATTCTAGAATCAAAGAAGCAGCTAAACTTGGATTTAAATCTATTTTCATTTCAAAAAANAACAAAGTTGATTCAGTTTTTAAAGATATTGATGTAATATCGGTTGAAAAGATTGAAGATGTCGTTTCAATACTTTTTGGATAAAAAAANCATAATTTTTATTTAAAGGACAGAAAAACCTTAAATTTATGTATGAAAAAAATTGTTCAAAAATTTCTCAAGCACGTAAGTTCAAGAAATCAAAATGAACCTGAATTCATGCAGGCAGTAACTGAAGTCGCTGAAACAGTAATACCTTACATAATTACTAAGGATATATATTATGGTCAAAATGTCTTACTTAGAATGGTTGAACCTGAAAGAGTAATTTCATTTAGAGTAGCATGGATTGATGATAATGAAGAAATTCAGGTCAACAGAGGCTATCGTGTTCAAATGAATTCTGCTATTGGACCATACAAAGGTGGACTAAGATTTCATCCAAGTGTTAACCTAAGTGTTTTGAAGTTTTTAGCCTTTGAGCAAGTTTTCAANAATAGTTTAACAACTCTCCCAATGGGTGGGGGAAAAGGTGGCTCTGATTTTAATCCTAAAGGTAANTCTGATACAGAAGTTATGAGATTTTGCCAAAGTTTTATGTCTGAGTTATATAGGCATATAGGTCCAAACAATGATGTCCCTGCAGGAGATATTGGTGTTGGAGGAAGAGAAATTGGGTATTTATTTGGGCAATATAAGAGACTCAGTAATGAATTCTCCGGTGTCTTAACTGGGAAAGGTGTTTCATGGGGTGGGTCATTAATTAGACCCGAGGCTACTGGATACGGTGTAGTTTATTTCACAGTTCAAATGTTGAACCATATAAATGAAAGNATCGAAGGTAAATCTGTTGTAATTTCAGGTTCTGGTAATGTAGCTCAATTTGCAGCAGAAAAATGTATCCAACTTGGAGCAAAAGTTTTAACACTTTCTGATTCTTCAGGTTATATATATGATAAAGATGGTATTGATAGTGAAAAATTATCCTATATAATGAATTTAAAAAATGTTAAACGGGAAAGAATTAATAATTACTTAAAAAAATACACTAAGGCAACATATCATCCAAATAAAAAGCCATGGGAAGTTAATTGCTCAATAGCTCTTCCTTGTGCAACTCAAAATGAATTAACTATAGAAGACGCAAAACAATTAAAGCTTAATGGATGCATATGTGTAGGAGAGGGTGCAAACATGCCAACTAAACCTGAGGCTATAAATTATTTCAGAAAAAACAATATTCTTTTTGCCCCAGGAAAAGCTTCTAATGCAGGAGGAGTAGCCGTTTCTGGTCTTGAGATGGCTCAAAATTCTCTTCGCTACAATTGGGCTAGAGACGAGGTTGATTCTAAACTTAAAACTATTATGTCAGAAATACACCAATCATGTGTAGAATATGGAATGGAAAAAAATAAAATTGATTATGTTAAAGGGGCAAATATTGCCGGTTTTGTTAAAGTNGCTGACGCTATGCTCGCTCAAGGAGTCGTATAATGTTTTGGTTTGATTGAAACTCCTGCCTTAGTTATTTCATCCATTAAATATGGTGATTCAAGTTTAATTGTAACTTGTTTCACAAAAAACTTTGGATTAAAAAGTTATCTTTTAAAAGGCATATTGAATTCCAAAAGAAGTAAACTTAGAAAAGGGCTGTTCCAAACTTTTAGTCTTATATTTTTAATTTCAAACCACAGAAAAAAAGAGGGTTTGAACTTTATTAATGAGGCAAGGATTAATAGGCCAATTGAGACTATTCATAGATCAATTTTTAAAAGTAGTGTAGTAATATTTTTATCAGAGGTACTCAGGAATGTTCTTAAAGAGGAGAAAGAAAAAAATGAGAAGCTATATGACTTTCTTGAGGCAATGATATTGTGGTTTGATAGTAATAATTTCAATCCTAATTTTCATTTAAAATTTTTAATAGATTTAACAAAGTATATAGGTTTTTATCCAAATCNCTCAAATTACGAGTACTCTTATTTTGACTTAAATAATGGTTCTTTTTCTAACAAAATTAATTCAGAAAATCTTATTTTAGGTGATGATTTGANNGGGTTTAAGAGTTTATTAAANCATAATTTAGATCAAATAGAAANTTTAAATTTAAACAGCAACACTCGTAAAAATCTTTTAAATCAAATTATGACATATTATGGTATTCATTTACAATATTTTAATCTTCCTAAATCAATAAAAGTATTAAATGATGTTTTTAACGAAAAAAAATAAAATAAAATTACTTTGTTTTTTTCTAGTTTGTTATCAGAGTTATGGTCAAAAGGTTTATGTTGAGGACAAAAATACTGGTGAAGCCATTGAAAATGTAGCTATTTACTCTTCAGATAAATTGAATAGTACAATTACAAATTCCCTTGGCGAAGCTTCAATAGATGATTTCACTAAGTCGGTTCCNATAATTTTTCAAATAAACGGATATGATGATTTAAAAATAACTNTAAACAATTTTAAAGAGGTGATATATATTCAAATGATACCGAAAATTGAAAACCTAGATGGAATTGTTTTATCCGTAGCTAGATCTAAAACNACAAAAAATAAAATTGCTGAAAAAGTAAATATTATTACTGCTCAACAAATCAAAAAAAATATAATTCAAACTGGAGCTGAAATTTTGGAGATAAGCCCTGGTGTTAGAGTTCAAAAATCGCAAGGTGGAGGGGGAAGTCCTGTTTTGAGAGGTTTTGAGGCAAACAGAGTTTTATTGGTTATTGATGGGATAAGAATGAATAATGCAATTTATAGATCTGGTCACCTTCAAAACGCAATAACTATTTCACCACACATCCTTGACAGAGTAGAAGTAACATTTGGCTCATCATCTGTCGGATACGGTTCTGATGCATTGGGAGGAGTAATTCACTACTATACTAAAACACCAGATATAAACAGTGATATAAAAAACAAAAATGAATTTCACTCGGATTTTAATTATGCTAATATGTCTACTGTAAATAATATAACTTCGAATTGGAGCTTCAAAAATTGGGGTTCACTAACTAGTATTAGTTTTTCAAGTTTTGGAGATATTAAAATGGGAAGTAAAAATTCTCACGGATACAAAGGTTGGGGGTTAACTAATTTCTATTCAGAAAATACAGACTCATTNTACAAATCAACACCTACAATAAATCCTAACCCATTAATCCAAAAAAATACTGGATATGATCAATTTGATTTATTTCAAAAATTTCGATTCAAGCTTTTNGNTNAAAATTATCTTTCAGTGAATTTTCAACTATCTAATTCTTCAAATATTAATCGATATGATAAGTTGAATGAAATCCGAGATGGAAATCTTNGATATGCTCAATGGTATTATGGNCCTCAAAAAAGATTTTTATTTTCACCAAAGTTTGAGTTTTTTAATGGAACACCATTACTCAAAAGTGGTNTCATAACACTTGCATTTCAGGATGTTAAAGAATCTCGAATTGATAGAAAATTTGGTAACTTAAATAAAAANCACCAGTTTGAAAAAGTTTCTATTTTCAGCTTAAATGCTGATTTTTCAGCAAAACCAACAAATAAAATTNCTGCTTCCTATGGAATTGAGATNATTCAAAATAAAATAAAATCAGACGCATACTCAGCAGAACTAAACGTTTCCGGAAACCAAATAATAAATTATTTAAATAAAACTGCAATTCCTACCAGATACCCCAGTAATGGAAGCTATTACAAAAGTTCTGCCGGATANATCAATCTTATCTGGAGCATAAATGAATTTTTTTCAGTAAATTTTGGCTCAAGAATAACCTACACAGATCTNGGTGGCTCATGGAAAGAGGAGGCTCTAATAAACTCCTTATTATCTGAAGTTTCAATNAATAACTGGGCGATGACAAACACAATTGCTGCGATATATAACCCAATAAAAAAAATCCAATTAAATTTTGTATTATCAAGTGGGTTCAGAAACCCTAATATTGACGACATTGGAAAAATTAGAGAAAGTGGAGGNTTTTTAATTGTACCTAATCCATTTCTTAAACCTGAGTACGCTTACAATCTTGATACGGGAATATCCTACGAGTCTGATAACGGATTGTATAGTTTTTCTATGAGAGGTTTTGGATCATTAATTTCAAGACATATCGTAAGATCTGAATATATAATTTTTACTGATCAGAGCACTGAAAATCCAAACACTATTTTATTTAATGGAGAAGAAATTTCAACTCTTGCCAACAAAAATCTTGGTAATAGATATGTTTATGGTGGGTCTTTTGANAGTAGCATTAAACTTAGTGACAAATTGTATACAAANGCAAGCTTAACATACACTAGAGGAAACAAAAGTTTTAAAAATGGACCAATGCCATCTATACCTCCTTTTTTTGGAAATTATTCAATTAATTACAATAACTCGAGGTTAAGTGCTCAATTAATGTGGAATTTTAGTAACGCAAAAAATCCTAATGACTACAGTTACGGTGGAGAGGATGGTTTAGATGAAACACCATTAATTTTAAATGATCAATTTGCAGGGACTCCAGCGTGGGAAATTTTTTCAATTATGACAAATTATAGGTACAATAATTCTACTTTAATAAAATTGGGATTAAATAATATATTTGATACACACTACAGAACATTTGCTTCCGGAATATCTCAACCAGGTAGAAGCATTCAATTAGGNATCAGTATTGATTTCTAAGTTTTTCTATTTTATTTAACTTCATTTTTTTTATAAATTGATTAATTTCGCTAGTCCAGTAAATAAATTAAATAATGTCTTTTAAGGAATATAAAAAATTAGATCTAATATCAGTTTCGGAGGATGTATTAGATTTCTGGAAAAAAGAATCCATTTTCGATAAAAGCATTTATAATAGAAGAAAAAATAAACCTTTTATTTTTTATGAGGGNCCACCATCAGCAAATGGAGTNCCTGGTATTCATCACTTAATGGCCCGAACAATAAAAGATATTTTCTGTAGGTTTAAAACTCAAAATGGTTTTTTAGTAGAGAGAAAAGCTGGTTGGGATACACANGGNCTTCCAGTCGAGTTGGGAGTAGAAAAGGAATTAGTTATTACAAAAAATGAAATTGGAAAATCAATTAGCATTGAAGAATATAATGATGCTTGCAAGAAAGCAGTTATGCGTTATACGGATTTATGGAATAAGCTTACTNAAAAAATGGGTTATTGGATTGATATNGATAATCCATATGTTACTTTTAGTTCAAAGTATATGGAAAGTGTTTGGTGGTTAATTAAACAAATTTATGATAAGGGGTCTTTGTTTAAAGGATACAGTATTCAACCCTATTCCCCTAAAGCTGGAACAGGAATCAGCTCACATGAGTTAAATCAACCTGGAACATANAAAGATGTTACCGATACATCAGTAACTGCTATGTTCAAGACCATGAAATCAAGTTTGCCAAAATCATTAAATAATGGTGAGGAATTGTATATTCTTGCTTGGACAACCACTCCNTGGACACTCCCCTCAAACACAGCACTAACAGTAGGNAAAAAAATAAAATATGTAATTGTTAAAACNTTTAATCAATATACGTATCTCCCAATTAGAGTTATAATTGCAAAGAAACTTGTTGAAAAACAATTTGGAAATAAATATAAAGTTGTCGACAATCTCTCTGAACTCAAAAATTACAATAAAATAAATAAAGAAATTCCATATTTTGTTGAAACAAGTTGTTTAGGTAGAGATTTGATTGGTATAAAATACCAACAATTATGGCATGAGTCCCCAGCCCCAATTCATAATCCTGAAAATGCATTTAGAGTAATTGAGGGGGATTTTGTTACTGTTGATGATGGAACCGGAATTGTTCATACTGCTCCAACATTNGGAGCAGACGATGCAAGAGTTGCCAAAGAAGCTATTCCTGAAGTACCTCCCCTTTTAGTTCTTGACGAAAATAAAAATCATGTACCATTAGTAGATCTTAACGGTAAATTTAGAAAGGAGCTTCCTTCTCTAGCAGGAAAATATGTAAAAAATGAGTACTATTCAAAAGAAGAAATACCAGATCGCTCAGTTGATGTTGAAATTGCTATAAAACTNAAGGAACAGAATTTTGCTTTCAAGGTTGAAAAGCATAAACATTCATACCCAAACTGTTGGAGAACAGATAAACCAATATTATATTACCCCTTAAATTCCTGGTTTATTAAAATTGATAATGCCCAAGATAAAATGGTTNATTTGAACAAATCAATTAATTGGAAACCAAAATCAACTGGTGAAAAACGATTTAGTAATTGGCTTATCAATGCTAATGATTGGAACTTATCTCGTTCAAGATTTTGGGGTATTCCATTACCCATATGGTCTTCTAANGATAAATTAAAAATAAAAGTTATTGGATCTGTTTCTGAATTAATAACTGAAATAAATAAATCCATTGATTCTGGATTTATGAAAAAAAATCCTTTTGAAAATTTTATTCCTGAGGACATGTCAGATAAAAATTACNATAAAATTGATTTACATAAAAACATAGTTGATAATATAATTTTAGTCGATANGGAATCCGACACACCGTTATATCGTGAAAATGATTTAATTGACGTTTGGTTTGACTCAGGGGCAATGCCNTATGCACAATGGCACTATCCNTTCGAAAATAAAGAAAAAATTGACAATGAGAAAGCGTATCCTGCTGATTTTATTGCAGAAGGAATTGACCAAACAAGAGGTTGGTTTTACACTCTTCATGCTATCAGTTCAATAGTTTTTAATAAAAAAGCATACAAAAATGTTATTTCAAATGGTTTAGTCCTAGATAAAGAAGGGCAAAAAATGTCTAAAAGACTTGGGAATAGTGTAGATCCTTTTAAAACCATTGAAAAATATGGTCCTGATGCAACAAGATGGTATATGATATCAAATGCAAATCCTTGGGATAATTTGAAGTTTGATNTAGATGGTATATCAGAAGTTCAAAGAAAATTTTTTGGTACTCTATATAATATCTATTCCTTTTTCAGTTTATATGCTAATATTGACGGNTTTATTCCAAATAATATTGAATCTCAAGNTAAACAAAAAAATGAACTTGATAATTGGATAATATCTGAATTAAACTCACTAATTATTCAAGTAGAAAATTATTATAATGATTACGAACCAACAAAAGTTTGTAGATCCATTTCTGAATTTGTTCAGGAAAAACTAAGTAATTGGTATGTTAGACTTAGTAGAAGGAGGTTCTGGAAAGGTGAATTTGGATCAGATAAAAATTCTGCATATCAGACTTTATATAAATGTTTAATCACAATAACAAAACTTTCAGCTCCAATAGCACCATTTTATATGGATCACCTATACATTAATTTAACAAAGAATTTCCCAAAACAAAAATATCCTGAGTCTGTTCATCTAACTGATTTTCCAACTGCAAATAAAAATAAGATTGATTTAACACTTCAAAATAGAATCAACAAAGCAAGAGTTATTACTTCACTTGCATTATCTCTTAGAAAAAAAGAGCAGATAAAGGTACGCCAGCCACTCAAAAAAATAATGGTCCCTGTAAATACAGAAAAAGAACGTCAAGATATAATTTCAATAGAAAAGCAATTAAAGTCTGAAATAAATGTGAAGGAAATCGAAATAATAACTGGTGATAGTGGAATCTTAGTAAAACAAATAAAACCCAATTTTAAAATTTTAGGTCCACGGTTTGGAAAGGAAATTAATGAAATATCTTTATCAACCAGTAAAATGACTTCAGAAGAAATTTACAAACTGGAGCAAAATGGTGAAATTGAGTTAAGAATTAATCAAAAAAAGGTTAAATTAGCTCGAAGCGATTTCGAAATCAATTCAAAAGATATTGAAGGTTGTTTGGTTGCTCACAGTAATTCTCTAACTGTTGCCCTTGATATAACATTAACAAAAACTTTAATTGAAGAAGGAATCGCGAGAGAATTTATAAATAGAGTTCAGAACTTTAGAAAAGTTTTAGGTCTAGAAGTAACTGATAATATTAAAATTTATGTTACATCTGACCCTATTTTAAATCAAGTCTTAATTTCTTTTAAAAAATATATACAAGATGAAACACTTGCTAAGTCTGTAACAACCACAAATAAAAAGGATGCTGGTATAGATTTAGAATTCGATAAAGTAAAAACTTTTCTAATGATTAAAAAAATAAATTAAATGGAAACTACTAACCGTTATAGTGATAAAGACCTATCAAAATTCAAGAAGTTAATTGAAGAAAAAATCATTAAAGCAAATGAAGATCTAGTTCTCTTAAAAAGCTCATACATGAACAATGGTGATAATGGAACAGAAGATACTTCACCTACCTTCAAAGCTTTTGAAGAAGGGTCTGAAACAATGTCGAAAGAAGCTAATGCACAACTTGCATTGCGGCAAGAAAAATTCATACGTGATTTAAAAAATGCATTAGTGAGAATTGAAAATAAAACATATGGAATATGCAGGGTTACTGGTAAACTAATTAATAAAAAAAGATTAAACCTAGTTCCACACGCAACTTTGAGTATTGAGGCAAAAAATATGCAAAAATAATTTGAATAAAGTTTTACATTCTAACTAGTTTATTAATGTTCATATTTACGATATGAAATCCAATTTTTTTTCTGTTCTCTCTGCAAAAAGGGCTTTTATATTCGTCCTTATAATCATATTAATAGATCAGATAACTAAATTCTATATTAAGTTAAATTTTCCGATTACTATGTACGCTGAAGACGCTATAGTTGATTGGGGATTTTTTAGAATACTTTTTGTTGAAAACAAAGGAATGGCTATGGGGGCAAGACTTGAGAATATAATCCCATTATTAAACGAAAAAAATGCAAAATTAATACTTACATTGTTTAGACTATTTGCTATTGGAATGATAGGTTTGTGGATGAGAAAATTATTCAAAAAATCTAATTCAATTCATTTAAAATGGGCACTTTGTTTAATCATTGCCGGTGCTATTGGAAATATAATTGACTCCGTTTTTTATGGGGTTATTTTCAGTGATAGCTATGGACAAGTTGCCAAATTACTGCCTGATGTAGGATACGCACCTTTATTCTATGGAAATGTTGTTGATATGATTCAATTCCCATTATTTGAATGGACTTGGCCTAATTGGATCCCTATAATTGGGGGTCAAGATTATTTGTTTTTTCAATACATATTTAATGTAGCAGATTCTTCAATTACATTTGGTGCAGCNATAATTATATTTTTTAANAAAAAAATATTCAATGAAAATTAAAAATAGTATTACATGTAACAGCATAATCCAGANTGATATCATTTTCAGAGATATCTAATATGGATTCTGTAGGTTCAAAAAGTGAGACACCTATTTTAACAACATCCTCTCTACATTTTTTTAGAAATCTNTCATAATAACCTTTCCCATAACCAACTCTATTTCCGTAAAGATCAAAAACGTGTAANGGAACAATTATGACATCTAATTCGTTAGGAGAAATAATTTTATGATTATCCTCTTCAGGCTCNGGAATTCCNTGGTAATTTTCTTTTAGCTTTGTATTTTTAGTGAGCAAAATATGTTCGAGATTCTTCGAGTCAATTATTTTTGGAACCACAACTTTTTTATCTTTTTTAGCTAACATACTTAAAATGAATTTTGTCTCGATTTCATTGTTTTTTTTTGAAGTCAAAAAAATATGATAGAAATCCTTATCCCATATTGGAACCTTAAGAAGTTTTCTGGTAATTGAAATACTCCTTTGTAATATTTGATTGTAAGTCAAATTTTTTCTTTTTAAAGTGTAGATATCTCTTAATTCTGACTTATTATTTTTCATAGTTTATATTACTTAAATTTAATATTATTATTACTATTTGAAATAAGAGTTATGAATTAGATAAACTAAATTTAANNAATGNAAATTTCTAATCTTGANGTNNAAATAANAATATTACCNGANANTCCTGGAATATATAAGTTTTTTGANAANCAAAANANNATAATNTATATAGGNAAAGCAATNAATATTAANAAAAGAGTAGTTTCATATTTNAATACAAANCANACTCATTTTAGAACNAAANTNTTAGTTAAACAAATNTTTAAAATTGAAAATATTGTTGTTGAAACTGAAATGGATGCGTTATTACTNGAAAATAATTTAATAAAAAAATTCAAACCAAAATATAATGTTCTTTTAAAGGATGACAAAACATATCCCTGGATTTGCATTGAAAAAAAACCCAAACCTAGGATATATTATACAAGAAAGTACGATAAGTCTAAAGGAGANTTTTTTGGTCCATTTACTAATGTAAAAAGTGTTAAATTTTTGATTAAATTAATTAAGGATGTTTATCCATTTTTAAACCATGAACTAATTCATTTACTTAAGAAAGATGAGGAAAAAATAACTTCATCTGAGATGAAAAATAACTTTCTAGCAATTAAATCAATGATTAAAGGGAACTTTAAAGATTCCTTNAATGATTTTAAGTTAAAAATGAAAAAATTATCATCTCAAATGAAATATGAAGAGGCTCAAAAAGAAAANGAAAAAATTGATATTTTATTNAATTATCAGGTTAAATCAACTATTGTAAACCCTAAAATATCAGATGTAGATGTCTATTCAATATTCACAGACGAAATTTTTTCTTATGTGAACTTTATGCAAATTTCACATGGTGCAATAATTAGTTCCTATACTCTAGAAGTGAAAAAAAAATTAGATGAAACCGATCTTGAAATACTAAAAATCTCTATTATAGAATTAAGTCAACGTTTTAATTCTAAATCCAAAGAAGTTTTAACACCATTTAAAGTAANCCTTGGTGATGGAATAAAATGTANTGTTCCNAAATNAGGAGATAAAAAAAAGCTTATTGATCTATCACTAAAAAATGCTAAATCTTTTAGGATGGAAAGATTCAAGAAATTAAAAATAGTAGANCCTGATAAACATTATGAAAGAATACTTTCACAAATGAAGGTTGATCTTAAATTAANATCAAACCCTTTTCATATAGAATGTTTTGANAACTCTAATCTTCAAGGAAAAAATCCAGTTGCATCATGTGTTGTATTTAAAAACACAAAACCCTCTAAAAATGAATATAGACATTATAATATAAAAACAGTTGAGGGACCTGATGACTACTCCTCAATGGAAGAAATTGTGTTTAGAAGATATTTTCGACTAAAGAATGAAAAAAGTCCATTACCTCAACTAATTATTATAGATGGTGGAAAAGGTCAACTTTCATCTGCAATTAAGAGCCTAAAAAAATTAAATCTTGAAAATAAAATTGCCATTATCGGAATTGCTAAAAAATTAGAAGAAATATATTTTCCGAATGATCCCATCCCTTTATATTTAGATAAAAAATCAGAAACATTAAAAATCATTCAGCGTCTAAGAAATGAAGCTCATAGATTTGCTATTAAACTACACAGAAATAAAAGAAGTAAAAATTCTTTAGCTTCAAGCCTAGATGATATCAAAGGAATAGGAGAAAAAACCAGAACAAAACTTATTAAAGATTTAAAATCATTTAAAGAAATAAAAAAAGCATCTAAAAAAGAATTGATCAAATCTGTAGGAAAATCTAAAGCAAAAATTTTATACGATTTCATAAATTCAAATTCTAAATAAAATATTAATCGGTTTAATTTATGGAATTAATATCTAAAAAAACTTTTCAATTTATACTTTTAATTTTAATGAATTTTTATGAACCAATCTACGCTCAGTTAAATCTAACAAATGAAAAAGACAATTTTCTTACTGAAAATGAAATTGCGTTCAAAGACGGGGAATGGCTTGAATTTAGAGTACATTATGGGATTTTTAATGCAAGCTACATAACCCTTTCTCTGACAAAAGAAAAATTGAATGGTTCAGAGGTACTTCATTCAAAAGGTTATGGAAAGACAACAGGGTTATTACGACTTTTTTTTAGGGTAGAGGATATATATGAAAGTTATTTTGAAATAAACAGGACTCAACCAATCAGGTTCATCAGAAAAATTGATGAAGGGGGTTACACTAAAAATACAATTATTGATTTTGATATAGATAATCAAAAAGCATTTGTTAACGATAAAAAAAATGGTAAAGAATCAATTCACAAAATTGAAAAAAAGACCCAAGATTTAATTTCTACATTTTATTATTTGAGAAATTATTTTCCTGATGAAAAAATAAAAATTAATGAAAGTTTCGATGTAAATATTTTTTTCGATGAAGAGAGTTATATTTTTAATTTGAAGTTTTTAGGAATTGAGATATTAGATACAAAATTTGGTAAAATTGAATGTTTAAAATTTACTCCAATTGTTCAAACAGGGAGAGTCTTCAAAGAGGAGGAAAGTGTTACCCTTTGGGTGTCAAATGATAAAAATAAAATCCCTATTCGAATTCAAGCAAATATTGCAGTTGGATCGATTAAATGTGACTTGGAAAACTTTCGAAACTTAAAATACCCGTTCAAAATAAGAATCAATGAAAATAAAGTTTTTAATAACTTTAATTAATAGTACTAATTTATTTTCTGATTTTTAATGAACTTTGAAAAAAAACTTTTGAAAAGATTTTATTTACTTGGTACTGTTTTCCTTTTTATTTTATTTTTTTATAAATGTGGATTTAACGATGATTCAATAAGTAATTCTCCAAAAGAACCTGATTATATTCCTAAAATTAAATATGGTTATGACCTTAATAAATTTAAAATAGTTAATAAAAAAATTAGAAGTGGTGACACATTCGGTGCAATACTCGAGTCGGAAGGAATAGATTATCCAGAAGTTTACAACATTTTAGAAAAAACTAATAATCAAGTTAATACAAGAAAACTGGTTGTTGGAAAATCATACAAATTATTTTATACGAAAGATTCTGTAATAAAACCCTATGCAATGATATACGAACGAGATGTTTCATCATACTGGAAAATTCAATTTCGTGACAGTATTTACGGGGAAACAATTAAAAAACCAATAAAAATTGCAACTCTACAAGGATCAGGAGTTATAAAAAGTTCATTGTATGAAACAATGCTAGATAGTGGTCTTAATGATCAATTAACTTATTATTTATCAGATATTTATGCATGGACCATTAATTTTTTTAAACTACAAAAAGGAGATCGATTTAAAGTCATTTATACAGAAAAATTTGTTGATGATTCAATTTCCCTTGGGATTGAGGAAGTTATTGCAGCTTATTTTGAGCACAAGGGCAAAGGTCTTTATGCCTTCAAATTTGAGTCTGATACTAAAAAAGGCATTATAGATTATTTTGATGAAAATGCGAAAAATCTTAGAAGAGCTTTTTTGAAATCACCTGTAAAGTTTTCAAGAATTTCATCAAGGTATAATTTAAAAAGAAGAATTGCATATTATGGTAATAAAATTAGACCTCACAAAGGAACTGATTTTGCTGCTGCAGTAGGCACTCCTATCATGGCAACTGCAAATGGTACAGTTATAAAATCCTCTTATTCTAGAGGCAATGGAAATTATGTTACAATTAAACATAACAACATTTATAAAACCCAATACCTTCATATGAAAAAAAGAAAAGTTAAAAGAGGTCAAAATGTCAAGCAAGGAGATATTATTGGCTGGGTAGGTATGACAGGAAACACTTCAGGTCCACATGTTTGTTATCGGTTTTGGAAATATGGAAAACAAGTTGATCCTTTCAAGCAAAAATTACCTCAAGCTAAACCAATATCAAAAAAATTAAAAACCGAATATATATCTTTAATGTCTCCTGTAAAAGATGAGCTCGACTGTGTACCATTTGAACCAGGATTTTTAAAAAATATAGTTGCACAAAATTTTGAAATAAATAAAAAATGAAAAATAAAAATCCAACAAAATTAAAGTCTTGGAAAAAAATTTCTAAATATTTTAATCTTATCAAAGATAAAAATGTGATAGATTTTTTTAAAGAAAATAAAGATCGTTTAAAAAAAATGTCCCTAAGATGGGAAGACTTCTATTTTGATTTCTCAAAAAATAGACTTGATGAAAAAGTTTTGGAAATTATGAAAGATTTGGCAATTGAAGCCGGTTTAACTGAGGCTATAGATGAATGTTTCAATGGAAAAAAAATTAATATAACTGAAAACAGGTCTGTGTTACATTATGCGTTAAGAGATTTTTCAGATAAAAAAATAAACTATAATGGAAATGATGTAATTCCTGAGATTAAATATGTAAGAAATAAGATTAAAGAAGTATCAAATAAATTAACTAATGGAATTTGGAAAGGATATACTGGAAAAAATATTACTCATGTCGTTAATGTTGGTATTGGAGGATCAGATCTAGGGCCTAAAATGGTGTGCGAAGCTTTAAGTTTTTATAAAAATCATTTAAAAACATTTTTTATTTCTAATATTGATGGGGATCATATTATGGAAATATTAAATAAGTGTCCCCGAGAGACAACTTTATTCATAATTGTTTCCAAAACATTTACAACTCAAGAAACATTAACAAATGCAAATACAATTAGGTCTTGGTTTTTAAAAAATGCAAATAAAAATGATATTTCAAAACATTTCATAGCAGTTTCAACAAACCTTGAAAAAATTAATGAATTTGGGATTGATAAAGAAAATATATTTCCAATGGAAGATTGGGTAGGTGGAAGATTTTCTTTATGGA
Source organism: Flavobacteriaceae bacterium (assembly GCA_002713495.1). Classification (GTDB taxonomy): domain Bacteria; phylum Bacteroidota; class Bacteroidia; order Flavobacteriales; family Flavobacteriaceae; genus Marivariicella. The sequence continues at coordinate 192,476 of PATA01000014.1, forward strand.
GTGCAGTTGGACTAATAATAAGCATTTCCATAGGTTATAAAAATTTTGAAAGATTATTAAAAGGGGCTTATTCAATGGATAATCATTTCAAAAAAGCGCCATTCGAAGAAAATATACCAGTAATAATGGGTTTGATTAGCATTTGGTATAATAATTTTTACAACGCCCAGACTGAAGCAATAATTCCATACACTGAGTACTTGAAATACTTTCCTAAATATCTTCAACAAGCTTCAATGGAAAGTAATGGAAAATCAACAGATAGAAATGGAGAATCTGTAAATTATCAAACCGGAACAATAATTTGGGGTTCTACAGGAACTAATGCGCAACATGCCTTCTTTCAATTATTTCACCAAGGTACTAAACTTATTCCTACAGATTTTATTGGTTTTAAAAAGTCACTTTANAANCAACATGATCATCAAGATAAATTGATTGCAAATTTTATTGCTCAGACTGAGGCTTTGATGGTAGGTAAAAACAAAAATGAATTATTAAATGAAAAAGTGCCATATAATCTTCTTCCATATAGAGTTTTTAAAGGTAACAAGCCATCAACTACAATTTTAATTGAAAAATTAACTCCATACAACATGGGTGCTCTTATAGCAGCATATGAGCACAAAATTTTTACACAAGGTGTGTTATGGAATATATTTAGTTTTGATCAGTGGGGAGTTGAACTTGGAAAAAAATTAGCAACTAAACTTTTAAAAATAATCACAACTGAAGCAAATATACATGATAGTCCATCTACAAAAAATTTAATTAATTTTTATAAAAATCGTTTAAGCTAAATAGATTTGTTCTTAAAATACTATTGCTTTGATTTGTATTTGAAGAGAAGAGTTTCCATTAAAATTATTTAATTGCAAATGACCTATAATAGAAAATTCATTTTTCATTTTGATTTTTGATATATGCTTACCCATTTTAAAACCAATACCGTCCATTATTTTTCCGGATTTATCTTTGAACTGGATTTTTAAATGATTATTTTCAGTACCAACTAATTTAGAACCTCCATTATCAACACAATTTTTAATGAAAAATAGGGGTTGTTTATTAGCTAGACCAAACGGTCTCATTTGGTTTATAATTCTATAAACTGATAATGTTAATTCATTTAAAGAAACTTCCAAATCATATTCAAAAGAAGGTACTAATTGATTAGGCAGTATATTATCCGATACTACTCTATTGAATTCCTTCTTAAAATCATTATATTTCTCAGGTAATAAAGTTAAACCAGCTGCATATTTGTGACCTCCAAATTGAATTAAGTGGCTTGAACAATTAGAAATCGATTCATAAATATCAAAACCTTTAACAGATCTGGCTGATCCAGAATAAATATTTTCTGATTTTGTTAATACTATAGTTGGTCGATAATAATATTCCATCAACCTTGAAGCAACTATCCCAATAATACCCTTATTCCAATCTGGTCGAAATACTACAGTAGTTTTTTCATCTGGTTTTGATAAGGTATCTATTTGATCTATTGCCTCCTTAGTTGTTTTTTCATCAATTAATTTTCTTTCGCTATTTAAAAGCTCTATAGATCTTACTTTTGCCTTTATGTCAATATCATTATTACAAATTAATAATTCAAGGGCATGTTTTGCATGTTTTATTCTCCCAGCTGCATTAATTCTTGGTCCAATTCTAAAAGCTAAATCAGATATATTAATATTCCTATTTATATTTTTTAAGAATGGTTTTAATGATTTTCGTGGAGCTTTATTTATCTGCTCAAGTCCAAAATAAGCTAATATTCTATTCTCACCGTCAATGGGTACAATATCAGCAGCAATTGCAATTGCAACAAGATCGATAAACTCCTGGAGTTCATCTATAGTTTTTCCTTTTTTGTGATTAACAGCTTGAATTAATTTAAAAACTATTCCACAGCCACATAATTCCTTGTAAGGATATTCGCAGTCTATTTGTTTTGGGTTCAAAATAGCATCTGCTTTTGGCAACTCGGTTGATGGTTTATGATGATCGCATATAATTACTCTTATTCCAAATGAATTTGCTAATTCAATTTGTTCGATAGCTTTAATCCCACAGTCAGCAACAATCAATACTTTAACAGATTCCTGTTTAGCTTTTTTTATTGCATCGATTGATAATCCATAACCTTCTTTGTAACGATCAGGTATATATCTTAATGGCTCCAAGTCAAACTTTTTAAAAAATAAATATATTATAGCTACTGAAGTTATTCCATCAACATCATAATCTCCGTAAATCATAATTTTCATATTATTTTCTAGAGCTTCGAAAATTATATTAACTGCTTTTTCCATATCTTTCATTAAAAAAGGGTCAAACAATTGATTTAATTGTGGTCTAAAAAATTCCTTTGCCTCAGGAAAGGATTTAATTCCCCTCAAAACAAGTAAATCTGATATAACTTTTGGGACTTTAATTTCTTTTTGCAGATTCTTTGATAATTGTTTATCTGGTGGCTCCTTTATTTTCCATGTCTTTTTCATCAATCCTCTTTTGAAGAAGAAATACAAATTACAAATTCTCCTTTTGGTTTATTTTTCTTGTAAAACTCAATTGCTTGACTGATTGTACCTCTAAACTGAGTTTCAAATTTTTTAGTAAGCTCTCTAACTATGCTAACTTTACGATTTGGATCAAAAAAAATTATAAATTGTTGTAAAGATTTTAAAACTCTGTAAGGGGATTCATATATTATAATGGTTCTTGACTCATTTGCTAATTCCTCTAATCTTTTTTTTCTTCCCTTTTTAAGGGGTAAAAATCCCTCAAAAACAAATCTATCAGTTGGGAAACCACTTTGAATAATAGCCGGAATTAATGCAGTTGGACCTGGAAGACAAAAAACCTCATAGCCACTAGCTAAGGATTCTCTTACCAATAAAAAACCGGGGTCAGAAATTCCGGGAGTTCCAGCATCTGAAATAACTGAGATTTTATCTTTTGATTCAAGTTTTTTTAATATGCTGTTTAACTTAAAATGTTCATTATGCTTATGAAAGCTTTCAATTTTGGTGTTTATTGAATAATGATTAAGTAATTTCTTACTAGTTCTTGTGTCCTCAGCAAAAATTATATCAGAATTTTTTAATACGTCAATTGCTCTAAAAGTGATATCAGATAGATTTCCAATTGGAGTTGGAACAATATATAGTGGCATTTACACAAGTTTAATTTTTATCCATCAAATCGTTTTCTTAAAATATTCAAAAATTTTTTTTCGAGTATTTGATTGTCATCCCAGGATTTATACTTTGGTTTGACTATATTTTCAATAAAGTTTTTGGTTGATTCCCAATCATTATATAAATTAATTTTGGATATCGTTTCATCATATTCTTTATTATTATTATCAAACAATTTTTGAATAAAAGCCAAACGATCATTTAGATCAATTTTAAATTCGTTTGCGAATATGTCATTGATCTTTTGTTTTTTTATATCATCATTTGGAGGGTTCATGGATTCTTTCCTCTCAAATAAGATATTATCTGTAACTCCGTCAATAATTGATGAGCCAATGTTGGTTTCAGGCATTTCAGGAATCATATCTTTTATTGTTTCAATTAAAGGAGTAAATGTTTCCTTTTCGTTATCATCAGGATTCTCTATTTTATCATTTATGAAACTTAAATTATTGTCCTCCAAATATTTAATTAGACTGTTTTTTTCAACTAAAGAATTTTGATTTTTAATAATTATAACTTTTTCAAAAAGCTCTAAAGCTAAATCATAGAATTCTTGTGAAGAAGTACCTTTTTCTAGTTTATAAATTTGCCTAGCTAAATTCTTTATATCATCTTCTAGTGAAGCTTTCATCAACTATGTTTTTAATAACTTTGTTTTAAAGGTTCGATAATTACACGCTTAATGAAATTTACAAAATGTTTTTAGAAAAAACCACAAACTTTAATAAACAATTCAGTCAAATTAATATTATAAATGGATGAAAATTTAGCATAAATAACATTTTAAAATAAAATAAATTGGGAAGACTTAATATCTATCTAAATAGATTAGAACATAATCTAAATTTTATAAAATCCATTTCTCAAGATGAGGATGGCTTAATTGCAGTAGTAAAAGCCAATGCATATGGACATGGAATTCTTGAAATATCAAAAAAACTAGTTTCATTGGGAATTTCAAGGCTTTCTGTTGCTTCTGTCTCCGAAGGAATATTACTCAGAAAAAATGGTGTTAATTGTAATATTATGGTATTTTACCCTGACCCTTTTGAATTTCACGATCTAGTTAATTACTCTCTTGAACCCGTAATTTATTCAAAGGAGGTATTCAATAGGTTTATAAAATTATTATTAAGTAAAATGAAATCAGAATATTCATTACATATAAAATTTAATACTGGATTGAATAGGCTTGGATTTAAGTATAAGGATATAGATTGGATTATTCAAAACATTCAAAATTCACCAGTTAAAATCTTATCTGTTTATTCTCATTTAGCCGCAAGTGAAGATGAAAAAAATAATTTGAATACAAAAAAACAAATTAAGATTTTTGATAAAATTCAAAAAAAATTTTATGCTTATAACTCTGAAATCAAATATCATTTATTAAATAGTTCTGGCATTTTTAATTATCCAGAAAATCAATATGATTGGGTAAGAGCTGGTATTTCTTTATATGGTTACTCTAACAATCCAATATGGGATAAAAATTTATTACCCATAGCCGAGCTCATAACAAAAATTATTCAAATTCATGAAATAAAAAAAGGGGAATCTGTTGGCTATAATAATGGATGGTCTGCAAAAAAGCAATCAAGAATAGCAATTATTCCTCTCGGTCATGCGGATGGAATTGGTAGATATTTAAAGGATAAAAATGTTTCTGTTTTGGTAAATAAAAAAAAAGCACCCATAATTGGAAATATTTGCATGGATATTTTTATGATTGATGTTACGGATATAAATTGTAAAGAATTTGATGAAGTAACTATTTTTGGTAAGGAAAACCCTGCAAATGTTTTTGCTGAATCAGCAGGTACTATATCTTATGAAATTTTGTCCAGCCTAAGTAATAGAATAAAACGTATTTATTTTTCATAAATTTTATTTATCAAATTATTATTAATCAGGATATATTATTGAATAGTCTATTTTTAGTGTAATTTCGCATATTAAATTTTTTTTATGAAAATAGCTTTGATTGGTGTTACGGGGATGGTTGGTAATGTGATGCTAAAAGTTTTACATGAACGAGAATTACCAATATCAGAACTAATCCCTGTTGCTTCTGATAAGTCTTTAGGAAAATTTATAAAATATAAAAACAAAGAAATTAAAATAGTTTCTCTAGAAGAATCAATTAGACTAAAACCAAATATTGCTCTATTTTCTGCTGGAGCATCTATCTCAAAAGAGTGGGCTCCCAAATTTAAAAATATTGGTACTACTGTTATTGATAATTCCTCAGCTTGGAGAATGAATAAAAAAATCAAACTCATTATCCCAGAAATAAATGGGAATATTTTGTCTTCAAAAGATAAAATAATTGCTAATCCAAACTGCTCAACAATACAAATGCTTGTAGCATTAAACCCAATTCACAAATTATTTAAAATAAATCGTATTGTTGTTTCTACATACCAATCTATAACTGGAACTGGAGTAAAAGCAGTTAAACAATTAGAAAACGAATTCAACAATCTAGATGGGGAAATGGCATATCCTTACCAAATTCATAAAAATGCAATCCCTCATTGCGATGACTTCATTGAAAATGGTTATACCAAAGAGGAAATGAAATTAGTTAATGAAACCCATAAGATTTTAAATGATTATTCTATTAGGATAAGCTCAACAGCAGTAAGAATTCCTGTAGTTGGTGGCCATAGTGAATCTATAAATATTTCACTTGAAAATAAAACCACTGTTTTTGAAATAAAAAAAGTATTAAAAAACTCTCCTGGAATAGTTGTTCAAGATGATGTAAGTAAGAACTTGTATCCAATGCCATTAAATTCAGAGGGTTCAGACAATGTATATGTTGGAAGAATAAGAAGAGATCTTTTTGAAGAAAACACCTTTAACCTCTGGGTTGTTTCTGACAACTTAAGAAAAGGAGCTGCAACAAATACCATTCAAATCGCTGAGTATCTGATTAATAATTTTTTAATTTAAAAGTCTCCATAAACTTTGTTGTATAGTTGCCGTTAATGAAATCTTTATTTTCCATCAACCTTTTATGAAGAGGAATTGTCGTTTTAACTCCTTCAATAATAAACTCATCCAATGCTCTTTTCATTTTGTTTATAGCCTCTTCTCTTGTTTGAGCAGTTGTTATAAGTTTGGCAATCATAGAATCATAAAATGGAGGTATTATGTAACCGCTATATACATGAGTATCTAATCTTACTCCGTGACCTCCAGGAAAATGGAGTGTTTCAATTTTTCCAGGGCTAGGCCTAAAATCATTTTCAGGGTCTTCAGCATTAATTCTACACTCAATAGAGTGCATCTTTGGTAAATAATTTTTTCCACTGATAGGAATTCCAGCAGCAACTTTAATTTGTTCTCTGATAAGGTCAAAATCAATTACCTGCTCTGTAATTGGATGCTCGACTTGGATACGTGTATTCATCTCCATAAAGTAAAATTTTTTGTTTTTATCAACTAAAAATTCTACAGTCCCTGCACCCTCGTATTTTATAAACTCTGCAGCCTTTATTGCGGCTTTCCCCATAGCATCTCTGAGAGAATCAGTCATAAAAGGAGAAGGTGTTTCTTCAGTTAACTTTTGATGACGTCTTTGAATTGAACAATCCCTCTCAGACAAATGACATGCTTTTCCGAAAGAATCTCCAACAATTTGAATTTCAATATGACGTGGTTCTTCAATTAATTTTTCCAAATACATTGCATTATTGGAAAATGAAGCAAGTGATTCAGCTCTTGCACTCTCCCATGCTTTGGGAAGTTCACTTTCCTTCCAAACTGCTCTCATACCTTTTCCTCCTCCTCCAGCACTGGCTTTAAGCATTACAGGATATCCAATTTTTTTAGCTAATTTACTTGCTTGATCTAAAGAATCTATTATTCCATTTGATCCAGGAATTGTTGGAACCTTTGCTCTTTTCATAGTTTCCTTAGCAGATGATTTATCGCCCATCTTATCTATCATCTCAGCACTCGCACCAATAAATTTTATACCATGCTCATCACAAATCTTTGAGAATTTGGAGTTTTCCGATAAAAATCCATATCCAGGATGAATTGCATCTGCATTAGTTATTTCAGCTGCCGCTATTATATTGGCAGGTTTTAAATAAGATTCCGAGCTTTGAGCTGGACCAATACACACTGCCTCATCAGCAAAACGAACGTGAAGACTTTCTCTATCCACAGTGGAGTAAACAGCAACAGTACCAATACCCATTTCTTTACAGGTTCTAATTATTCTCATTGCAATTTCGCCTCTATTAGCTACAAGTATTTTTTTAAACATATATGATTTTAAGAAGGGTCAACTAAAAATAATGGCTGATCAAATTCAATGGGTGTCTGATCATCAACTAAAATCTTAATTATTTTACAATCCATTTCACATTCAATTTCATTAAATAGTTTCATAGCCTCAATAACACATAAAGTTTCTCCTTTCTTTACTTCAGAATTTAGTTCAACAAAAGGTGGGTTATCAGGCGAAGATCTTCTGTAAAAAGTTCCAATTATGGGAGATTTTATGACTGTATACTTTTTTTCATCATCAACTACATCATTAAATTTTTTATTTACTTCAACTGAAGTTTCATCAGTTTTAAATTCTGTACTCTCATTTTTAGGGCTTGAAACTGGAACTTCATATTTTAATTTGGATTTACTTACCTCTCCGGAAGATTTAATAGTTATCTTGAAATCATCTTTCTCAATTGTAACCTCATCAACTCCTGACTTAGATATAAATTTAATTAGATTTTGAATTTCTTTAATATTCATGTTTGTAAGTTATTAAAATTTCTAATTTTTACTCCAAATATAATAAGCTGCTCCCCAGGTGTAACCTCCACCGAAAGCTGCAAAAATAATTTTATCCCCTTTTTTAAATTTGTTTTCAAAATCAGAAAGAAGTAGAGGAATTGTGGCAGCAGTTGTATTGCCATAAAATGCAATGTTTTTTAAGACTTTATTCGGATGAAGTTTCATTTTTTCAGCTACAGATTCTATAATTCTTTCATTTGCTTGATGTGCCAAAAGATAATCAACTTGATCTCCCGAAATATTATTTCTTTGAAGAATTTTGGTCCCAGCCTCTGTCATTGCAGAAACAGCAGATTTAAATACCTTTCTTCCATCCATACTAAGATAATGATCTTGATTTAAAACAGATGTTTTACTGGCAGGAAAAAGTGATCCTCCAGCTTTAACTTTTAGAGAATCTCTATCCCCTCCGTCGCTTTTAAAAAATTCATCTTGCCACCCAAGTTTCTCTTTATTCGGTTCAAATAAAACTGCACCTGCTCCATCTCCAAATATTATACATGTACTTCTATCTTGATAATTAATAAGTGATGACATTTTATCCGCACCTATAACTAAGATTTTTTTATAACGTCCCGACTCTATTTTTCCAACTGCCATAGACATTGCATAGAGAAATCCGGAGCATGCTGCTTGCAAATCATAACCGAAAGCATTTGTAGCTCCTATTTTTGTTGCAACATATGCAGATGTAGCAGCTATTTGCATATCAGGTGTTGCTGTTGCAACAATAACCATATCTATTTGTTTAGGATCTATGAGATTTTTTGAAATAAGTTTTTTTGCAGCCATTACAGCTAAATATGAAGTGGCCTTATTCGGGTCATTTAAAATTCTTCTTTCCTTTATACCAGTTTTACTCTGAATCCAAGCATCATTAGTATCTACCATTGATTCAAGTTTTTTATTACTTAGTATTTCATCAGGCACATAACCTCCTATTGCAGTAATTGAAGCATTAATCCCGTTTGTAGGTTTTTTAAATTGCGGCATTCGGCTTTTATAGCTTGAAATTAAAGTGAAGATAGGATTTTTTTAATAAAAAAAACATCCATAAAATATCGGTAAATTTAATTGAAAAAATTAAAATAAAAAAATATTATTCTTCAGCAAGTTCTGAATTATCAACTAATACTTTGCCTCTGTAATATAATTTACCTTCGTACCAATGAGCTCTATGATATAAATGATTTTCTCCCGTAATTTTACAAGTTGCTATTTGACTATTTGAAGCTTTGTAATGGGTTCTTCTTTTGTCTCTTCTTGTCTTGGATATTTTTCTTTTAGGATGTGCCATTTTACTTTATTTTATTTTAATAAACTTTTTAATTTATTCCAACGAGGATCAATCTTCTTTGAAAATTTTTTTTGGTTTGGTTTTAATAATTCTAATTTGTCCAAAATTTCTGATTTTAAACTACCATCATTAACTCCAGGATGTACTTTTTTTTCTGGGATAGAAAGTATAACTGTTTCATATACTTGCTGTGAAATATCAAAATCTTTAGATCCAATTGGTATGGTTATCAATTCATCATTTGTGTTCTCAACAACTTTTCCAAACTTAACTGCAAAATTATAGTTAGATGAGATTGGTATTCTAAATTTTTCCATGGATAAATCACATATTACTTCAACGGTTCCATCAGTGCTTATAAAAAAATTAAGAATTCTTTCTTGTTTTTCTATCTGAACTATTGCCTTTAATTTTGGTTTTTTTAAATCAAAAAAATTAAACTTTGCAAAGAACTTATCGTCAATGTCTATTTTTAAACTTTGTTTTGCTTTCTTAATACATGCAAAATTAATTACACAAGAATCAAGAGCTTTCATATACTTACATTTCGGCTGTAAATTTAAAGTTTTTTTTTAATGATTCCCTTTTATTTGAAGACTATTTATTTTAACTAACTTGAATAATTATGTCTAGATTTTAAAATTTTTACTGATTCTAATATTGCTTTTCTAAATGAATTTGAGTTTGCAATACCTTTACCTGCAATATCAAATGCAGTGCCATGATCAGGTGAGGTCCTGACGATATTTATCCCAGCAGTAAAATTTACACCACTTCCAAATGATAATGTCTTAAAAGGAATTAGTCCTTGATCATGATATATTGCCAAAATAGCATCAAATGTTTTATATTTTTTTGAACCAAAAAAACTATCAGCTGCAAATGGACCTGTAATGGATATATTTTTTTTCTTTAATTCCTTTATTACGGGTTTTATCAATGCGTCATCCTCATCACCAATTATACCACCATCTCCTGAATGTGGATTTAAACTCAGAATAGCTACTTTTGGTTTTTGAACCCTAAAATCCTCTCTCAGGCTTTTTAGAACTTTTTGAATTTTTAAATTTAAATTTTTGACTGAAACATTACTTGCTACGTTATTTAAAGGAATATGGTCTGTAAGTAATGCAATCCTCAATTTCCCCTTAATCATAAACATTAGTGGATCACCTCTAAAGTTGGCTCCTAAAAAATCTGTGTGTCCAGTAAAATTAAAATCCTTACTATGAATTGAGTCTTTATTTATAGGAGCTGTTACTAATACATCTACTTCTTTATTTTTAATAGCATTTGTAGCTGATACTAAAGATTCTTTTGATATGTTTCCTGCAGTTTTGGATTTTAAGCCAAACTTTAAATTAAAATCCCTTGAATCAAAATCTAACACATTTAATTTGTTTTCAGCCAAAAATTTTAAATTATTGACATAATTAATTTCAATTTTTTTATCAAAATGTGATTTGTTTAATTCTATGATTTTTTTTGGGCCAAAAACAACAGGTATTAATTTTCTGAAAAGACTTTTATCTTCAAAAGCTGATAGGATTATCTCCACACCTATCCCATTGGGATCTCCAATTGATATTCCAACTTTAATTTTATCCATTAACTATTTTTATTCAGTTAATTAACTAATTTTACTAATCAAAGGTAAATAATTTTAACAGTCATGTTTACGGGGATAATAGAGAATCTAGGTAAAGTCAAATCAATAACAAAAAAGGAGTCCAATATAAATTTTCAAATCCAAAGTACTTTAACTAATCAATTAAAGGTCGACCAAAGTATATCGCATAATGGAGTTTGCCTCACAGTTACAAAAATTAACTCAAATAACTATGAAGTCACGGCAATTGAGGAAACAATAAAAAAAACAAATCTTGGGAATCTGAATATTGGCAGTGTAATAAATCTTGAACGGGCAATGAAAATTGACCAACTATTAGATGGTCATATAGTTCAAGGTCATATTGACCAAACCGGAGAATGTAGCCAAGTCAAGACTCAAAATGGTAGCTGGATTTATACTTTTGAGTACGATAATTCAAAAAAAAATATTACTATCGAGAAGGGCTCCATAGCGGTAAACGGGGTTAGTCTCACAGTCTTGGATTCAAAAAAATCATCTTTTTCAGTCGCTATTATTCCTCACACATATAAAAACACGAACTTTCATAAAATTATTAAAGGAGAAATTGTTAACTTAGAATTCGATGTTTTAGGAAAATACATTGCAAAAATGTATGACATATATAAATAAAGCATCATAAAAAAAACTTTTTATGGATTTTCTTGAACTAACAACTATACTTTTATTGCTTGCATCATTTTTCTCAATAATTAATTTAAGAATACTCAAACTTCCTCAAACAATCGGTTTAATGATTCTTGCAATTGGCTTATCAATTAGTGTATTAATCATTGGCTTAATTTCTCCTCCCTTTCTTAAAACGATAAGTCATTTAATTGAAAGTTTTGATTTTCAGGTTTTATTAATAGATGTAATGCTTCCTTTTTTACTGTTTGCTGGAGCAATAAGCGTAGATGTTCATGAATTATTAAAAGATAAAATAACTATTCTTCTTCTTGCATCATTTGGGGTGATTTTTTCAACTTTCGTAGTTGGAACAGGTTTGTATTGGCTAGTTGAACAACCTCTTCTTGGACTAAATGATATAGGTCTTAGTTATGTTGATTGCCTTCTTTTTGGAGCACTAATAGCTCCTACAGACCCTATTGCTGTACTAGCAATGGTAAAAAAAATGAATCTTTCTAAAATAACCGAGACTAGGATTGCCGGAGAATCACTTTTTAATGACGGAATTGGAGTTGTAATCTTTTTAACATTATTAAATGTGAAATTGGAGGGAGTTGAAAACATATCAGCTGCAAGTGTTGGATCACTCTTTGCAACCGAAGTAATTGGTGGAGTTGCATTGGGAGCAGTAATAGGTTTTCTCGGATTAAAACTAGTAAAATACATTGAAAATGAGCATGTAGAACTAGAAGTTTTGATTACGCTCTCATTAGTTTTACTTGTGTCTATTGTATCTCATCAATTTCATTTTTCTGGAGTTTTAGGTGTAGTAATCATGGGTCTTTTCTTAAACAGAAATATTGATACTGACAAAGAAGAAGAGGGTTTACAAAAAGCAATGGGAGATTACGTTTATAAATTTTGGCATCTTTTAGATGAAACTTTAAATGCAATTTTATTTATTTTAATTGGATTAGAGATTATTCCGATTTTTCAAAATTTCGAAACAAATTATCTTTTAATGTCTATATTGGTTATAGTTGTTGTTGTAATGTCAAGAGGAGTTGGTGTCTGGATTCCAATCAAATTTCTTTCTTTCTTTAATTCTTTTGAGAAAAAAACTGCTTTAATTATCACATGGGGTGGTTTGAGAGGAGGGCTAAGTATAGCGCTAGCCCTTAATCTTCCTGATCAAATTGGAGAAGGTAAAAACCTAATTTTGTTTTTAACTTATATGGTTGTTTTGTTTACCATTTTAGTTCAAGGATTAACACTAAAAAAAATAGTTAAATAATTAATTTTATTTTAACATTTAGTTAGCTTTTAAATTTTTTTAAATTAAAAATTGTGTTCTATTTTTGATTAAAGTTAAAACTGTGACAACAGTAATGTTTAATTAATTATGAAAGGAGGTGTCTAAATGTTTTATTTTAATTATTTAAGAATCGAAACTCAGCAGACACCTATAAATTTAAGTCTGCTGTAACCATGTTCTTATTATTTAAAAACAGGTCGATGGACCTGTTTTTTTATTGCCTACCCTTAAAGGCTTTAAGTTTTTCGATTAGTTTAGGAACTACATCAAAAGCATCTCCAACAATACCATAATCTGCGGCTTTAAAAAATGGTGCCTCAGAATCATTATTGATAACAACCTTTACCTTAGAAGCATTAATTCCAGCCAAATGTTGAATTGCTCCTGAAACTCCTATTGCTATATACAAGTTTGAAGCTACTGGTTTTCCTGTTTGACCAACATGTTCACTATGTGGCCTCCAGCCCATATCTGATACAGGCTTAGAACATGCTGTGGCAGCTCCTAATGTTGATGCTAAATCTTCAATTAAGTGCCAATTCTCAGGACCTTTTAATCCTCTACCCCCTGATACAACTATATCAGCATCAGCAATACTAACTGATCCAGATAATCTATCAATAGCCTCAACTTTTATTTTATCATCTTTTATAAAATCATTGGACTTTATAATTTCTGGATCACTTTTAGATTCATTAACGCCAAAAGAGTTATTAGATACACATAGTATATTTATTTTTGATTTCATCACAGTGTGATTGTATGCCTTATTCGTAAAACATGATCTCTTAACTTTTAATGGATTGTAGTTTAAAGGTTCAGATACAACGTTTGAAGCTAACCCTGCGCCTAACTGAACAGATATTAAGGGCGCAATATATTTAGAATCTGCTGAGGAACTCATCACTAAAATTGTAACGTTTAAATCTTTAGAGTATTGAGAAATAATGTTTGCATAATTTTGTGCAGTAAATTGATCCAATGAGGAATCAATGATAGATAAAATTTTATCTGGGCCATAATTGGCTAGACTTGAGGGGTCCTTGGCATTAATAGTTAGTGCAACTAAATCCTGATTTGTATTTTTAGAAATTAGTTTACCATAAGAAAGTGCTTCGAATGCATTTTTCTTAAATTCTCCATTTTGACTCTCAGCATAAACTACAATTGCCATATTTGATTATTTAAATTACGTTAGCCTCATTATGAAGTAGTCTTATAAGTTCGTCAAGATTTTCTGGATTAACTAACTTTACCCCTTGTTTTGAAGGAGGCTTTTCAAACTTACTTATCTCGGATTTTGATTGAGAATCAGATGAATCGAAAACTTCTAAAGATTTTTGTCTAGCTTGCATAATGCCTCTCATGTTTGGAATAATAAGATCTGATTCCTCAACTAAGCCCTTTTGTCCGCCTATTACAATAGGTAATGAAGAACTAACTTTTTCAATTCCCCCATCAATTTCCCTTTTGGCTAGAATTTTGTCTTGATCTAAATCTAATGAAATACAGTTTGTAATAAAGGGTATTTCTAGCATCTGAGCTAGCATTCCTGGTACCATACCTCCATTATAATCAATGGATTCTCTTCCACACATAATTAAATCATAGTTTTCTTTCGTACATATTACCTTTAATTCTTGTGCAACGGAAAAACCATCCATTGGTTTAGTATTTATTCTAACAGCTTTATCTGCACCTATAGCTAAACATTTTCTCAAAATCGGTTCAGCAGAGCTATCACCAACAGTTACTACAGTTACAGATGCTTGATTTTTTTGTTGAAACCAAATCGCTCTAGTTAGAGCAAATTCGTCGTTAGGATTGATTATAAATTGAATCCCATTAGTGTCAAATAATGTATCATCATTACTAAAGTTGATTTTAGATGTAGTATCAGGTACGTTACTAATACAAACTAAGATATTCATTAAATAAAATTTGAATAACAAATTTACAATAAAATATAATTAAATTACAATTTAATTTTAAATATAATAAAGATTTTAAAATACATATATTTAAGAGAGTAAAATCAATTTTTTTCTATATTTGAGTATTAATATTTTTATTTTACTATAAAATAATATAATTGAAAACACCACAACATAAAAGAAAAAGAGGTCGTCCTAGTTTATCTCAAGAACTGAATATGGACAACTTGCTCTCTGTAGCTCTTGANTATTTTTCTGATNTAGGTTTTGANGGAACCCAACTTAANTTTATNGCAGAAAAAACAGGNGTAACAAATCCATTAATNAGTTANCACTTTAGNAATAANGAAGAGCTTTGGAAAAGATCCATCGACTA
Source organism: Flavobacteriaceae bacterium (assembly GCA_002713495.1). Taxonomy (GTDB): domain Bacteria; phylum Bacteroidota; class Bacteroidia; order Flavobacteriales; family Flavobacteriaceae; genus Marivariicella. The sequence continues at coordinate 207,682 of PATA01000014.1, forward strand.
NCTTTCAAAATTAATTGTAGNAAAGTTTNAAGCNATNAGGTCNGATCTTAANGATATAGAAGGTGTTCCNATGATNAGATCCTATACACGTCAATTAACTTATTTTTGTGCAAAAAATCCTCCTTTCTATAAAATAATTTATATGGAAATGGGNCAAAATAGCTGGAGGTCTGAATATTTGATTAGTTCNATAATTGACCCNTTGACCAGCATTGGTCAAAGTGCACTTAATAAGGCCTCTACTAATCCTAAGTTTACNGCTATACCTCAACCAAACTTCGTTAGTATAATTTTCGGTGCNTGCTCAAGTTTTTTTATGTTAACCAGACTNATAGAACACCAGTATGACATAAGGACATTTGAAGATGTTCATATTGAAAAACATGCCGATCTAGTTAATAAAATTATTTTTAATTCTTTCGAATAATAGAATTAAAAATCACTAATATCTTGNGCATAAGTTAAGTCCTTTAGGTGTTCCCTNGCGACATATGTGAAAACTGATTTTTTCTCTTTNTTTAAAATCATTCTAACGGCCTCCGGTAATTCTTTTTCGTCTCTTTCAGGATTAAGAGGACAACTTTCTAGGTATTTATAAATAGTTGAACCATTAAAATTGAAAATATTCATACTCACAAATAATTCATTCTTTTCATTCCTGAAAGAGTCATGAGTTTCAATTGGTGGCTTTTCAACAATATCTTCCAAATAATCATCTTCACCTAAAACCATTAATGCAAATTTGGTTATTCTCTCTTCTGGAAATTTTAAAAAAGATCTATCATATGCAATAATTGCATGAGATGAATTTTCATGATTTAATAAAGTTCTTAGTACACTAATAGAATATAAATTATCTCCATTGCATACAGTAAATCTTTCGGTTAATAGCTTTGGGAATTGATCTAAAACCTGTTGAATACCGTCTGCCGTTCCAAAGGGTTTTGTCCTGCTTCGAGGGATTTTTTGAACTGCTATATAGAATTTTACTTCATTTAGTTCGGATGTGGAATTATATTTTTTAACCCAATCATAAAAAGGTTTATTGTTAATTGAAGTAAGTAAATAAATAGATTCATACCCAGCTTTTTTAGCATTAGNACATAAATAGAAAAGTAAACTTTTTCCTGTTTTATCAANAGGTATCAANGATTTATGCTGTGAAATTGCAACTTGTCTAACATCTGAGGATAGGTTAACTTGATCTAGGGATTTTTTCATTCTGGATGATGCTCCCGCTGCCATAATTATTAAATTTTTCATTTTGTGTTTTATTAGTTTGTTATTTTGACTTTAAAAACATTCTTAGCTCCGGCGCTTAATATTGACTTTTTAACTCTAGGTATGTTNTTTTCATCTACCATCACAACCATACAGCCTCCACCTCCAGAACCAACAATTTTTGCTCCTACAGCTCCTGCACTTAAAGCTTTTTTCATCTGTTTTGTTAGCTGAAAAGGAGTATTCTTNATATTATTTTCTAATAAATATTGATGAGAGTTCATTAATTGACCCAAATCATTNATTGGAGAATTTACTTTCTTTAAAAGCTTAATTGCACTTTTAGTTATTTCGTAGTTTAAAATTGTAGATTCCCAATAATCTCTCAGATTAACTGGAATATCATTTAAGTATTTTTTATAATCATGTTTTGTAGACTTTAGTAGATCAAAATCTTTATTAACTCTTTTTACATATTTTATTGCTTCTTGTGCATTCCCTTTTGCTTTACTTAAAACACCNTGGGTATTTTTGGGTTGTCCAGAATCAATTACCAATAGTGATCCCAGGTTACCTTGAAGCTTTTCATAAGTTTTTTTTGCTGTATCAATCATCATTAAGCCACCAATAGAAATAGTATATTGATCCATAATCCCTCCTGCTTGTTTGAAAAATTTAACTTCGGTTTCAACAGCCCATTTAGCAATTTGTAAATTATCTATTTTTCTACCATTTGCAAATGCCTTTACAAGAAATTTAATCCACCCAACAACTAACGAAGATGAGCTAGATAAACCTGCATTAATAGGTAAATCTCCGTTGATTTCAATCTTATAACCTTTATCTGGTATTATTCCATTTTTTTCCAAAACATAAAGACCTGCTCTAAAATAATCCGATGATAAAATTTTTTTTAAATCATTTTTAAATTCAATTATCAATGTTTGATTATAGTCTACAAGATTGACTTCAAAAAAATTAGACTTAATTTCAGTAGCTTTTAGATAAATATAGCGATNAATTGTGCCAGATATTACAGGAAGACCAAGGTAATCTTGGTGATCTCCAAAAAAACAAATTCTTCCNGGGCTTTTTATTTGTATCACATTAAATTCTTTGTATTAGATTANAAAACAATTATAAAATAAAAACCCCTAAGTTATTTTAGAGGTTTTTTGTTCATAATTTTTACATACTCAACAAACCTAATCCTTTGATAGATTTACCCAAGTTCCGGCTATTATCATAATAGCAAATGTAGCTAAAAATATAATTGCTGCTGGTTCCGGAGNAAATTGNGGTAATCCATCAGAAAATGTATGACCAGTGAAGTCAATATATCCCTGAGCTGTNCTAGAAAGTTCCACCCCTTTAGCTTTAAGTTCAGANAGTCTATATGACTGAGTTAATTGATTAGAATATAAATAGGAAAAAACATTATATCCAAAAAAAACCGTGCAGAGTCCGAAAATAGTAACTAGTNCTTTAGCAAAAGTATTAGCATTAGCTTCTCTTTGAAATCTAACTAATCTAAATGTAATAAATATTAAAACTGCAAAGGTCAACATGTATAATCCATTTTGGATAAAATTTAGTTGAGCATAATTTAAAATTTCTATTTCTTTCATTATAATTGAATTTTAATTTAATGTAATTTAAAAAAAAAATGAAAGCAAAAATTAACTTCACATCATTTATGATCTATAGATAAAATATTNTTTATCAAAAATATATGAGGAATGGTAACAGCTGCAGAAAATGAATAGATAAGTTTATAAAAATCTTCACCAATAAAATCTTGATAATAAAAGAGAAAAATCAATCCTAAAATTGATATAATCCAATAAGATCCACTGTTTTTAAGATATAATAGAATTGATTTATAAGATGTTTCATTATAAAGAAAATTAATTTGATCTAAAATTGAAGGAATCGAATGCCAGAGAACAAAATACACTCCAAATGAAACAATTAGATTTGAACTGTAAAAAAGAAGTGACAATAATATGAGATAATAAATTTCTTTTATTATTGAAAATTTCAGTGTTTTGTAGTCAATTATCCAAAATAAAAAGATTAATAGTGCTGATAAACAAAGAAAAATATCAAACGGAAGATGATTTAAATTACTTTCCAGTATTTGGTTTAGAATATCTACTACAAAACTTTTATTAAAATATATCATCAGCATAAATATTAATAGACCATACAATAAAAAATGAAAAAATCTATATTTAGAATTTGAAACCTTTCTATGAAGATGCTGCTCACCAAAATGATAACTACTTATAAGTAAAAAAGAAATAAATCCGATTATTGGAAGATTATAAACCAATAAAAAAGCNAAAAATGCCACTAATAAGTANAAAATAATAAAAATTATTTTTCTATTGCTATTCCTATTATTTCTCTTATGATTTATTAAGGTTATATCGCATGCTCCATGAAGCACACCAATGCTCAGTATCATTAGTATAGCAAAGATATTTTGAAAATCGATTAAGGGAATATAATAACTGAGAATTACTATTAATGTTAATATAATTTTAATCCATGTAAACATATTATTTGTGTTGTATTTAGCAATTATTTAAGCNGATTCTTTGTATTTACAAATATTTTTATAAATTTAGACTTCCAAACATTAAAAAAAAATTATATGGACATTTTAAATTTATTAATTGACAGCTCTGTAGGAAGCGGTAACTTGGTTACATTTACTTTCTTTATTGGCTGTATGGCAATGATGGCAGCTTCTGTTTTCTTCTTNTTAGAAATGAATTCTTATGGAGCTAAATGGAGAACTTCAATATTAGTTTCCGGTTTAATTACTTTTATCGCAGCAGTTCATTACTGGTACATGAGAGAATATTACATTGAAACTGGTACATCTCCAACTTTCTTCAGATACGTTGACTGGATACTTACTGTTCCATTAATGTGCGTTGAATTTTATTTAATACTAAAAGCAGCTGGAGCAACTAAGTCTCTGATGTGGAAAATGATTGGTTTGTCAACTGTAATGCTTGTCACTGGTTATATCGGTGAAGGTTTACATGCAGACGACGGTCAGGCTCAGATTTGGGGGTTAGTTTCTGGTATAGCTTACTTTTGGATAGTTTATGAAATCTGGATGGGTGGCGCATCNAAACTTGCTGCTGCTGCNGGNGGAGCTGTTCAATCTGCTCACAAAACCCTATGTAAGTTCGTTCTGATTGGATGGGCTATTTANCCGATTGGATACATGGCAGGTACAGAAGGTTGGTACAGCGGAATTTTTGGTGGTCTTGATATGGATGTTTTATACAATATCGGTGACGCTATTAACAAAATTGGTTTTGGTTTAGTTGTATATCAGCTAGCTGTTGAATCAAAAGAGTAATACCAAAAAAATAAATTTTAAAAACCCTCACTTTTGAGGGTTTTTTTATGTTTAATTAAAATTAAGTTGGAATTTTATTTCAATATTGTCCTCCATTTTNGATAGCATAAAACTCGGTAATTTAACTTTAAATTCCGAAGGTGACAAAACAAACTTCCCTGACAGAGAGATGGGTTTTTCCCTATTAATTCTTCCTGTAACTTTAATTTGCTTTTCGATACCATGAAAATTAATTACTCCGAGTATATTGATATTTTCATCTAATTGTATTAACTCATCGCTAAAGAATGTTATTTTTNGATAAATCAAAGATTCGATTAGTTCTAATGCATGAGAATCTCTACTTGAATTTCCGCTATCAAAATCTTTGACTGAAGCACTAATGGCAATTTTACTTGCTTTGGCATCTTCTATGACCAAAATCCCCTTGACATTATTATTTATTCCAACCCAATCGTGTAAGATATGTTTTCCTTGATATGAAATGTATGATNTATTAGANTCAACTATGANGTTATTTGATNTAGTATCTTGAGANGCTAGATTAAAAGTCAAAAAAAGAAAAACATATTTTATTTTTTTCATATTTAAAATTTAAATACTAAAACAGCTGCTGCATAGCTTGCAAATAAAGTATATGCAGAGGCTTTATGTGCGCCGCGGTCTCTATCTGAAAAATAATTTGTAGCTAACATAGCTGAGAAATGAATNGTTGCTAAAGTTTTATGTGCTTTAATAGAATTAAACCCNTTAATTTTTTTATTAATTATTGGCGGTGGAGCAAATAAAGAAAGTCCGGCACCTGTAAAATATCCAATATTAATTGCTTTGCCCATAGATTTATGCGTATTATAGAGCCTATAATCTCCATTATAAAGCTTTCCTCCAATAAATCCTTGAGCTATCATGGCAAACAATGTAGCATACCCAATGATTTGATGCGTTTTAAGCATTACTCGTCTGACCTTAAGTTCTTTTTTTCTTGAGTCAGTATTTAAAGGGGATATATTCATTTTTCTAAATAAGCCTTTCTCTCCCCAAAAAATTTTTTGGGTAAAAACCATCCTTTGTGGTAAAAACTCTTCTGATTCTTTTTTTTCTTCAATCAGACTAAACAAATCCTCCTTAGTTTGTCCAAAAATGTTAGATGGTAAAAAAAATATAAGACCAAGAATTATTAAAAACCCATTTATTCCAAGTTCTGTATTTTTTTGGATCAAGGCTTAGTGATTTGTAATTTTTGTCCAGCCAAGACTGCATTATAACATTCTAGAACATAACCGTTTGTCCCTAATGTTGTACAATCTGATGGATATGAATTCCCATGCCTACTGCATACAAACCTGCTCTCAGACTGATCATAAGACCATGCATTTCTAACTCCCTGGTGTGGACATGAATTAGTAAAAGCTCTGTAAGAGGAATCGCTTATCTTTAGTATTAGGATTTGTTGAGCAGTGAAGTTCATCCACTGGTCTGAGTTTAGTGACGCAAAAGCTGGATGATTTAAATCTATTTCAACTACATTATCCTCAACAGTATATCCCGAAGACTCAGGACTTGAGTCCGTATCTAATGATACATCCAAATTCTCATCGTCACCCCCTTTGGAGCATGATTCTAAAAAACTAGCCCCCACCATTGAAATAGCAATGGCTGGGCATACATCGTTTAAAAATTTTCTTCTATTTATTTTTTTCATACCATTAAATTAATAAAAAACTTCTATAAGATTATTCAAGAACAGTCAAAGTACCAAACATTCCAGTATGCAATGAACAGACATAATAATATGTTCCAGAATTAGTTGGGGTCCAAGTCACAGTTCCATTTGTGGTGCCCTGTTCGGTGGCACCCGAAACTAGATCCCCAGAGCCTAATGTTGGATCTGTTTTCAAATAGAATGGATGTCCTGTAGCCCTAACAATAAAGTTTATAGTTTCCCCAACAGAGATTGTTATCTCGGGATCATTACCAGAAACCGATCCGTTTGCATCATTTCCTGATAAAGAATAATCTTGGCTGTTTTGAGCAGTAACATTAATAGTGTAACCAGTTAACGTCTGTTTTTGAGCTTGAGTAATTGTGTATGTGTTATCATCATATCCGTCATCTTTTGAGCATGATAAATAAAAAAATAAGACCAAAAATAATAATGACCGAGATTTAAATATATGTCTCAAAGATTGATTTGATAATTTTTTTTTCATAATAGTGTAATTATGTTTATCGTCTAAATTATATTAAAAGTTATATTTATACTTATACAAATAATATGTTTTTTCTATTGCATAATATTTTTTTTCTATATTGAAATTGTAATATGAAGTGTTTTTTTTCAATTATTTATCTGAGTTTTTCAATATCTGTATTTTCTCAAAATTTGAATTTAAAAAAACTTGAATCAATTATAAATGAATATGAAAGATTCGAGGCATTCGACAAAGAAAAATATCCACTTGGTGATTTATCTGAAGACCGTTTCAAAAATGAATATAATTTTTTCATGCAAATTCGTAGTCGGTTATCTAAAATTTCATTGAAAAATTTATCTGAAAATGAAAAAATATCATATGAATTATTGGTATTTATAATTGAAAATCAAATCAACAACTATAATTTTAATACCCGATATAATCCAATTCTTTCAGATTCAGGTTTTCATAACAGCATAATTTATATTGTGAGGAACTTAAAAAACAAAAAAGATGCTATAAGGTATCTTAAACTATTAAAAGCAATCCCCTTATATGTAGATCAAAATATTTATTTAATCCAAAAAGGGATTAATGAAGGAATTTCTCAGCCAAAAATTATTTTTAAAGGATATGAAAGCTCATACAATAAACATATAACAGTTGACTATAATAATAATTACTACTATACACCCTTTTTAAATTTACCTGATAATATCTCAAGTAAAATAAAAGATAGTTTGACTAAAGAAGCCCAAAAAATAATAAACAGATCAGTAATTCCATCATTCAAAAAAATTAAATCATTTTTTGAAAAAAATTACTTTCCGTTCACAAGAAATAATATTTCTATAAGCTCCACACCAAATGGAATAGAATATTATAAAAACAGAATTAAATTTTATACAACCCTAGAATTAACAGCTAGCGAAATTCACGAAATAGGTTTAAAGGAAGTAAAAAAGATTCGAAATGAAATGAAGCAAATTATAAAAAGCTTAAATTATGGTAAAGATTTTAAAAGTTTTCTAAATTATCTGCGAACTGACAAAAAGTTTTATGCTAAGACTCCAAGAGAATTATTAATGATTGCCAGAGATATTTCTAAACGCCTAGATGAAAAATTACCCGAATTTTTTAAAACACTACCAAGAAAGCCTTATGGAGTTGCTGCGGTTCCCGATGCAATAGCACCAAAATATACTGGAGGAAGATATATTCCAGCTTCAAATAAAACTAGAAGCTCTGCATATTATTGGGTAAATACTTATGACCTAAAAAGCCGGCCGCTTTATACACTTCCTGCGCTTTCTGCCCACGAAGCTGTTCCTGGACATCATCTCCAAATTGCACTCAATGAAGAGGGAAATAAAAATATTCCAGTATTTAGAAAAGACTTTTATCTTTCAGCATATGGAGAGGGGTGGGGGCTATATGCAGAATCTCTTGCCGATGAAATGGGCATTTACACTACACCATACGAAAAATTTGGGCAGCTTACTTACTCTATGTGGAGAGCATGTAGGTTAGTTGTAGATACTGGTATTCATGCATTTGGTTGGTCTAAAGAAAAAGCAATGGATTATATGTCAAAAAATACTGCCTTATCCTTTCATGAAATCAATACTGAGATTGATAGGTATATTTCTTGGCCAGGACAAGCCTTATCATATAAGATTGGAGAGCTAAAAATCAAAGAGCTTCGATCAAAATCAGAAAAATTATTAGCTGATAAATTTGATATTCATGATTTTCATGAAGTTATACTAAAAAATGGTACGTTAACTCTTCCTTTATTGGAGAGCCAAGTCAATAAATACATATATAAAAAACTTTTACCATTAAAATAGTTATTCAAAAAAATGGATATTCTAATAATATCGCTAGTTACCTTTTTTGCTGCCATTTTAACTTTTTTTTCTGGTTTTGGGCTAGGAACTATCTTAACTCCAGTTATGATTTTATATTTTCCAGTCGAATTAGCAATTTCGTTTACTGGTATTGTACATTTTTTGAATAATATTTTTAAGATATTCCTTATTGGTAAGTATGTAAATAAAGAAGTTTTAGTTCGATTTGGATTACCAGCTATACTGTCTGCTTTAATTGGCTCACATATTCTTTTTCAATTAGATAACAATATAATTCTGTATTCATATAAACTATTTGGAGATATTATGGAAGTACAATTATTAAAATTTGTAATATCCATACTCTTGTTAATATTTGCATTAATTGATTTAATTCCATTTTTTAAAAAATTAAAATTTGAAAAAAAAAGTCTCCCTCTGGGTGGATTTTTAAGTGGTTTTTTTGGGGGATTAACTGGCAACCAAGGGGCTTTAAGAAGTGCTTTTTTGATAAAATCAGGTTTAAACAAAAAAGAGTTTATCGGCACAACTGTGCTTATTTCACTATTTGTAGATATTTCAAGAATAAGTGTCTATTCCAGCAACCTAATTGAATACAATATATCAAACTATTACTTGCTTGGTTTTTTTGCAATTAGCGCCGGGATATCAGGCTCAATTCTTGGTAATATTCTACTAAAAAAAATAACATTAGAATTAATTCAAATAATTGTTGCTGTTTTGATAATGTTAATCGGATTGGGATTATTAATTGGTATCATATAAAAAAGATAAAATCTGGTAAAGAGTATTATTTGATATTCTAAAAGTTAATTACCTGTGATAGTTACCCTTGACGGGGCATCTGTTCCATCAACAATTGACTCAATGCCAATTGCGATTGCCTTTATAGTTTCTGTTACAGTAAAAATATCCAGTGTATTGACTTCGTCAGTAACCTTATGATAGTCCGGATCTTTGTCCATTGGGCTAGTTGAAAATGTGTGGGCAGGCACTCCTAGTCTTGCCAAAGAGGCATTATCAGATCTGAAGAAAAGTCTAAAACTTGTATATGGATCAGGTAAAACTCGATAATCCGTTTCTTTGAGATTTTTTTGTATTATTTTACCAAAGTTAGAGCGGTCAAATCCAGTTAACCATGCTGTATTTGGTCCAAAAGGAGATTCTTTTCCTATCATTTCAATATTTATTCCTGCTATTATTTTTTCAGGATTGATTTGATTACCAAAATAATTGGACCCAACTAATCCCATTTCTTCCGCTGTAAAAGCGATGAAAAGAAGGCTTCGTTCGGTAACAAAATCTTTAGTATAGTATTCAGCAAGAGATAAAACAGCGGTAACACCAGAGGCATTATCATTAGCCCCGTTGAAAATTAAATCCCCCTCTCCATTTATTTTGATCCCCAAATGATCATAATGAGCTGATATAATAATAAATTCATTTTTTTTACTTTTTCCTTCAAGGAACCCTATCAGGTTAAATAAGGATAATCCGTTTTTTTCAAATGTTTGCCTAAATGATGTCATTTCATCAAAATAATCTAGACCAATTCTTTCGAATTCCTTTTCAATATATTGAGCAGCTTTTTCAATTCCTTTTGTGCCCGCCTTTCTACCCTCCATTTCATCGGAGGATAAAATGTAAAGGTGTTTCTTAACTAATTCCTTGGAAATTACTTGAGAATTAACAATTGTTGAGATGAATAATAAAAACAGTAATAAATACGATTTTAAGAACAAGGATGACATAATATAAAATTAATGTTTTTGGTTCACAAATTGGTTCACACTTTTTGTCTCTAAAACAAAAACCCTCATAGTCAAGGACTTAGAGGGTTTAAGGGTGGTTCCACCTGTATTATAACTATCCTATTAGTGTGCTGATAATCAAACACTTACAAAGAGAGGTGGTACACAATGTGTACCATATAACCCTGTACGTGTTACACTTCTGTGTACCACCAAAAAGTGATTTAGCTAAATCGCCTTTTATAATTACTGTGGTTAAAGTCCGGTTTGGACTTAAAAAAGGATCTTCTTAAAAAGTCTTGATTTTTCTAGAATTTATCTTTCCTAACAATTTTAGTTTTTTTAATTTCGCAGACTATGAAAAAACTACCTGTAACTGTATTAAGTGGATTTTTAGGGGCTGGAAAAACAACATTATTAAATCATATTTTACACAATAAGCAAGGTATTAAAGCCGCTGTTATTGTTAATGACATGAGCGAGGTAAACGTAGACGCAAATTTAGTAGAGAGTGAAAACACTCTTTCAAGAACAGAAGAAAAGCTCGTAGAAATGAGTAATGGTTGTATATGTTGCACACTCCGTGAAGACTTAATGATTGAGGTTGAAAAATTAGCTAAAGCCCAAAAATTTGACTACTTAATTATAGAAAGCACTGGAATTTCCGAACCGATTCCTGTGGCTCAAACGTTTAGTTTTGAAAGTGAGGACGGGAGTATTGACTTAAGTAAATTTAGTTATGTTGATACCATGGTAACAGTGGTAGATTCTTTTAATTTTATTAAAGATTTTTCTAGTCAAGAATATCTTACTGACAGAAATCTAACTGATATCGAAAATGATGAAAGAACTATTGTCAATTTACTAACAGACCAAGTCGAGTTTGCCAATGTTATTCTTCTAAATAAAACTGATTTGGTTTCTGAGTCTGAGCTTAGAAACCTTTACGACATTATAAATAAGTTGAATCCTGAGGCCAGAATTATTCCAAGTAATCATTCTAAAGTTGACATCAAAAATGTAATTAATACTGGAATGTTTGATTTTGAAAAAGCTGAGGCTTCAGCAGGCTGGATCAAAGAGCTTGAGAATGAACATATTCCTGAAACTGAAGAATATGGAATTGGTTCATTTGTATACAGAAGAAAAATTCCTTTTCATCACGATCGTTTTCTTGATTTTGTACAAAACAATTTTCCTGAAAATATTTTAAGAAGTAAAGGATTGTTTTGGATTGGCTCTAGACCAGATCAAGCTTTAATCTGGAGTTCGGCTGGTGGATCAGTTAAAACAGATCCTGCTGGTGTCTGGTGGGTATCAATGCCTTTTTCAGAAAGAATTAATTACGCAGACTTTGTAAACAACCAAGATCAAATCGAATCAGATTGGGATATAAATTTTGGAGATAGAAAAATAGAACTTGTATTTATCGGTCAACAACTTGATGTTTTAAAAATTACGGAGCAATTAGATTCGTGTTTACTTAACGAGGCTGAACAAATCCTTTTCAAGGATAATAAATTTCCTTTGTCTGACAATTGGCCTATAGTTACTAATTAAAAAGTGTATCAGCAGATACACTTTTTTTATACAAAATGGTACACAAACACTATTTTTGAATAATAAAAACAAAAAACCCCTCTTCTTGAGGGGTTTTAAGGGTGGTCCCACCTGTCCTCACAGGAAGGTTACTCTTCCTTAGTAAATACTTACTTTTTTAGATTTAAGAGGTTCGAAGTCCGAACCTTTTAGGTTCGCATTACGAACCTTCTCAAAAATCAAGATGTTTTGACTACAACCCCGGTTCAGGTTCTTTTAGAACCATTGTTTTGAATTGTTATATGTAGAAAATAAAAAACTATTCCCCCAATAATTGTCCATACAATATCATTCCAATCAAAAACTCCTCTTCCCGGTGT
>PATA01000015.1 GCA_002713495.1 Flavobacteriaceae bacterium
TAATAAAACCTGTTATGGTACATACTAAAATAGTATCTAACAATGGGCCTAGCATCGCTACTAAACCCTCGTCTGTTCCTTTTGAGCTTTGAGATTGTCCATGATACATTGGGGCATTACCAACTCCACTTTCATTTGAAAAAACCGCCCTTCTAACACCTAAAATTATTAGCCCCCAAAANCCACCAGCAACAGCTGTTTTTGTATTNAANGCNTCAAAGAATATTAGCTTGATTGTNGNAAAAAAAGAAGAATAATTACNAANAATGATANAAANACCCATNATAAAATATAATGCAACCATCAATGGAACCATGCTAGAGGTAACCTTTACAATAGATTTGATTCCACCAAAAATAACAGNAGCACTAACTAAAGATAATATTATTCCGATCCCTATTTTCCAGGATAACTCGCCTATAATTAAATACTGATTTGGATCAACTACATTCATAAAAGTTTGAGTTAGTTGATTTGCCGTAAAAGCTGGAAGTACTCCAAAAAAACCAGCAATAGAAAACCAAATAGCTAAGGGTTTCCCCCANTTTTTTATCCCTAAACTCATGTAATACATTGGCCCTCCTAATGGTTCTCCTTCAGAAGTTTGTTCTCTGTACTGAACTGATAAAGAACATGAAAAAAACTTGATTATACATCCAATAATAGCTGTTAACCACATCCATACCAAAACTCCAGGTCCTCCCATGTGAATTGCAATTGCAACTCCTGAAATATTGCCTAGTCCAACAGTAGCAGCTAATACAGCTGATAGTGCTTGAAATCTAGATATACCTTTTTTATTTTCATTTTTTAATAATAAGCCAAAAGCTTTTTTTATTTGAGTTAGAGGATAAAACTTAGAGTAAAATAGTAAATATAACCCACCACCTATTACAACAAATAGCATAATCCATTCCAAAGGNGCAATAATCCTTGAAAATAAAATTTCAAGGTTGTAAATTATATTATTCATTAATCAAAATTTTCTAAAGAATCATTCTTTTACAACAATATACGTTGCTTTCACACCAGTAGCAAGGTTCCATTGATTTGATCCAACTAAAGATCCTGAATTAGTATAAACTTTTAATTCCGCAGTATTTGGGCCACTTTCTCCCTGATTAAGAGCGATAAAGTCAATTCTATTAAATCCTTCTTCTAACTCAATATTAAGTCCTTTGAATGTCTCAACAAGTAAGATATTTGCAACCACCAGTTTATCATTAACCCTAATTTGTATTCTATCACCATCAGGGTATTCATGGTCCCGAAAAGTTACATTCACTGAATTCTCACTTGTTAAGTAATCACCCAAGTACATGTCATTTTTATATTTATCGGGCATTTTATCACTTTCATCTTTTTTTCTATTTAGTCTTGAAGTGTAATATTCACTTGGATTTATAAATTTTTCTCGTTCTGAAATATCCATGTTTATGTTAGGCTCACTATTAATCTTATTTATATCTAGATTGAGAGGTATATTGTTTTTAGGATTATTATTAATCAATGATGGTAGATTTTCTTTTGGAGTGAATAGAGGTGTTTTATTTGTTTCTGTCTGGGTATATAGATGAATTGGACTTATAATTAAAAGTAATACAACTACAATAAAAAATTGTTTTTTAGAAAAAATCATATACATTAAAAATAGTAATATATGTAAACATAATATATATAGAAGAAAAATTAGTATTTGACAGGGTTTTATATATCGAAAATGTATATTTTGTTAAGTTTATAGCATAATTAATTATACTTATATTTTAATCACCATGAAAAATTACAGTCGTAGAAAATTTATCAAAAATTCAGGTATTTCAGCTATTGCAACACTAGGCGCCTCAACTATATTAAATAACTCATGCGAAAACAATATTTTGATACCATCTCAAGAGGGAATATATATGGGTGGGTTTTCAGCTCCAAAAATGAGCAAGATAAAAGCAGCATTTATTGGGGTTGGATCAAGAGGAATCAGTCATGTCAATAATTTTAATGGTTTCAAAGACACTGAGATAGTATCTATTTGTGATTTATATAAAAACAGAGTTGAAAATTTAACTAAAAAATTAGATTTATCAACTGATGGTTATTGGGGAGAAGAAAACGCATGGGTAAAAATGGTTGAAGAGAAAAGACCAGATGTAGTATTTATATCAACCAATTGGGATAATCATGCTCCTATGGCTGTAAAATGTATGGAACTAGGTGCCCACGTTTTTGTTGAAGTCCCACTTGCAAATACTATTGAAGATCTATGGAAAATAGTTAACACATCAGAAAAAACCCAAAAACATTGTATGATGTTAGAAAATGTAAATTATGGTAGAGAGGAGCTAATGTTTCTGAATATTTGTAGACAAGGAATGATTGGAGAGTTTATTCATGCTGAAGCTGCATATATTCATGATTTAAGGTCGCAGATGATGGAAAAAAATAAAAACCTTCAGCTTCCAGATGATCATCCTGGAACAGGATCTTGGAGAACAAAACAGTATTCCAAAAAAGGCAATCTATACCCTACTCATGGTCTTGGACCTGTGGCTCAGNATATGAGTTTAGCAAGAAAGGATGATAACTTTAGTAAAATTATTTCTTTATCATCACCATCAAGAGGAAGGAAATTATTTGCTAAAGAAAATTTCTCAAAAGAGGATGAATGGAATAAGATTAATTATCAAGGGGATATAAATACCTCAATTATTAAAACTCATTTAGGAAAAACAATCATGATTCAATGGGATGAAACAAGCCCAAGACCATACACAAGGCATAATCTAATTCAAGGCACAAAAGGCATACTTGCTGGATTTCCAACTAGGGTTTTTTTCGATAACAAGGAGAGTGCTCTTTCGGGCAAACACTCTGGTTGGATTCAAGGAGATAATTTGGATTCAATCTATGAAAAATATGATCACCCACTATATAAAAGATTAAATGACTTAACTTCAAATAGTGGTCATGGAGGAATGGATGGAATAATGATGTATAGAATAATAGAGTGTTTGAAAAAAGGAAGTCCTCTT
The DNA here is from genome assembly GCA_002713495.1 of Flavobacteriaceae bacterium. Taxonomy (GTDB): domain Bacteria; phylum Bacteroidota; class Bacteroidia; order Flavobacteriales; family Flavobacteriaceae; genus Marivariicella. Next base: position 3,030 of record PATA01000015.1, read on the forward strand.
GATCAAAACGTATATGAAGGTGCCTTTTGGAGTGCTGTTACACCTCTTAGTAGAATGTCTGTTATTAATGATGGATCCCCTCAAAGTTTTCCCGATTTNACTCGGGGAAATTGGAAAAACACAAAACCACTTGGGATAATTCTTTAAAACCTAATTTTAATAACTATATTTATTTATTCTTCAACACTTTATTTATTTTTATTTTATGAAAATCAGACTTTTTAAATTATTAATTGTTCTAATTTACTCTTGTGAACAACCACCTATCATAGATCCAATTAATGATTTAGATTTAATTCCTTATCCTAACCAGATTATTTCATCAAATCAAGCCTTGAAAATTTCTTCAATAAATTCAATTATTGGAAATGAAAAGATTAATGATCTTCTGAAAATTATAAATGAAGAATGGGGGGGGTTACTTCAAAGTTTAGATACTAAAAAAGGAGATTCGCCAAAAAGTGACAGTATTTTTTTACAAATTGATAATGATATGGATGTTTCTTCCATTGAAGGCTACATATTAGAAATAACAAGTAACAGAATAATTATCAGGGGAAAGACTGGTGAGGGCGTATACAGAGGATGGCAAACTTTGACTCAAATTATTGAATTATCTCAAAATGGTGATAACCCAAATTACATTCCTACAGGAAAAATAATAGATGAACCTGAATATGGATATAGGGGTACAATGCTCGATGTAGCTCGTCATTTTTTTACTCCAGAAGAAGTCAAAGGACATATAGATTTAATTTCATATTATAAAATTAATCATCTGCACATTCATCTTAGTGACGACCAAGGATGGAGAATTGAGATAAAATCTTGGCCAAAATTAACTGAGAAAGGTTCCTTAACTGAGGTTGGAGGTGAAAAGGGTGGATTCTTTAGTCAAGACGAGTATAAAGAAATTGTAAGTTATGCTGCTACTAAATTTATAACAATAGTTCCTGAAATAGATATACCAGGGCATACTAATTCTGCGTTAGCTTCTTATGAAAAACTAAATTGTGATGGAAAATTAAGAGATTTGTATACTGGGACAAATGTGGGTTTTAGTACGCTTTGTAATACTGAATATACATATCAGTTTATTGATGATGTCATAAGAGAGTTATCAAGCATTAGTCCTGGACCATATTTTCACATTGGAGGTGATGAGTCACATGTGACTAAAAAAAAGGACTATATAGAATTTATTAATAGGACTTCTGCAATAGTTAAAAAATATAATAAAAAGATTATTGGTTGGGATGATATAAATATTGCAGACATTCCAACTAATACANTATTACAGTTCTGGAATTATTCCCAAAGACCTGATAATCAGGATTGGGATGGGCAAATAGGGTTTAAAAATATTTTAAATGGTTTAAAAAAAGATCCTAAGGTTTTACTTTCTCCCGCTGGTTTAATGTATCTAGACATGAAGTATGATAGTCTAACAAATCTAGGATTAAATTGGGCCGGTTATATAAATGTTAAAAAAGGATATGACTGGTCAGTTGAGGAACTATTTTCGGAAATACCAAGCGATAAAATTATAGGAATAGAAGCTCCACTTTGGACCGAGACAGCTGCCAATTCATCTGACTTGGAGTTTTTAACTCTGCCTCGACTTCCAGGATATGCAGAAATCGGATGGACTAAAAGCAGTTTTCGAGACTGGTCAGATTATAAAGATCGTTTANCAAGTCATTCATTAATTTGGGATATTAAGGACATAAATTATTATTCCTCACCTTTAATTCAGTGGCTAGAAAAAAATAAAAAAATAATTAACTAAAAAAATATTTTATGAAACTTGAAGTTATTGATTGGACAATACTCATAATTTTTTTCATTATTCTTTTATCAATTGGGTTTTTTGCTTCCAAAAGAGCAGGTAAAAGCGTNAATGATTTTTTTCTTTCCGGAAGAAATATGCCATGGTGGTTACTTGGAATCTCAATGGTTGCTACTACTTTTTCAGCTGATACACCAAATCTTGTAACAGACATTGTTAGAAATAACGGTGTTTCTGGTAATTGGGTTTGGTGGGCATTTTTACTTACAGGTATGTTAACGGTTTTCGTTTATGCAAAATTGTGGAGAAGGTCAGAAGTTCTAACTGATTTAGAGTTTTATGAATTAAGGTACGGGGGAAAAGGTGCAGCTTTCCTGAGGGGTTTCAGAGCATTATATTTAGGTGTCTTTTTCAATATTATGATAATGGCCTCAGTTTGTTTAGCAGGAATCAAAATAGGAAGCGTAATGTTAGGTCTTTCTCCCNCTCAAACTTTACTAATTGCTGCTACAGTTACAGTCTTGTATAGTTCNTTGGGNGGNCTNAAAGGGGTTATAATGACTGATTTTTTTCAATTTAGTCTTGCAATGATAGCAACTTTCTGGGCTGCAATTGTAATAATTAATTTACCTGAAGTNGGGGGTTTAGAAAAACTAATAAATAATCCCAATATAACACCAAAACTCGATTTAATTCCTGATTTTTCTGATAGAGATTTATTTTTGGTAGTATTTGTTTTACCCATTGCTGTTCAGTGGTGGAGTGTTTGGTATCCAGGAGCTGAGCCNGGAGGAGGAGGATATGTAGCACAAAGAATGCTGTCCGCTAAAAATGAAAATCATGCAGTTTGGGCAACATTATTATTTAATTTTATGCATTACGCCGTGCGACCGTGGCCCTGGATATTGATAGCATTGGCATCAATAATTGTTTTTCCTAATCTTAGTGATTTACAGGTTGCTTTTCCTGAAGTTGATAANAGTATAATTGGGCATGACTTAGCTTATCCAGCAATGTTAACAAAATTACCATCNGGACTTTTAGGTCTTTTNTTAGCCTCACTCGCTGCTGCNTTTATGTCTACAATTGCTTCTCATTTAAATTGGGGGTCTTCGTATGTAGTAAACGATTTTTACAGAAGATTTTTTGATCAAACTGCATCAGAGAAAAAACTTGTTTTTTTGGGACGTTTAACAACTGTGATTTTAATGGTTTTTTCATGTTTAATTGCTCTTCTACTTAGCAATGCCCTTCAAGCTTTTTCTATTTTATTGCAAATTGGAGCAGGGACTGGTTTACTTTTTATTCTTCGATGGTTCTGGTATAGAATAAATGTTTACAGTGAGATTTCGGCAATGATAATTTCATTTATAGTAGCGTTGTATTTACAAATAATTCATCCTCGATTAGGTTTTGAAGTTATTTCAACAGAGTTTCAGTTAGTTATTGGTGTTACAATTACTACTTTAAGTTGGATATTGATTACTTACATTACACCTCTTGAGGACAAGGAAGTATTAAGAGAATTTTATAAGAAAATTCAACCTGGTGGAATCGGATGGAGAAAAATTGTTGATGATGCAAAAAAAGAAGGAGTCAATATTGAGGGAAATAAAGAAGCATGGGATGTCCCTACTGGAATTGTCTGTATGGTAATAGGATGCATTTCTGTTTACAGTATTTTATTTTCNATAGGAAGTTTTTTGTATTCAAAATATACAGTCGCAATCTCTTTACTTGCTATTTCACTTATTTCCCTATATTTTCTCCAGAAGGCATGGAAAAGGTTAAAAATGAATTAAGTATTCATCCAATTATTGCACCTGCAATTGTAGCAGATAATAGCGACACAATTGTTCCAGCTAACATTGCTCTAAAACCAAGCTCNATTAATATAGGCTTTACTTTGGGAGCTATTACTCCAATTCCCCCAATTTGTATTCCAATTGATGCAAAATTTGCNAAACCACATAACATATAAGTGGCCATNATAACAGATTTATTATAGTTTAAACTAATTGTGTTTTGAATATCTTTTAAATCAGCTAATTGAGCGTACGCAACAAATTCACTTGACGCAATTTTTATGCCGAGGAGCTGCCCCATCAATAAAATATCAGAGTTTGAAACTCCTATCAACCACATAATTGGTGAGAATATTATTCCTAAAATAAATTCTACAGACAGGTTAGAATAAGGTGTGTTTTCATCGATCCATTGGTTAATACCAACAGTGCCAATAGATGAAAATATTCCATTTATTAAGGCAATTAGAGCTATGAAAACTAGAAGCATTGCTGCTACATTAACTGCCATCCTAACCCCTTCTGTTGTTCCCTTTGAAATAGCAGACAGAAAATTCCCTCCTATTTCAGAGTTTGTAATATNAATATTGAGATTAACTTCTTTAGTTTGGGGGTAGATTATTTTAGATATTACAATTGCACCTGGCGCAGCCATAACTGATGCTGCAAGTAAACTTTTTGCAAAAGATAATCTAGCCACAGGATCATCCCCCCCTAAAAAACCTATGTAGGCCCCTAGAACACTTCCCGCAACGGTTGCCATACCACCTACCATCACTAAAAATAATTCTGATCGGTTCATTTTTTCTAAATATGCTTTAATCATNATTGGAGCTTCGGTTTGTCCTAAGAAAATATTNCCTGAAAGAGAGAGGCTTTCAGGTCCAGATACACCAAATAATTTTGTTAGTACAAATGCAAGAATCTTAACAATTTTTTGAATTATACCAAAGTAATATGCAATGGACGTTAAGGCAGAAAAAAATATGATCACCGGCAAGGCTTGAAAAGCAAATACGTACCCTGTTTTTTCAATATTTACAAATTCTCCTAAGATCATGTATGTTCCAGCATTTGTGTAATCTAATATTTTGAGAAAAAAACTCCCAAAAAACTCAAATAAATTGGCTATCCAATTTACTTTAAGTACTCCAACAGCAATTATAATTTGAACTAACAAACTTAAACCAATAGTTTTCCATTTTATTGCTTTTTTATTTGTGCTAAAAGCATAAGAAATTAGTATCAAAAATGCAATACCTATTAACCCCCTTACAAATGATTCTAAAGAAATTCCATTGCTATCAACTAGTTCCATTAATTTTATTTTTCATTGATTTCATCTTTCAGTTTTTTTAGCATTTCAACTGTAGTCATGATCTTTATCTTGTGAACAGAGTCAACATAATCTGAATTCGATAATTTTTTCTCAAATATTAAAATAGTTTTATCTAAGGTTAATTTATTAATCATTTTTTTTCTTTTTCTCCTTCATTTTTTTTTGAGCAGTGACGACGGTATTGATTAATTCTGTTTTGGAATCAAAATAATTTATTAATTCTTTTACCTTTTCTTCTTCTTCTTTCTGTTTTTTAAATTTTTGCTTTTCCTCTGAAATAGTTTCTTTAATATTATGGATGGTACTATAAATAAAACCGACAACAATGCAAAAACATATAAAAATCGCAAACCATTCTTCTAACTCTGTCAAATACATAAAACTAATGTATTACAAAAATTGTAAGCAATCCAAAAAAATATTTTTTTTAAACAAATATAGTTCAAGATCCTACTCTAATTTTTTAAATTTAAGTGATGAAATATTTAGTTTTATTTTTTTTTATTGGCTTTTATGGTTTTTCTCAAAATATAAGGGAAAGAAAAATTAAGAAGATCATTGATGAGTCAATTGTCCTGAATCGTTCTCATGTTTCATTTTCTATACAACCAGTTGGACAAATAGGTAAAAGTACTAGGGGATTTCAGACATCAAAATATATGACTCCGGCATCAAATAATAAACTTTTAACTTTTTTGGCCACAATTGAAACTTTTGATTCAATACCAGTTATTAATCACATAAAAATTAATGATACGCTTCATGTTGAGCCAACCGGTTATCCATTACTTTTTCATCCAATCTACCCTGATAAAGACATGGAAAAGTTTCTTAACTCAGCAGAACATTTAATCATCCACTGGAATAAAAATAATGTAATTAAGTATGGTAGGGGCTGGGCTTGGGACGATTATAAATATTATTTTTCACCAGAAATATCATCTTTTCCTGTTTATGGTAATCTTTTAAAAGTATTTAAAAGTAATAATCAGATTATCGCTTCGCCAATCAATTTTGAGATAATTGTTGATTATTCAATCAAAAGTAAAATTGAAAGAAATGAATCAAAGAACATTTACTTAGTCAATCCGAATATCATCTCGTCAAATGACACACTTTATTTCCCATTTAAAACATCAAAAGGTTTAACTGTAGAGATTTTAAATAAAAATTTGAACATAAATGTTAAAGAAATTTTTTCTAAAAATTTAAATTTTTCAAGTTTAAATCTCAAAACTCCAGACAACCTTTATAGAGCTTTATTATGGGACTCAGACAATCTTATTGCAGAGTCATTATTATTGATGTCTGGAAAGAAATTGAATGATGAGTTTTCTACTTTAAAGACTATTAATATATTTCAAAATAAATGGAAGGACTGGCTTCCGGATCCTATTTTTTGGTTTGATGGCTCAGGTCTGTCTAGATATAATATGATCACTTCTAGATCAATTGTCTCGGTTCTTCAAAAAATTTATTTTAAGATTGGTCTAGAGGATATAAAAAGATATTTTGCTACGTTTGGAGAGCTAGGAAATTTGAGTGAGTATTACAGAAAATCACAAAATCTCATTATTTATGCAAAGACAGGGAATATTAAAAATAACAGCAATATATCAGGTTTTTTGATGTCTAAAAGAGGTAATTGGTATTGTTTCTCATTAATGATTAATCACTTTGAACTACCTGTAGACCAAGTAAAGATGGAAATGGGAAAAATATTGGATTATTTATATCAAAAAGGATGACTTAATTTTTCTNGACCTTTTTGAAAACCTCAAAAATACTATAAATAAAAANAAATCTAATTTTTTAGTATTTTTTGTTAAAAATTATATTNTTAATCATAANCCCTGAAAACATTGAAATAATAGTAGTAATTAGAGTNGTTAAATTAAATTTCTTTTAACAATAAAACAGTTATGGCACAATATTTGTATTACATACGCGAGCGTGATTGTAATTAACTTTTTCATGATCGCTTATGTTTAAACATTATTAATATTAATTTAATTTAAATCAAATGAAAAAAAGTTTATTAAGTATTTTGGCTTTAGCTGTTTTTGTNACAGGATGTCAAAATTATGATGACCAATTTGATAGCCTAAATAAGCANATNACTGCTTTGACAGCTAAGGTTGATGGGTTAAACCCAGCTACTGCAGCTGATATTTCTGCTATTACTGGTCAGCTAACAACATTAGCTGCTGCGGTCGAAACTATGAAAGCTCAAAACGCAACTGATTTAGCAAGTATACTAGCTGATTTNGCTNAAGTTACTGCTGATCTTGCTGCATTAGACACTAAAGTGGCTAGTGACATTGCGGGAGTTGAGACTTCTGTAGCTTCATTGACTGCTCAGCTTTCAGATGTAGCTGCTAATCAACTTACTGATGCAGATGCTGCAGGCCTAACAGCTGTTGCAGATCTTCAAGCTGAGTTGGATGCTATTAAAGCTGCATTAGACGGTCTTTTATCAGCCGGCGCTTCATTAAAGAGAGATATTGTTATTTCAAACTCAGCTGAGCTTGCTTTAGCAGAGTCTCTTATTGATGTAACTAGCACTGCTGACTATATAATCGAAGGTAACGTACATATTGATACATCAACTCCTGCCAATTACACAGACGGCGTTGCAGATGCTATTACCAGAATTTCTGCTATGACTGCTAAATTATCTACAGTCCTTGGTACAGTTACTTCTACACATGCTTCTTCATCAGCTGCTCTTGATATGTCTAAACTAACATATGTTAAGACAAGCTTAGAGATTACTGGTAAGATGCCAACGTTGACTGCTTTAGCTACAACGGGTGCTTTAGATATTGATACTGACGATGCTGTAATAAGTATTCCTACTTTAGTTTCTGCTGGAGTTATAGGTATTGACGTTTCAGCAAGTGTTACTCTTACATCTGTTAATTTATCTGGTGTTACTTCAACAGATGCTGCAACTACTGGAACAAACCAGTTTGTTGCTGCAAATGCTGATGTTAATTTGGGTAAAGCAGGTTTACCTGCTACTGTAACTGTAGGAGCTTTAACTGGAGGTGGAACAGCTTATACTTCTGGAACTATTAGTACTACATCTGGAGATATTAATTTATCTGCTGCTACTGTAAGTGGTTCTTATATCTTATCAATGGGTAATGTTAATATGTCTGGTGGAACTTCTATTGGTGCTACTACTATTAATGCTGCTGGAAACATTACTGTTGCTCATGCAGCTGTAGGTTCTGCATCAGTTACTTTTGTTGCTGGATCTGGAAATACTATAACTCTTTCTGGAGCAACTGGTATGGCTTCTGCAACAACTTTAACAGTGCCAGGCGGAGTTGTTAATGCCCCAGCATTAAAAGATGTAACAACTAGTTTAACTGTAAGTGCTGTAACTGTTGACATAAGTGCTATGACTTCTAACACGGGAGCTATGGTTCTTGTTGGCCCAACAACTCTTAATATTCCTGCTATGACAAATATTGGCGGAACTATTACAGCTTTACAAGCAACTACTGTAAACGCTGGAGTATTAGCTCTTACTGGAGCTGTTTCAAATGCAATTACAACTGCAAATGATGGAACACACTCATACAAAAGCTATGCTTTAACTGCTGGTAACACTGCAGGATCTGTATCTACAACTTCTGTTGCTGTTTTAAATCTTTCAGCTCAAGCTGGAGATCTTGACCTCACTGGAACAATCTCATATACAGCTACTGATGCTGGAGGTGCAACTCAGAAGTGGGCAAGACTTACAACTTTGAATATCACTGGTGCAAAAGCAACAGATCCAACTTCACAGTCAAATGCCGTTACTGTAAATTCAGCTAACGTATCATTAACAATTGTAGCAATGGTTGGTGATAGTTGGTTGTCTGCATTTACTAGTAATAATTCTCCTATGACTACATTAACGACTGCTGGTAGAATCCGTGCATTTACTGTATCAGGTACTGCNTTAACAGCATTAACGTTTGGTCACNTNGANGTTACNCCNGGTGATGCTTCATCAATTGATATTATCAANACTCTTGTTCCTNCTGTTGANATGAGTGCTTCAGCAATTAAGACTGATTATATCCATATNTCNGANAATGCNTCNTTAACTACAATTACAATGCCAGCTGAAACTAATTTACCAGAGCCTTCAGCTACTATTTCAATTACTATAATTGATAACGCTCTTGGNGGCTCTTGGACTGCTGCAGTAGCTGCGACTGGAACTACACCNTATGTGGAAGGTTCATTTACATCTACTGGTACCGGTATGAAAATGGCTAGAACTTACATTACTGCTCTAGCTAGTCAAACTGGAAGATCTGNGGCTCCTGNNTTTGCAATTGAAATTGACGATGCAACTGATGCNATGACAGCAAATCAAGCTGCTTCAGTTATACTTGCNGATACAGCTATAGTTCATTATCAACCAATTCTTGGATCGATAGCTGCTAATCAAGAAGTAATTAATACTGCACTTGANTTGTGGTTCCTTGAGAACTAATGGTTATTATTAATAGTTAATTTAGNGTTACATTACTCTAAATTTCAGAAAAAACCCTCCAATTTTGGAGGGTTTTTTTATTTAATAAAGGTTAGAAAANAAAANATAGAATAACTANCTANAAGAAATNCAAGTGGAAGAATTAATGAAATAATCCAATGTGAGAGATTTTTTCTGAGAAAAAAATGGTGAATATGATTATTATCAGGATAAAAAGGTGATTTTTTATTATAAATACGGATTACAAACACTCTAAGAAGATCTATTAAAGGATAAAGGAGAATAAGTATACTCAATATAGGTTTATTATAGGAATAAGGAAAATTAAAATCACTGTTTAGAAAGTTAAAAACAAAGATAGAAATTAATGTTCCTAAATAAAGAGAACCACCATCCCCCAAAAAAATTTTATTTTTTCTTCTATAGTTAAAGTAATATAAAGGTATTAATGTTGCTACAGAAATTACACCAATATAAAAAAGAGTAATATTTCCATTATCCGGAACAATGAAAGTAAATATGGATAAAATTTTAATTATTTCTGTAATGGCTAGTCCATCAATTCCATCTATAAAATTTATTGAATTAACAACAACTAAAAAAACGAAGATCGTAAATAATTGAGAGAAAAGTCTCGGAATTTCATTTAAACCAAGAACCCCATAAAAATTATCTATTATCAAGCCTTGATCAATTAACATTTTAGCGACTATAATTTGCATAAAGAATTTTAATTTAAAATCAGCATTGTAAAAATCATCATAAACACCAACAATAAACATTGTACTTAAAGGGATCAAAATTGAATAATCGTAAATTTCTATTCCAATAATATAATAGTAAAAGCTGATTGTAAACAATGCAATGAAGCTTGTTATTCCACCTGTTCTAGTTGCTAGTACAGAGTGAGAGGATCTATGATTTATAGGGTCAATTTTTTTAAAATTCAGGAATAATTTTTGAATTAATGGAGCTAAAATTCCTGAAAAAACAATTGAAATAATAATAATTATAGAGGTCATTTGTGTAAAGGTATAAATTATATTATTGTATCAAAAAGTATTAAATTTACAAACATCCAATATAAAAATATGGCTNCTTCCAAGATTTCAATAGATAAAATAAATACTGAAAATTTTATACCATCATTTTTTATCTTAGCTTTTTTGATAGTTGGCTTTATTCCNAATTTAGGNGCTGTAGACAAGATAGCTCCTCAATGGCTATATTTAACAATAATTAATATTTCAAGTGCACTATATATTTTTTANAAAAAAAATTATTTCTCAGAGGCGATAANTAAAATTTTTAGTACAGGGGCCTCAGTGTGTTATATATTTTTTTTTTTTATGGGCCTTAGGATCGTATTTTTATTCAATAAATCAAACAGAAGCTTTGGTTAATCTTGCAAGACATGCTAATACCTTATTCATGTTTTTGCACTTATTCGTTTTCATATTTAATTTTAATAAAAAAAATGTCTTAATATCTTGGGTGATGTCAATAATACTNATTATTGAGGCNTATTCTGTATTTAACCAAGCCATGGATATGNTAGAAGTATATGGTTCTGTCCTTCCAGGAGAATTGAAAGGAGTAACGGCAAATAGAAATATTACTGCATTTTCAATAGCTTTAAAAATACCATTTGTTTTATACTTGTTTGAAAAGTCAAAAAATAAAATAATAATCTACTTGCTAGGAATACTAATTTTCTTTTGTTTTCTTGATTTGACAATGATTTCAAGTAGAGCCTCTTTTATTGCAGTCGGAATAATTTTTATAGGATATTTATTAATTTGTCTTTATAAACTAAAAACCACTAAATCAAATAACGCAGGGATAACAACTTTTTTAAAAATAGGGTTTTATATTGTTCCTCTAATACTTGCTATAATAATTAATAAAGGATTTATTCCATCTAGTGGAGGTGATGTGATTTCTCGGGCTGCAACTATTTCTATTAACACCTCTGATGACTCAATATCTAAAAGATTACGTTATTATGAAGATGTGATTAACCATATGACAACCAATCCCATTTTTGGAACTGGTATTGGTAATTGGAAATTAGAATCNATTAAATATGACCGATTGGATATTGATGGATATATAGTTCCTTATCATGCNCANAGTGATTTTATTCAACTTGGAGCTGAACTTGGTATAATTGGTCTTATTTTATATTTAGGAATTTTTCTTTTCACAATTTACTATGTTTTCTTAATTATTTTTAAATCTAATTTATCTGAGGATAATAAAGTATTTTCCTTTATTTTATTAATCTCTCTTGGTGTTTATTTAATCGATGCAAATTTAAATTTTCCGATCGCTCGACCACAAGAATTAGCTCCTTGGGCTATTGTAATTGCATTAATTAATTTTTATTACTTGAAGTCAAATTCTAGTAATTTAAAGAGGTCTCAAATAATAAAAAGTAAAAAAATAAAATATGTTTTTCCAATTATTACAATTATGTTTTCTTTACCAGCACTTTCAATAAATAATCAAACATACAGGTCTCAAATAAATCAGCTCGTTATTCTTAATGATTTTAATAATAATACTCATAATGTTCCATTAAATCAAATTGAAACTTTTGTTTCACAAATCCCTAATATTACTGTTACAACAATTCCTATGGATGCAATNAAAGCAAGGTATTATTATCACTATAAAAAATATGATAAAGCTCTTCAGTTATTGGAATCTAGTAAAAGTCAAAACCCATATCTGTCATATAGTGATGCTCTTGAAAGTATGATCTATAAGGAAAAAGGTGATCTTGAAAAAGCTAAAAAATCAGCAGAAATAGCATTTTATAATTTGCCTAAGAATAATTTTCACATGTCTCAATATATAACAATTTTAATTGATCTAAAAGATGAAGAGTCTCTTGAGAAAGCCTATAAGCTTTTGACTAGAAATGATAATTTTAATGGATGGAAAAATTATTTGTTAGCAATTTCAAATATCTCANAATTTGGGAATCCAAAGTACATAAAAAGNGCTGATAAGGCATTNGAATTATTTCCATCTAATCAAGANTTTGTAGTTCTACATAAACTNATATCAATTGGNAAAAATAATATTGAATATGCTAAGAGCTTNTCAGATCAGGCCCAAGTATTTTTTAATAAAAACAACTTTGAGGAAGCTGCAAAACTTTATGAANAGGCTATTCTTANAGATCCATATGAGTACTCATATTATGAAAATGCATCTATNTCTTACTATAGCATTAAAGATTATGATAATTCTTTGTTGAGGATTAATGAGGTGGTTAATAATAAAAACCCTTTGAATGGTAAGTGTGAATATATCAAAGGATTAATATATATTCAACTTGGTTTGGTTCAGGACGCATGTACACTTTTTAAAACCTCTATGGCCAGTGGTTATTCTCAATCACAGCAAATCATTAATCAATATTGTTCAAATTAATTTTTTTTATTGCACCTTTTTAAGTACTTTTGGTACTTGATAGTTGGTTATATTAATTATTAATAAATGTTAGGAAAACTTATAACTTCCAAAACNCGGTTACGCTTGATGATAAAGTTTTTTATNTCTCAAGCTAACCGNGGTTATTTAAATGGTTTAGCCTCTGAAATGGGTGAATCAACAAATTCAATTAGGAAAGAACTTAACCATCTTCATAATGCTGGATATCTNAAAAAAATTAAAACAGACAATAAAGTAGAATATAAAGCAAATATTAAACATCCACTATTTGAGGTACTTAAAAAAGTTGTTCACAAACACCTAGGACTNGAGGAAATGGTTGAAACNGTTTTATCAAGAATGGGTAATGTTNTACAAATTATACTTGTTGGAGATTANGCTAAAGGTATNGATTCTGGTAAAATAGAAGTTTTTCTNATAGGNGACAACTTAGATATGGANTATATNGCACAATTAGAGGAAAAAATTGAAAAATTAATAAANAGAAAGGTGAGTTTTTATTTAGCAAATAAGTTTTTGAGCAATCAGCCAAANATTANTTTATTTAATTTAAATAGTAAGAAATGATTTCNATTGATAAAGAAGAACGACCATGGGGAAGNTTTTTTGTTCTTCATGATGAACCAAATTATAAGTTGAAAAGAATAGAGGTTGANCCTAATGCTAGNCTGTCTTATCAATACCATCATAAAAGATCAGAAGTTTGGATAATTGTTGANGGAATAGGAACAGTAACTATTGACGGGAAGATCAAAGAATATAAACCTGGAGAAACAATTCATATTCCTAAAGGCATCAAGCATCGAATTCAAAATAATGGTCATAAAAAAGTCGTTTTTATTGAAGTTCAGACTGGGTCGTATTTTGGGGAAGATGATATCGTTAGGTTACAGGATGATTATAATCGAAAGTAGATGAAATTTAATGCAATTATTGTATCAGGATATTTTAATCCTTTGCACAAAGGCCACTTGGAATATTTTAAAAAAGCAAAAAGCTTAGGAAAGAAATTATTTGTGATTGTAAACAATGATAATCAAAGAAAATTAAAAGGATCAAAAGAATTTATGTTAGAAGATGAGAGATTTCTTATTATTGATGAACTTAAAATTACAGATAAGGTATTTTTATCGATTGATAATGATAGGTCAGTTTCCTCAACAATTGAAAGAATTCACTTAAAATACTCATCAAAATATAATCTATTCTTTGTGAACGGAGGAGATCAATCCAATAATAATATCCCTGAGGCTGAAACTTGTAAGAATTTAGATATTAAACTAATTGACGGATTAGGCAATAAAATTCAATCGTCATCTTGGTTATTAAATAAAAAAAAGTGAAAAAGAAAGAAATTTGCTGTATTGGCGCCGGATATGTCGGTGGTCCCTCAATGGCTGTTATTGCATTTAAATGCCCAAATATTAAAGTGACTATTGTAGATTCAAATAATGATAGAATTGATGCATGGAACGGCCCTTTAAATAATTTACCTATTTATGAGCCAGGTTTGAAAGAGATAATTGAAGAGGTAAGAGGAAAAAACCTTTTTTTTTCAAATCAAATTGAAAATACGATTAAAAACTCAGAGATAATATTTATTGCAGTTAATACTCCCACAAAAGTATCCGGAAGGGGCAAGGGAATGGCAGCGGATTTAACAAACGTAAAACAATGTACAGAGAGTATAGCTAAATTGTCCGAATCCGATAAAATCATTGTCGAAAAATCAACAGCACCTGTTGGAACTGGTGAACAAATTAAATCTGTTTTAAAACAGGCGAATAAGGAAAATAAATTTCAGGTCATCTCTAATCCTGAGTTTCTGGCTGAAGGAACAGCAATCAATGATTTAATTAACCCAGATAGAGTTCTGATTGGTGGTGAGAAAACTAGTGAGGGTGAAAAAGCTGTAAATATTATTGCAGATATATATAAAAATTGGGTTCCTGAAAATAGAATAATAAAAACAAACATATGGTCATCTGAGTTATCTAAACTTGCTTCAAATGCATTTTTAGCACAAAGAATTTCTTCAGTAAACAGTCTATCTGCTTTGTGTGAAAAAACCGGAGGAAAAATTGATGAGGTGTCAACTGCAATTGGAATGGATACTCGTATTGGTTCAAAGTTTTTAAAATCTTCAGTTGGTTTTGGGGGATCGTGTTTTAAGAAAGACATATTAAACCTAGTATACTTATGTAAATATTTTGATCTTGAGGAGGTCGCTCAATATTGGGAAAATGTTATAAAAATTAATGATTTTCAAAAAAGACGTTTCTCGAAAAAAATTATTGATTCTTTCAAAGGGATAGAAAAAAATCCAAAGATATCAATATTAGGATGGGCCTTTAAAAAAGATACTAATGATAGTAGAGAGTCTGCATCTATAGATATTGTTAAGAGTTTATTAGAAAATGGTATAGGAGTTAATATTTTTGATCCAATGGTGTCAAAAAAAAATATACTTTATGATCTTGGCAAATTAACCAAAACCGAGAGAATGAATGTTAAAATATCAACTTCAATAGATGACTCATTAAAATATTCTTATGGAATATGTATTCTAACTGAGTGGGATGAATTTAAAAAAATTGATTTTAAGAAGGTATCATCTAAATTAATTAAACCTATATTATTTATTGATGGAAGAAATATAATTGATCTTGATAGGATATCAGATTTATTTAAAAATATTATGTCTTTGGACACATAAAAATTTCATATGATTGGTAAACTCAAAATATTTATTACTCTATCAAAAAATTTATTTGGCGTATTAAATAACAAGGAAAAAAATATTTTTTCAATTTATTTAATATTGTCTATTATTAATACAGTTCTTGAAATAGTCTCTATTGCTATTATCATTTTACTACTTTTGATTATATCAGGACAAGATGTATCTGATTCTAATCTTTATTTATTATTTAATTTTATTCCATTTAACCAAACAGTTTACAACATATCATTTTTAATGATATCAATTGTTTTATTTAAAACTTTTTTTCAAATTATTTATTCATACAATCAAGAAAAAATTTCTTTTGAAATAACTAGAAGAATTAATATTTCACTTTATGAAAGATTTGTGAATTCAAAATATACTGAGTATATAAATGCAAATATGCCTAAGGTTTTAAGAGTTTTAAATCAAGAGTCAATTAGGGTAGGAAATCAATTAATTTCTCCATTTATAACAATTATTAATGAAACTTTTTTATTGATCTTAATTATATCATTTATATTTTTTTACGATCCAATTTTAGGACTTTCTTTTTCTTTAATGTCAATAACACTTCTTTTAATTTTTAACGTATCAGTCAATAAAATTATAAAGTCTCTGGGTCAAAAAGTAACTGAGACTAATACCTCAAGAATTAAGTTAATCAATGAAACTTTCAAAGGTTTTGACATAATAAAACTATTTAATAAAAATGAAACCTTCAAGTTTCAATTTGATCAAATGACAAAAAAAGTAACAAATGCTGCATTTAAACATTTATTCTATTTAAAATTACCTAAAAGTATTTTTGAGCTGGTTATATTCATTATTGTTTTTGTGATGATAATTATTTTAGAATCAACTAATAATAAAGCACTTTTAATTTCTTATTTAAGTGTTTCAGCAGTTTCAATATACAAAATAATACCTTGTTTAAATAAATTGTCGAATGCTTTTCAGGGCATACAATATTTTTCCATTCCTTTAAATGAAATAGTAGATTACCTTAAAGTAAATCAAGAGTTCAACTATAATAGAAAATTAAAAAAATTCAAAAAGCTTTCTTATAAAAATTTTTCATTCAATTATAGCACTGATTTGATTCTTGAAAATATAGATTTTGAAATCAAAAAAAATGAATTTATAGGAATTTATGGACCTAGTGGTTCAGGTAAATCCACTTTAATTAAACTTATATCAGGTCTTATCACATCTAATAATGGAAAAATATATATGGATAATCAATTGATTAACCCCATAGAATTAAGAAATTACTGTTCTTATGTTCCTCAAGACTCTACAATTTTGGATGAAAATGTTTATACTAATATATCTTTGGAATTTCAACAAAAAAATATTGATAAACATAAAGTTATAGATGTATTAAAAAAAGTGGATCTTTACAAAAAATTCGAAGAAGATTTAAATTCTTCTTTAGGTGAAAGTGGAATTAAAATATCTGGTGGTCAAAAGCAGAGAATCGCGATAGCCAGAGCCTTATATCATAATAAAAGTATACTTATTCTTGATGAATCAACAAGTAACTTGGATGTAAAGACGGAGTCAAGAATTATTGATTTATTACAAAAAATTAGTTCCGAGATAATTATTATTATAGTGTCTCATAAGCAATCTTCACTTAAAAAATGTAATATTCTCTATGAGATTAATAACAAAAAAATAATTAGAAAATCATGAAAACAATTTTAATTTCAGGTTGTGCTGGATTTATTGGACAAAATTTATTGAGTAACTTGATTTCTAAGTACAAAATAATTGGGATAGACAATTTTTATTCAGGTAGTATAGAATCAATTGAAAGGTATAAAAAAAATGAAAATTTTAAGTTTATTGAAGCAGACATAACAAACATGCCTGAAATCAAAGGCGAAATAGATATAATATATAATTTAGCATGTCCAGCAAGCCCTCCAATTTATCAAAAAGATCCCCTTTTTACAATAAATACAAGCTATTTGGGAACTAAAAATCTTTTAGAACTAGCCCAAAATAAATCATCAATTTTTATTCAGGCTAGTACTAGTGAAGTATATGGAGACCCAGAGGTTAATCCCCAGCCTGAGGAATATAATGGCAATGTTAGTACAACTGGCCCAAGGTCCTGTTACGATGAGGGTAAAAGAATAGCAGAGACTCTATGTTATGAGTATAGAAAAATATATAATGTTAAAACGAGAATTATAAGGATATTTAACACATATGGCCCTGGAATGGAAATAAATGACGGAAGGGTAATAAGTAATTTTTTAGTTAACATAATTAATAAAAAAGAAGTTATTGTATATGGTGATGGAAAACAAACTAGGAGTTTCTGCTATGTTGATGATTTAGTAAGAGGTTTAATTAATGCCTCTAAGGTTGATTTTGATTTTCCAATTAATCTTGGAAATAACAATGAAATCTCTTTAAATAAACTAATTGAACTTCTTAAAAAGAAATATAAAGATTTTAAAGTCAGATATTCTGATGCTGTAGAGGATGATCCAAAAAAAAGAAGACCTGACATTTTTAAAGCTAAAAAATTTTTAAAATGGGAGCCTAAAATAGATTTTGAGGAAGGAATTGAAAAAACATTTAATTATTTTAAAAATAAAATTAATAATGACAAATAAATTTTTGGTAATAATACCAGCGAGAAAAAATTCTAGACGACTTATTTCCAAAAATTCAAAAATTTTATGTGGAAAACCTCTAATATCATATACAATTGAGTATGCAATAAAGAATTTTCATCTTGACGATATTTGGGTTAACACAGATGATAATAAAATTATATCAATAGCAAAAAAATATGGTATAAGGACTTACCTAAGGAAATCAGAATTAGCAACTAGTACTACATTAATCAGCGATACAATTTATGATCAATGTAAATTTTTTGAGAAAAAAAAATTATCGTATCAGGATATCATATTATTGCAACCTACGAATCCATTTAGAGAAAATTTTAATATTAATGAAGTAATAAAAATATATCTAAGTAAAAAGATAAAATCATTAATGACCGTATCAAGAATCTATAAAAAATTAGGAAAAATATCAAACAATAAATTTTTACCATTTAATTATAAATTTGAGCAAAGATCTCAAAAAATTGAAAGTTTATATTTTGAAAATGGTGCGTTATATATTTTTAACAAAGATTTAGTTCTCAATCATAAAAAATTAATATCTGACCAAGTTTATCCATTTATAACAAGCGGAGTTGAATCTGAAATTGATATTGATTATGAGGAAGATTTTAAAGCAGCAGAATTATATATTAAGACTAATTTAATTTAATATGGCGATTAAAATAGCAATTATAATTCAAGCTAGAACAAATTCTCAGAGATTACCAAATAAGATCATTCGCCCTTTTTATAGAAATAAAAGTATTTTGGAGATAATTATACATAAATTAAAAAAAACGGGGTTTAAGATATATTTGGCAACTACATATTGTTCAGATGATGACAGAATTAAAAAAATTGCAGATCAAGAAAAAATTGAGTGTTTTAGAGGAGATGAGCAAAATGTTCTATCAAGATTTTTTTCAGTTTCAAAGAAGAACAAACTAACACATGCTATTAGAGTTTGTTCAGACAATCCATTTATTAATATAAACTTATTAAATAATATGGTTCTTAATTTAGAAAAAAACCCATCTATGGATTATATTGGTTATTTTGATAAAAAAGGAAAACCGATGATCTTATCTCATTTTGGTTTTTTTTCTGAAATCATTTCGTTCGGAGCAATGAAAAAAACAATTGAATCAAATATTGAAAAAAGATATTATGAACATGTAACTAATTATACTTATGAAAATCCAGATAAGTTTAAAATTTTGAAACTCAGAGCAAATAAAATTTTCGACAATCTAGAAAATATAAGATTAACAGTAGATAACTATTTAGATTTTGAAATTGCTTCTTCAATTTTTTCGTTTTATGATGGGAATAGTGACTCTTATGAAGAATTAATTAAATATATAATTAATAAAACTGATTTTGTTAATCATATGGAAATTAACATAAAAAATAATAAAAAATGACATACTTAATCGCCGAAATTGGTCAAAATCATAATGGAAGTATTGATCTAGCTAAATTATTAATTGATATTGTGGCTAGACCAATTACTGATAAATTTAACAATAAACAATTTAAGGGAATGGATGCTGTTAAGTTCACTAAAAGAGACTTAAAACAAGAATTATCAAAATCTCAGATGGACAGAATTTATAATTCCCCTAATTCCTTCGGCAAAACCTATGGTGAACACAGAGAATATCTGGAGCTTTCTGACATTGAACATTTTGAGTTATTCAATTATGCTAAGTCAAAGAATTTGGATTTTATTGAAACAATTTGTGGAATAGGGGGACTTTCTTTATTAAAATTGTTTAAGCCAGATAAATTAAAAGTAGCATCAAGAGATTTGACAAATCTACCTCTCATAAAAGCATTAGCTGAAAATAAAATTCCGATGATTTTGTCAACTGGGATGTCTGGAATAAAAGAAATTGACAATGCAATTAATATTATTAGTAATTATCATGAAAAAATATCAATTCTGCATTGTCTCTCTGAGTACCCCGCATCATACAAAAATATTAATCTTAAATCTATTGTTTTTTTGAAAAAAAAATATCCTAGATATACAATTGGTTATTCAGATCATTCTATAGGAATATCAATTCCTAATGCTGCTGTTGCTATTGGAGCAGAAATAATTGAGAAGCATGTGACACTAGACAGAAATATGAAAGGTACTGACCAAATAGGTTCCTTATCAATCCCAGGTATAGAAAAAATGGTTAGGGATATAAGAAATCTTGAAGATGCATTGGGAGAAGAAAAAGTTATTATATCTGATTCAGTTAAAGAAAATAAACTAAAACTGGAGAGGTCGATTGCTTCAAAAGTAAAAATTTTAAAAGGTCAGGTATTAAAAGAGTCAGATTTACAACTTTTAAGTCCTGGTGATGGCTTTAAGTGGAGTGATTTAAAGAAAATTATTGGTAAAAAAGTTAAAATTGATATAGATAAAGATGAAATTATTTACAGGAAATTTTTAGAATAATACAATTATAACTTCATGAATAAAAATCAATTTGGTCGTATTTTTGATGAGTTGTTTCCTGTAAACAGATCAATTCTTGGAATTGGATACAGAAAAAGTTTAAAAATCATACAGAAATATATTCCTTTCAATATAATAAGGTTTAAATCTGGTGAGAAAGTTTTTGACTGGAAAATACCCCTTGAATGGTCAATTGTTGAAGGTTATTTATTGTCTCCAGATAGAAAAAAAATTATTGATTATAAAGAAAATAATCTACATGTTATTAGTTATTCCGATTCCATAAAAAAAACTATGGGGCTAGATGAATTAAAAAAACATTTATATACTCAAAAGGATTTGGAGAATGCCATTCCTTATATTACATCATATTATAAAAAAAATTGGGGTTTTGGGATTGCCTATAAACAGTATAAAAAATTAAAGAAAGGAAATTATACAGTTACAATTAACTCTAATTTCAAAAAAGGAATATTAGAGGTAGGTGAAAAAATTTTATATGGAAGGCGAAAAAATGAAATTTTAATCTCAACATATTTATGTCACCCTTCTATGGCAAACAATGAATTAAGTGGTCCATTGGTAATGATTGATTTATATCATAAAATAAAAAGTTTAAAAAAGCGTCAATTTAGTTATAGGTTTGTAATAAACCCTGAAACTATCGGTTCTATAGCATATATTTCAAAAAAAGAGAAAGAATTAAAAAAAAATATATTAGGTGGTATTGTTTTAACATGTTTGGGAGGCCCTTCTAAAAAATTAAGTTATAAATTATCAAAAAACTCAAACTCAATAATTGATAGATTATTTAAAAACTCAAGTGATATTAGAATTAGAGAATTTACTCCTTTTGGTGGATCAGATGAAAGACAATATAATTCTCCAGGGATTGATCTTAAAATTGGTCAGATAGCAAGAACTGTTTATCAAGAGTACCCCGAATATCATACTTCTCTTGATGATAAAAATTTTATGAAAATTGACAAAGTAATTGATAGCTCTAATCAAATAATGAATTTAATTAATGACCTTGAAAATCAAACTTTTTACATTAACCTTAAACCTAAATGTGAGCCGCAACTTGGTAGGAGAAACTTGTATCCAAATATTAATTCAAAATTGACAAGAGAGGAAAAATCAAACGATAACCTGATTGATGGTAGAGAATTTAATAAATTTTCAATGATATTATTAAACTATTCTGATGGGACCTATTCTTTAGAAGATCTTGTTTCAAAGTTTAAAATTGATATGAATACAGCCAATGCTGTTGCTCAGGTTCTAGAAAAAAATAAATTAATTAAAAAATTATGAGAGTACTTTTAATTTGTGGTGATCATCCAAGACATAAGTTTATTGCAAATATTTTAAATAGTAATAAACTTCTAACTTCTTTAATTGTAGAGCAAAGAGAAAGCTTTATCCCTGTCCTAGATAAGCAATATGATAATAATATTTTAAAACTACACGATTTGCATTTTAAGAAAAGAGAACAAGCTGAATTAGAGGTTTTTGGAGATGAAAATTTTACTTTTACTAATTATTTAAAAATAAAAGCAGATCAAATAAACTCAGCTAAATGCCATGAATTTGTTTTAAATGAAAAGCCTGATATTGTAATTACTTGTGGATGTGGAATTTTATCTGAAGAAACTTTGAGTATTTTTCCAACTCAAACGTGGAATATTCATGGAGGTTTATCACCATGGTTTAAGGGAGCAATTACCCATTTTTGGCCGTCTTATTTATTAAAACCTCAATTTACTGGAGTAACAATTCATTATATAACATCTAAAATAGATGCGGGAAATATAATTCACCAAACCCCAGCTCATTTAGTAAAAAATGATGGACTCCATCAGTTATCTTCTAGATCATTAAAACTTGGTTTTTTATCAATAATTGATTTATTGAATAAATATAAATTGAATGGTAAAATAAATTCAATTGAGCAAAAATTAACTGGTAAACTTTGGTTGAAAAAAGACTGGAAACCAGAACATTTAATATTGGTATATGATAAATTTAAAGATGACATAGTGAATATGTATTTGTCAAAAAAGTTAAATCAAGAAATGCCAAAAATCTATAATAATTTTAATAATACAAATTAGTTAGATGATTAAAAGAAGAATAATATCAAGAATTGATATTAAAAACGAATATGTTATCAAGGGTATTCAGCTAGAGGGATTAAGGAAGGTTGGAATGCCAAATGATATGGCATTGAAATATTACAATGAGGGGATTGATGAAATTATTTTCATGGATGCGGTTGCGTCTTATTATGATAGAAATAGTTTGTCAAAAATAATTGATATTGCCACCAATAATATATTTGTTCCTATTACTGTTGGAGGAGGTATAAGAAATATCAATGATATAAATACCCTTCTGAAGATTGGTGCCGATAAAGTTGCTATTAATACAGCGGCAGTAAAAAATCCATTATTTATAAAAAAAGCATCAAAGATTTTTGGATCTCAATGCATAGTTTCATCAATTGAAGCTAAAAAAATTGATAAAGAAAAATGGTATGTATATTTTGATAATGGAAGAGAGGCTACAAATATTGATGTAATTGATTGGGCAAAAGAGGTTCAAAAAATGGGAGCGGGTGAAATTCTTATAACATCAATTGATCATGAGGGAACAAAGAAAGGGTTTGATTATGAGTTGAATAAAAGTGTTTCAGAGAGTGTGTCTATACCCGTAATATCCTCGGGAGGTGCAAGTTCTTCTGGTGACATATTAAAATTGTTTAATTCTACTGAAGTTGAGGCTGTTGCACTTGCATCTATTTTGCATTTTAACCTTAGCTCAATCAATTCAATTAAGAGGAGTTTATTAGCAAACAAAGTTAACATAAGAATATGAGTGCTGATATAGTAATAATAGATTATGGAATAGGAAATATTAAAAGTATTTGCAGTGCTTTGAGTCATTTTAATATTAATATATCCATTTCAAATGATGAGGATGAAATCCTTTCTGCTAAGGGTATAATTCTCCCTGGAGTCGGTGCATTTAAGTCGGGTATGAAAAATTTACTTGAATTAAATTTAGATTTAACATTAAAAAAATATTTTGAAACTAATAAACCAATATTAGGCATATGTTTGGGCATGCAATTATTATTTGAAAGTAGTGAAGAATTTGGGTTTTGTGAGGGTCTAGGACTTATAGAGGGAAAAGTTCAAAAGCTAAAAAATGAAAAAAAATTGCCACACATAGCATGGAGTGAAATAAAAAAAACCAATTCTGATAACACTATTTTAGATGGTATTAACAATAATTCAGATTTTTATTTCGTTCATTCATTTGTATCTTACCCAAAAAATACTAGTGAAATGATTGCTTCCTCAAACTACTATAATCAGGAATTTTGTTCGGTTGTTAAAAAAGGTAATATCTATGGTTGTCAATTCCATCCAGAAAAAAGTGGATCTAAAGGACTAAAGCTTTTAGAAAATTTTATAAGATTAACCAATAAACCTTCTCACAGATGACAAAAAAAACATTTTATGGGTTACCTGAAAAAGTAAAATTTTGCAAAAAATGTGTTATTTCTAACCAAAGACCTTCATCTACAGTTGAATTTAAACATGATGATAAATCTAATAAGGCTGTTATAGAGTTTGATGAAAACCAAGTCTGTTCAGCATGTAGATATAATGAAATTAAAAATAAAGATATAGATTGGAGAGAAAGGGAAGAATATTTACATAAATTACTTGATAAGCATCGATCTAAAGATGGATCTTATGACGTTATTGTTCCAGGAAGTGGCGGAAAAGATAGTGCATATACCTCACATCTCTTAAAATATAAATATGGAATGAATCCACTAACGGTGACATGGGCACCACACTTATATACTGAAATAGGCTGGGAAAATATGCAAAATTGGTCACATGTTGGGGGACTGGATAATTTACTTTTTACTCCAAATGGTCGTCTTCATAGATTAATGACAAAAAATGCATTTCATAATTTATTACATCCATTTCAACCTTTTATAATTGGTCAAAGAATTATTGGTCCAATGATGGCGAATAATTATGGTGTCAAATTAGTTATGTATGGAGAAAATCAGGCAGAGTATGGCAACTCAATTAGTGAAAATAGAAAACCCCTTATGAATATGGATTTCTTTTCCACTAAGGACCCATTAAAAATGATGTTTGGTGGAAAAACTATGAGAGAATATATTGAATCATATAATTTTTCAAAAAATGATTTTAAGCCATATATCGCTCCAAAAAAACAAGAAATTTTAGATTCTAAAATTGAAGTTCATTATTTAAGTTTTTACACCAAATGGGATCCTCAAGAATGTTATTACTATGCAGTTGAAAATACTGGATTCAAACCAAACAAAGAGAGAACAGAGGGAACATACTCAAAATATTCAAGTATTGATGATAAGATAGACCCATTTCATTACTACACAACATTAATTAAATTTGGAATTGGAAGATGCACATATGATGCTTCACAAGAAGTTAGAAATGAAAAGATTACCAGGGATGAGGCAGCATATTTAGTTGAAAAATATGACACAGAATTTCCAAGTAAATTTTTTAAAGAGTTTTTAGAATATATCGATACTTCAGAGGAAAATTTTTTTAAAACAGTTGAAAAATTTAGAAGCCCACATATTTGGGGAAAAGATTCAACTAATCAATGGAAATTAAGGCATAATGTAATGAAGTCTGGTTTAGAAGATTAAACACAAGATTTTAAAAAGTTTATTGTTTTAATTACATTATCGTTCCAATTATAATATTTAGATAATTTATGATTTTCAATTGACATTTTATTTAGTTTTTCAGTTTTCATATTCTCAATAATTATTTTTTGAATACTATTTATATCATAACTATCAAACAATATATTTTTACCATACAACATTTCACTCATAGGTTTTTTAGTTGATGTTATAATAGGCATTCCATATGACATTGCTTCTAGTAATATAAATGGCAAATTTTCACATGTAGATGCAAAAAGGATAAGAGAACTTTTTTTATAATAGTTAATTATTCCATCATTAGGAACAAAACCAACTATATTAATTCTACTTTTCAAAATTTTATTTTTTGATATAATTTTTTTTATGGGACTGATTGAGGAATTATCATAATTTCCTATTAGATTCAAATAAACATCATAACCATTATCTAAAATTTTTTTCACTGAATTTACAACATTGAGCTGGTGCTTATAGGGAAGAAAGTCTGAGACATAAGTTATTTTAAAAGGCTTATTATAAGGTGTGTAGACATTTTTATTTGATTGGTTTATCCCATGAGGAATAATTGCATATTTAGTCTTTAATTTATGTTTGTTTAAAATATTCTCTTTTGCATATTCATTCAGGAAGATAACTCCATTAGATTTCATAAATGTTTTTAATTGCAATACTTTTATTAGGTAAAATTTAATCTTTTTAAAAAATTTGAAATTTTTGATTTCAATAGGATCAAATGGTAACATATTTTGACTCATAGAAACAAATGGCCTAAAAGATGATAAAAATATTCCTCCAGGCACAAAAACAACCTCACAGTTATTTTCTTTAAAGTATGATTTTGAATAAATTAATTGAGAGAGAAAAGATGTAATATTATTGAAATTTAAAAGTCTGTTGGTTATAGAGTAAACATTACTTAGCTTACTTATATTTTGTAATGTAGTTTTGTTAGATACTACAATATATTTGATCTTAGATCCAAAAATTTTATTTGAATTAACTATAAATTGTTCTAAATGTTTTTTACCCCCTCCAGTTCTTATGTTAGATCCATCTATACCAATTATCATAATTTAAAAATGTATTTAAACTATATTTCTTCAATTCTTTTGGTTTTATCGCAAATAAGTAAATCGTAATATGGTTTTTGTCCTACTGATAATTTATGGTATTTACAATTCCATTTTTTTAATTGTTTTTCAGTCAATTCAAAATGATCAATTTTTGTAATTGATCCTCTTGCTGTCCAATAAATTATTTCGTTACCACTATCATATAACTTATTGATTTTTTCAATATTTGCAAAAATTGGTGAGGATTTAGAATAGTCCATTCCTTCAGTTTTACAAATAGTATTATCAATATCCACATATATTTTCATAACAATTAGCGTTTAACTTTAGTTTGTCCAAAAATTAAGTTTCTTAAATACATACCAAAGTTGTATAAGATATCTAAATTTCCTTTGATTATATGAACATATAATTTTGCAGGAACTGCAATCAATCTTAAATATAGTGGAGCTCTGCAAGACTTACCTCCGTATGTATATACACCGTCTTCGATAAAATCATAAGCTTTGAGAGCAAATGAAGATTTCATTTCATATGTAAAAGAGATTATTGAGCCTCTTATTGGCATTATTTTGTATTTTTTGTGGTATATTAAATCTATAGCTTCATCAGTTGAATCAACAAGATTTGCAATTAAGAATTTCATATATAAACTTGGGCCTATTTGAACAACTGGCTTTCTCATGTAATTTGCTTCACGAGAAATACTTGAGCAAAAATTAACAATTAATTCACTGTGTTTAATAAGAGCATAACTGTCAGTATAACTTTCCGGGAAAAGAACGTTAACCTCATTAGCTAACAATTTATATCTTTCCATAATTGATTTATGAATATTTTTTTGATTTGGATGCATTTTGACAACAAAATCGAACTTTTCAGATAGTTTCGAGTTTATTAATTTCCTTATACTGTCAATTTGGTCCAAAATGTAATAATCGCCCCAATCTAAACCAATAAATCTATATTCATCATCACTTGAAACAAAAATAGAAATAAGAGGTTTTTTGAGTTCTTTTATGGTTTCATCAATGTGACCCGATATTTGATTTTTGGTGTAAGCAAAATCATCTACTTCAACCCTATTAATTTTTGTATAAAAATACTGCTCAGCAAGAGATCTTGAATCTTTAAACCATTTTAAATAAGTGATTAATGAATTTCTTTTTTCAAATTCTATCGAGTGAAACATTTCGTTGGTAGAATACATTGGTACCTTTCCGTTAAGAGCTGCATCAAATAAGTGAAAATTTACACTATTTTTTTTTGATACCTCGATTAATGGTCTTCCGCAACTTAGCCTCCCATTAAAAATAACAAAATTATTAACTTTATTTGTTGTGAAAAAACTATCAAAATAGGAATATAATGCATAAGAAGATTCTAACATTCTTTCCTTAACCTTCTTCCATCTATTATTCAAAAGATCCATGTTTTCTAGTCTTAACTGAGAACCGATTGTTGAATGAACTCCCAATAAAAATTCATTATTTTGATCATCACTAAAATTATTATAGTTAATTTCTTTATTGAAAAGATCTGATCTTTTTATATGTATTAACTCAGATTTTGGATTTCTTTTTTTAAATTCTTTAAATCCTTTTTTTGCTTTATGTGTACAAATATTGCAAATGCTTTTTTTATTGAAAACATTTACCGAACAACTTTTTAGAGCCCGATCGCACATAAAAAATACATGTTTATCTCTGTTATTTTCAAGATGAATTTTCTCACTAAATGCAAGATTTAACTCCAAAGAGGGACTTTGAGCCGCCAAGTTCAAATATGATATATTGAATGATTTATTTTTAGTCACAGAAAATTATTAAAAATCAAGTAACAAAAGTACTTAATTTATATAACAAAATCAAAAATTTTATTTATTTGGAAAAAATAATTTTCTGATATTAAAATAATTAATACTAATTTTGATAGTTTAAATTTTATATATTCACAATCAAGTAATAAAAGTACTTAATTTAATTCATTATGTTTCTAAATATATTATGATCAAAATAAATAGCTCAAAGAATGTTATTTTCTTATATCCAGAAATTACACCATATTTTATTGGTTGCATAAATAATTTTTCCAATAATTTTCCAAAAATAAAACTTCATATAGTTTATGATTCTATATTTAAAACTGTCATTGTGAACAAAAATGCTAATTATACATTAAAACAAAAAAATAAATTTTCTCTAAAACAGCACTTATACGATTATTGTTTTAGTTTAAATCCTGACTTAATTTTAATTTCAGGAAGAATGTATAAGGATTACTTGTACGTTGCCAAAAAAATTAAGAAAATATGCAAAACAGTTACGGTTCAAGATTCAATTTATACAAATTCTATTAAACAATTTATTATTAGAATATTCAGTTTTTTTCTCTATAAAAGATATTTTGATAAATTTTGGGGTGTAGGACATTTACAAAGAAAATTTGCATTAGATATTGGTTATGATAACGAAAATATTTACGATGGATTTTATGTAGCAGATAAAATTTTCTTTGATAGTTCAAAAAAACATAAATTTTATGGAAAAAAAATTACTTTTTTATTTATTGGAAGACTTGTGGATGAAAAAAATATTCTAAGATTTGTAGAGGCAATAGATATTATAAATAAAAAGGATAATTTGGAGCATAAAATCAATATAATTGGTAGCGGTTATTTGAAAGATAAGTTATTACAATTTAAGTTTGTTAATTACAGAGGATTACTTAATCAAAAGGAGATTATTAATATAGCTAATAAATCAGATGTTTTTTGTCTTCCAAGTAAATTTGAACCATGGGGAGTTGTTACACATGAAATGACTGCATTAGGACTTCCTGTTTTGATATCAAAAAACTGTGGATCAATAGATTTAGTAAAAAGTGGTAAAAATGGATTTGTTTTTGATCCCTTGGATTATAATTCCATGATTACTGCAATTAGAAAATTTATTTTATTGCCCAAGGCTGAAAAAATGCAGTTTAGCTTAAATTCAATTAAAATCTCAAAAACCATAAATCATGATTTATGGAACAAAACTTTACATTCATTAATTGTAACCAAATGAGAATAAAAAACAGAGATATAGGAATAAAATATCCTCCACTAATCATTGCGGAGATTGGAATTAATCACAATGGAGACATAAATATCGCAAAAAAGATGGTCGATAGTGCAAAAAGAGCTGGTGTTGAAATTGTAAAACATCAAACGCATATAGTCGAAGATGAGATGAGTCCAGAAGCCAAAAAAGTAATCCCAGGGAATTCTGAGAAATCCATATTCCAAATTATGCAAGAGTGTTCTTTGAATTATGAAGATGAATTAGAGCTTAAAAATTATGTAGAGAAATCTGGAATGATCTTCATTTCAACTCCTTTTTCTAGAGCAGCAGTTGACAGGCTAGTTTCAATGGATGTTCCGGCTTTCAAAATAGGAAGTGGTGAATGTAATAATTATCCGTTAGTTGAATACATATGTAAGTTTAAAAAACCAATAATTTTGAGTACAGGGATGAATTCAATAGAAAGTGTAAGTAAAAGTGTTGATATAATAAAAAAAAATAAACTTCAATATGCTCTTCTTCATACTACAAACTTATATCCAACCCCCTTTAATTTAGTAAGATTAGGTGGAATGCAAAAATTAATGAAAGTCTTTCCAGGAGTACCGGTGGGATTGAGTGATCATACAATTAATAATCTTTCTTCCTATTCAGCTATAGCACTTGGTGCTTCAATCATAGAAAGACATTTTACTGATACAATGGATAGAGTTGGACCTGATATTATTTGTTCAATGGATGAATTGACATGCAAGGAATTAATTCAAAGCTCAAAAAATATTAAATCAATGCTTGGGGGTAAAAAAGAGGCGGCAATGGAAGAAAAAATAACCTCAAATTTTGCCTTTTCAACGGTAGTAACTATTAAGGAAATTAAATCCGGAGATGTATTTTCTTATGAAAACATATGGGTTAAACGACCAGGAACAGGTGAAATACCTGCTGAAAAATTTAATGATCTTTTAGGAAAAATTTCTAATAAATCATTTAAAATTGGTGAACATGTTAAATATTCAGATTTTCATTAAATAAATTATTTTTGTAAAGGCACTATAACCGATTGAACATTTAATATTAGTATATGATAAATTTAACCATGACATGTTGAACATGTTTTTGTCACAAAAATCAAATCAAGACTTGTCAAATATTTACAATAATTTTGATGATTTAAACTAATTTATT
Organism: Flavobacteriaceae bacterium; assembly: GCA_002713495.1. GTDB lineage: Bacteria > Bacteroidota > Bacteroidia > Flavobacteriales > Flavobacteriaceae > Marivariicella. Next base: position 33,824 of record PATA01000015.1, read on the forward strand.
ATGATAAAAATATTCATTATAACCGAGAGAAGAGCGGATTATTCAAGATTTAAACCAATTTTAGATCTGATCGTAAAAGATAAAGATTTAGATTATTCT
>PATA01000016.1 GCA_002713495.1 Flavobacteriaceae bacterium
GATCATCCAAGTTCAGATTTTCAAAAATTACTAATGTATCATGATCTTTCAAGTGAACTTGACATCGGGATTATAGAACAATCAATTACATATGAAAAAAATTTAAACATTGTAATGTTTCATAGTGATGAAGTCAATGAAGAGGCAATTTTGTTTTCTAATTGGGCTTATGGAGAATTAAGAAATGCTCTTTTTCCAGCTAGAAAGGAGTTATCAGTGTCAGAGAATGCATGGCTTTTAAAACTTCCTACTTCGATAGAAATAGTCTGTTCAACTTTTGCTGAAGGTAAAAAATGTACTGAGGTTGCAGCCACTTGTATTAACTATATGGACTACGAAACAAAAGACATCAGAAGATCATTTAGTTTTCAATTCCATCCAGAGNTATTAAACGATTTAAGAGAATTTAGATTAGCNGGTGTTCCAAAGTATGATAAATTAAAAAATGATGATGGAATAAGAATGCTTATAAGAGTAATCTACGAGTCTATTACTGATTAAAACCAACCTCTAATTTAGCACAGAGGAAGGCTCTTGAACTATTATTTAATATTTGTTAAAAAAAATTAATAATGTATTAATGAAAATATACCATAATTTCCATGATGTGAAATAGAGCAAGACTTTGTTAATATTGTATCCTCATGGTAATATATTGGAGCTCCATTTTTTAATTTTTTTTGTTTNATCTTNNTAGATGAGAATTNTGTTAACTCCTCTAATTTTATTTTGATCTTCGAGTTAATGTATTTAGGTTTTACAAANTCAGTATAAGTATTTATATTTTTGTCTGTGTATGCAATGGAAGAGATGAAATTGTTGTTTAAAATTGATATTGTATAAAAAATTTCGTAATTAAAATAAACTAATCCCTCTACTTTTGAAACTAGTATGCAATCAAATTTTTTTGGAGCAAAAAAACGGGTTCCATTAATTTGTGTATATATCTTATATGCNGCTTCTTTCATGCTCCAAAATCTCCAAACCAAATTAAATGAATTTTTAGACGAAAATATGAGTCTCTGCTCATTGTCTGTAAATAGTTTTTTTAAAAAGTTTTTTCGACACCAATTGCTTTCCTTCTCAGCAATAGATAGGTCAACAATATCATTTCCAATCAAGGTTGTTGTAATTTTATTTCAATGATGTCAATTGCAGACTTAACAGAAAGCATTTTTTCCATAGATTCGTTATCAATCTCAATACCATATTCATCCTCTACATCAAGAATAATATCAACTAAATTGGCTGAGTTTATCTTTAAGTCATTGATAAAATCGGTTTCCTCAGANAGGTTTTCAAAGGCTTTTTGATCTTGAATGTATGGTTTAATAATTTTTTTTAATGAATTTATAATTACTTTCCTTTTCATTTATNTTGTGTTTAATTTTTGTTTAATTNAAATAATTTATAATGTCATGTTTACNATCAAACNAANTAATTTTTAATATCTCTTAAAAATAATACATCCATTAACATCACCAAAACCAAAACTTGCCTTAGCAATTATGTTTAATTTCATTTTCAACATCTTAATTGGAATTTTGTCTTTTGGTATTAATTTTAAAATTTCAGGGTGTATTTTCTCGCAATTTATATTCGGAAAAATAAATTGATGTTTTAATTGAAGAACTGTTGCGACGCTTTCTATTGCAGCTGCTGCCGCTAAACAATGACCAGTCATTGATTTTAGTGAGTTTATCATTGGGAATTTATCTCCCTTTCTTTTCATGGCTTTTGTCCAGTTTTCTATTTCCAGAGTGTCTTTTGAAGTAGCTGTCAGGTGACCATTAATAGCATCAACATGTTCACTTTTTACACATGCATCTTTCATAGCATCAATAATACATTTTTGTACAGCCTCTGAGTTTGGAGCAGTAATTGTCCCACCGTTTCTTTGTCCTCCAGAATTTAAATTTCCTCCCAAAACCTCGGCATAAATTTCTGCTTTTCTATCTAATGCGCTTTTTAATGACTCCAAGACCAGAGCTCCAGCTCCACTCCCCGGGACAAATCCTGACGCTTCAGCACTCATTGGCTTAGAACCTTTTGTTGGAGTCTGATTGTGTTGGTATGTCATAACTCTCATTGCGTCAAATCCACCCCAAATATATGGACCGTCGTCACTACAACTCCCAACTAACATTCTTATCGCTTTACCAGATTGTATCCTTTCAAACCCCATTAATAATGCCTCTGTCCCGGTTGTGCAAGCAGACGAGTTAGTGGTAACCTGATTTCCTAGTCCTAAAATTCCACCTAAATATGCACTTATTCCACTTCCCATAGTTTGAACTACAACNGTGCTTCCAAGACGTTTTACTTTTTGGTTATCTANTTGGTATATTGCCTCTCTAAATTTATCAACTCCAGAAGTCCCTGAGCCAAACACCATTCCAGTGTTATAATCAATAAATGAGTCTTTGTTAATTTTAAATCCTGCATCTCTCCATGCATCCATACCAGCAATACATCCATATAAAATTCCAGAACTATTAAAACCACGTAATTGTAATGGTGATAGGTATTGACTTTTTAATTCTTGAGTTATTGGTGGAATTCCTCCAATACAACACGAAAAGTTCAAGTCCTCTAACTTTTGATGAAAGGTAATTCCTGATTTTCCCTGCTTAATTGCTCCAAGGAATTTGTCTAATCCAATTGCATTAGGAGCTACTACACCCATTCCAGTAATTACAACTCTATTTTTCATACTCAATTGGTTTTTACCATACCAGATATTGTTCCTCTACTGACCAACTGCTGCTTGCTATTGAACATTTGAACCCTACATTTTAATTTGTTAAATCTAAAAAATACTTTTTCTGATACAACCCTTACTTTTTCTTTTGGTTTGACTGATAAAAAAAAGTCTATTTGATTTGATGTAAGCGCAATTTGAGGTTTTTTTTTCAAATCAATCTCATTATTTAATAAATATATCCCAAGACAAACCAGACCTATTTGGGCCATTACCTCAATTAGAATCACTCCAGGGGTAATAGGATTATTTTTAAAATGTCCCGAATAAAAATATTCATCCTTCTTGAAAGTATAATATCCTTCGATTCCACTTTTTGATATGTTTGTTATTTTCTCCACAAACATAAATGGGGACTGATATGGTAAAAGTTTTATAATATTTTCTTTTTTCAAAACTCTTAATTTTTAATCTAGGATAAACTTAATTAATATGTTCCCCTCCATCAACAGTTACTGTAGTTCCATTAATCCACCTAGCCTCATCCTTACACAATAAATATACTACGTTAGCAATATCCTCAGGTGTTGTTAATCTTTTGAATGGATTACGTTTTAAAGTGTATTCTTTTATTTTATCACTTTTTGGAATCATTCTAAAAGAAGATGTATCAGTTACTCCAGCTTGAATACAATTTGTTCTTATTCCGAATGGAGCAAATTCTAATGCAATATTTCTTGTTATAGCTTCTAATGTAGCTTTTGCCGCAGATATAGCAGCATAACTTTTCCATGCCTTTTTGTTGCCCTCACTTGTAAAGCTAACCACTCTAGAGTCATTTGAAAACATTTTAGCCTCAAAAATTAATTTAACCCATTCGTAAAGACTTATTCCCATCGTTTGTATGGTTAATCGAAAATCATCCGCTTCTAATGTTGATTTTGAATTTGAAACCATGGGTTTTAAATTACCTTTTGCAATGCTATGTACTAGGATTTTTATTTTACCTTCACCCAATTCTATTTTTAAATTTTGGATGAATTTTTGTCTCTTATCTGACTGAAAAGCGTCAATATTGTAACTTGCAAAGGAAACTCGTTCCTTTGTAATTATTTTGAAGTTTTTTTCTATTTCATCTAATTCAGATCTCAAATTTCTGTGTATAATACAAATATTCATTCCATGTTTAGCTAATTTTACTGCTGTTGCTAAACCCAACCCAGTTGATCCCCCTAATATTAATGCCCATTCATTTTTATTTTTAAATTCTTTTACCATTCTAATAATATTCTTTGAGCAGTAAATCCAGGGCCAAAACTTAACATCAGTCCTTTATCACCTTTTTGTATATTTTTATCCATGAATATCTCTAATACATACAAAACTGTGGCACTTGACATATTACCGTATAATTTTAAAACTTCTTTCGTATCATCAATATTTTTTCCAAATGACTTGAATAAATTTTCAACAGTATTTACAATTTTTTTTCCTCCTGGATGAAAAATCAAATGATTTATATCTTCAATTTTTAAGCTATTTCGCTTTAAAAAATGATAAATTATTTTTGAAAAATGATTTGAAATTGTCTCTGGAACTTTCTTATCAAGTATCATTTCCAAACCTGTATTAACTAATTTAAAACCCATGATATCAATTGAGTTGTAAAAATGGTACATTGATTCATCAATAACTTTAGGTCCAATATCCTCATCGTATGAAGATAGAATAACGCATGAAGCGCCATCTCCAAAAATCGCTGCACTTACAATATTTGACATTGAAAAATCTTCTAATTGAAAGGTTGCTGTGGGGGCCTCAACTGAAACCACAGCCGCTCTTTTATTAGGGTTAGATTTCAAGAAGTTTTTTGCGTAAATAATTCCTGAAACCCCTGCAACACAACCCATTTCCGTTACTGGAAGACGAATGATATCATGTTTCATTTTTAAATTGTTAATTAAATATGCATCCACAGATGGAATCATTATTCCTGTGCAGCTAACGGTAATGATGTAGTCAATATCTGTTGGTTTTAAAATTACTTTTTTTAGGGATTTTTTCAATGATTCCTCTGCAAGTTTTGTTATCTCTTTCATGTAGATATTATTTTTCTCTTCAAAAGATGAATTGAAAAAAACATCATCAATATCCATAATTGAATAACGTTTATCTACACCAGCACCCTCAAACATTTTTATAACTTTTCTTTGAAATCTTTCTTCTTGTCCTTTGACCCAATTTTTGACATAAGGAATAATATCTTTTGTTTTTCGGACGTATTTTGGTAAATGCTTAGCAACAGATATTATTTTTATACTCATTGTGTAAATATTTATAAAACTTTATTTAATATTTTTTTTTAATAACCACAGATAACGAAAAGCCCATTTCCATTTAATTGAAAAACCAACTTTCATTTGTGTAGAGATAGTCTCCAGCTCCTCTCTTTTAAAAGCCTTTAATATTGAAATTAATCCATCTTCTATTACCATCTTATTTTTTATAAAATACCCTATAAACTTAAAAAGATAGTATGCTAATATATTTCTATGTAAATCATTTATAACAATACCAATTGATGAATTCTTTAAAATAGTACTTAAAATAGATATAATTTCATCATTGCTAAAATGGTGGATAAATAATGTACACAAAGCGATGTCATACTCTTGTTTTTTAAAATTATCTGAGAAAATATCAATCTTTTTAAAATTAATTTCTGGATACGATTTTGATAATTCAGTTGCATAATCAATTGCTGCGGCATTTGCGTCAATTCCAACAAGTTTAAATAAATAATTTTCTTTTCTACCAAACATAGCTATATCTCTTAAAATGTCACCATTACCACAGCCAAGGTCTATAATTCTAATGACTTTATTTTTGGGTTGATTTTGAAGAAGTTTTTTTAGGCCTGTAATTGTTACTTTATTTCCTCCCAAAAGCCTATTAATTAACTCTAGCTTGTCTAATGTGTCCCTGTAAACAACTCCTTTTATACTAAAATCATCCATAATTTCCATTTTGGTAGATCGATATGAAGTGTTAACAAAAAAACTCATATTATTTTAATCTGCTTTCCATGGGTAAATTGAATCATCTTTGGTAATAAAAATGGAATCATTTTTATAATTGAATAAGTGATTTGTGAAATAATTTCACTTCTAAATAACCATGCAATAAAATGCCCCATTTTTAATCTTGTTTTAAATTCTTTATTCCAACTCATTAAATATTGATTTTCTAAATCCTCTCTATTTTTAATTTCCCCATTTAAAAATTGAATTATCAATTCACTTGCTAATTTTGAACTTAAGATGGCCATTCCCATTCCATTTCCACATAACGGATGAATCACACCTGCAGTATCACCGCACATAATAATATGATTCTCTATAGGATTTTTCGTTTCGAATGATATTTGACTTATCGTCAAGGATTTTTTAAATAAAGAGGTAGATTCCTTAAAAATTTTTCTTAAATGTTTATTTTTAAATACTACTTGTTTTTGAAAATCAGAAATATTTTTGTGTTTTTTAAATGAACTGTATTCAGTGATGTAGCATAAATTTATTGAATTGTTTTCCACTTTAGACACACCACAATATCCTCCTTTAAAATTATGTAATCCTATTAAGTCATCAGGAAATTTACCTTTTGCGTGTGATTTAACGGCCAAGTAAGGTGACTTTTTTCGAATGAATTTTCTATTCATCTTTATGTCCAAATCTGATCTTTTACCATAAGCACCAATTGCAATCTTGCTTTTGAATATGTCAGAGCTTTTTGTTTTTATAATGAATATATCATTTTGAAAAATAATCGACATTACGGAGTCTTTTATAACTTTTACTCCATTAAGACATGCTTTTTTTAACAATAAATTATCAAAAAAATAACGGCTCATTCCAAAACCTCCAAGTGGAAGATCGCCTTTTATTAGGCTACCGTTTGTTGTACTAACATGAACTTTATTAATTTTTTTTGCACCCTCCTTGATAGGATCAATTTCTAATGAATTCAGATACGGAATTACTTCGTTGGATATATACTCGCCGCAAACCTTGTGTTTTGGGTATGATTGTTTTTCTATAACCAACACTTGTTTTTTAAATTTAGATAAATGAATAGCGCTAGTGAGTCCGGCCAATCCGCCACCAACAATGATAACATCAAAAGATTTGATTTTTTTCAATATTATGTATATTTAAATTTAGTAATATTTGTTTAATAAACTTTATGGATATATCTATAAATTATTGCTAAATCTTACGAAGAAAAACAAACCCCCACAAAATANTANNGNTTANACCAACATCTAATTNAGCAGAGAGGAAGGGATTCGAACCCTCGATACGCTTTTGGCGTATACACACTTTCCAGGCGTGCGCCTTCGACCGCTCGGCCACCTCTCTAANTTAGAATGCTAAATAACAAAAAATAGANTGAGTCACCTAGAAATTATAANGGTTTAANTATTGCTTATTATTAAAAATAGAGTTTGCTGTNTCAGTAGTTTTTTTTGCAATATATTCTAAAGAAACATTGTAGCATTCCGCTACTTTTTTTGCAATAATAGGTAAATAGCTACTTTCATTTCTTTTGCCTCTGTGAGGAACTGGAGCTATATAAGGAGCNTCNGTTTCAAGAACAATTGAATCGATGGGGATGTCCTTAATAAATTTATCAATTTTTCCATTTTTAAAAGTAATTACACCACCAATTCCTAGCTTCATATTNAAATCAATAGCTTTTTTTGCTTGATTNATTGTNCCCGTAAAACAATGGAATATACCTCTAAGTCTTTCGCTTTTATTTTCCTCTAAAATTTCAAATACTTCATCAAAAGCTTCTCTACAATGAATAACTATTGGTAAGTCATATTCTTTTGCCCATGAAATTTGTTTTTTAAATACATTTTGCTGATTTAATAAATTTGTCTTATCCCAGTATAAATCAATACCAATTTCCCCTATTGCACAAAATTCATTTAAATCAAGATTTTCTTTTACATGCTTTAGCTCCTCATCATATTGGTTATTNACATGGGTTGGATGTAACCCAGTCATAAGAAAAATATTTTCTGGGTACTTAGATTTCAGNCTCAACATTTTATCCGTATAAGTCTTGTCTATTGCAGGAAGAAAAAATTTATTAATTCCATTTGATATTGCAGTTTTGATTTGATCATCTCGATCCTTATCAAATTGCTCAACATATAAATGAGTATGAGTATCTATTAATTTCACATTGTAAAAGTACTACATTAGCAAAAAGAAATTGTTAGAAAATGTTAACACCTGATATAAACCATAAGATCTCTCTAAAATTATATTCTCTTGAATCTAAACATTTATATTGTAAAATAGAACTGAATAATGTNACAGGATTTTTTTTAATTGACAGTGGAGCTTCAAACTCATGCATAGATCTAGAAAAAAAAGATAAGTTTAAATTAAAAAAATTTAAAAAATCTTATTCTGCTTCAGGAGCAGGTAATGAAAAATTTNATGCATATAAAACAAAAAAGGGGGAGTTTAGTTACAATAAAAAAGTGATTGATAAACTAAACTTTCTTCTAATCGATATGGGACCAATAAATACTGCTTTAAATAAAANAGACAATANAANTATAGATGGAATTATAGGTGTAGATTTTCTTTTGAGAAATAATGCAGTACTGAACTTTGAAAAGATGAAATTATATATTTAAAGCTCTAATGCTTTTTTTAAATTATTTCCCATCAATAAATTAATTGGATCNTCNAGTGCNTCTTTAACAGCTACTAAAAAACCAACAGACTCTTTACCATCAATTATTCTATGATCATAAGAAAGGGCTAAATACATCATAGGACGTATTTCAACCTTGCCCATTATTACAACTGGACGCTCAATAATATTGTGCATTCCTAAAATTGCAGATTGAGGAGGGTTAATTATTGGTGTAGATAACATTGATCCAAAAACACCACCATTGGATATTGTAAATGTTCCACCCGTCATATCATCAACAGTAATTTTCCCATCTCTAGCAGCTACTGCAAGTCTTTTTATTTCAGATTCAATTTGACTAAAGGCTAGGTTCTCGGCATTTCTTACTACTGGGACCATTAACCCCTTAGGGCCAGATACGGCAACAGATATATCACAATAATCATATGTTATTTGATGATCACCATCAATCATTGAGTTAACATCCGGATACATTTTTAGTGCTCTGACAACTGCTTTAGTAAAAAAACTCATAAATCCAAGATTAACATCATGTTTGGAAATGAAAGCTTCTTTATGTTCTTTTCTGATGTGAAATATATTAGATAAATCAGCCTCATTGAAAGTTGTCAACATTGCTGTTTGATTTTTTGCAGATACTAATCTTTCAGCTACTTTTCTTCTCAATAATGACATTTTTTTACTTTCTGATTTTCTTTCTCCANCAATAGGTNNTGTACCCATTGAAGGTTTAGCTTTTTCAACNTCTGATTTAGTTATTCTTCCATCTCTTCCAGATCCTACAACAGANGATATATCAATATTTTTTTCAGAAATAATTTTTTTTGCAGCAGGAGAAGGCGTACCTGTTGCATAATTTTTAGTTTGCGCTGTTTCCTTTTGAATAGGATCAAGATTTTTGATTTCAGTTTTAGGTTCAATAATGCCTTTTGCTGGTTTACCTTCAGTATCAATGGTGCAGACTACTTCTCCAACATTTACTGCGTCTCCTTCTTCAGCTTTTAGAATTATTGTCCCGCTTACTTCCGCTGGAAGTTCAAGAGTTGCCTTGTCTGAATCAACTTCAGCTACTGCTTGATCTTTTTCAACGTAATCCCCATCTTTAACTAACCACTGGGCAATTTCTACCTCAGTAATTGATTCTCCAGGAGAAGGTACTTTCATTTCTAGTATCATTTTATAAACTTTTAATTTTTGTTTTTTCTTTTTTGATTATCCTTTGAACTATCAAAAACATACTCTATTACTTCTTGGTGACGTTTATTAAATCTGGTGGAGCTTCCAGCTGCTGGAGCACCATACATNCTTCTACTTGCAACTCTCATTTTAGTTGCTTCAGGTAAATGTAATAATAAATGACTCCAAGCCCCCATATTTCTTGGTTCNTCTTGAGCCCATACAAAATCATCCGAAGATTTGTATTTTATCATTATGTTTTTAATTTCTTTTTCAGGCAATGGGAATAATTGTTCAACCCTAATTAAAGCAACATCATGTTCTCTTTTCTTTATTTTTCTCTCTTTTAAGAGATCATAATAAAATTTTCCAGAGCAAAATACTACAGTTTTGATATTGTTTNTATCAACTTCAAAATCATCAATTATTGTTTTNAAACTTGAATTAGTAAAATCACTAATTTTNGANACTGCATNTGGATGTCGAAGCAAACTTTTAGGTGAAAAGATAATNAGAGGTTTTCTGTATTTNGCTTTTAATTGTCTTCTCAATACATGAAATAAATTTGCTGGTGTTGTACAGTTTACTACAAACATATTATCTTTTGCACACATTTGTAAATATCTCTCAACTCTTGCTGAAGAGTGTTCGGCACCTTGTCCTTCATATCCATGGGGTAATAATAAAACTATTCCATTTTGTAATTTCCACTTATCTTCTGCAGAAGTAATGTATTGGTCAATGATTATTTGCGCTCCATTTGAAAAATCTCCAAACTGTGCCTCCCATATTGTGAGTGCATTAGGACTAGCCATTGAATAACCATAATCATAACCTAGTACACCATATTCAGATAATAATGAATTATAAATTCTAAATCTCCCTTGGTCATTTTTAATTTTATTTAACAATATTATTTCCTCTTCCGATTCCTCCTCTACTAAAATTGCATGACGGTGAGAAAATGTGCCTCGTTCAACATCTTGACCAGACAGTCTTACATCATGTCCTTCCGACAAGAGTGTTCCATAAGCAAGTAATTCTCCCATGCCCCAATCCAAAACTTTATTATCAAAAAACATTTTTTTTCGTTCAGAAATTAATCGTTCTGCCTTCCTTAAAAATTTTTTATCACCTGGTGTTTTACAAATAGCATTAGCAACCTCTGTAAGTGATTCGATACAAACTTTTGTGACTACTTGCTTTTTCATCGCAAACTCGTCAACTCTCTCAATATATGGTGCAATATTTTTCCATTCATCATACATAAATGGATTAATCACTGTTTTTTTTAATTTTCTTGAATCAGTAAGATTTTTTTCTAAAGAAGATTTATAATTCTTCTCTAAAGTTTTCAAATAATTTTCATTGATTATACCACTCTCAATTAGTTTAGATGCATAAATATCTCTAGAATTAGGGTGTTTAGAGATATTTTTGTAAAGTTTTGGCTGAGTAAATCTTGGTTCATCTCCTTCATTATGACCATACTTTCTGTATCCAAGTAAATCTATAAATACATCACTATTAAATTTCATTCTATAATTTAAGGCCAAAAGAACTGCATGAACAACAGCCTCAACATCATCCGCATTAACATGCATCACGGGAGATAAAGTTACTTTACCAACATCAGTACAATAGGTACTTGACCTTGCATCTAAATAGTTTGTTGTGAAGCCAATCTGATTATTAACAATTATGTGAACAGTACCTCCAGTTGAATAACCCTTGAGACTTGCCATTTGAACTATTTCATATGCTAATCCTTGTCCAGCAATAGCTGCATCACCATGAACTATTATTGGTAATACTTTGGAAGTGTCATTTGAATAACTATTTTCAAGTTTTGCCCTTGCAATACCTTGAACAACTGCTCCTACAGTTTCTAAATGTGAAGGGTTTGGTGCAAGACTTATATTGATTTTTTTTCCGTCTTTATTTGGATCTATTTTTGAAGTCCATCCCATATGGTATTTAACATCTCCATCAAAAACATCATCATCGTAATCTTTACCATCAAACTCACTAAATATGTCCTTTGTTGATTTTCCAAAAATATTAGCCAATGTATTAAGTCTTCCTCTATGTGCCATTCCCATAACAAATTCTTCAACCCCTAAATCATCGGCTGCTAAAATTAAGGAATCGAGTGCAGGTATTAATGACTCTCCTCCTTCTAGTGAAAACCGCTTTTGACCAACATATTTTGTATGTAAAAAGTTTTCAAAATTTACTGCTTGGCTAAGCTTATTTAAAATATGTTTCTTTTCATCAGATGAAAAGTTTGGGGAATTCACATTGATGTTAAGTCTTTCTTGGATCCAACTTAATTTTTTAGGATTACGAATATACATGTATTCTATTCCTATCGCATCACAATAAACCTTTTTTAAATGAACTATAATATTTTTTAAACTAGTTGGACCAATTCCCATTATAGATCCTGCATTAAATGTAGTATCTAAATCAGATTCAGATAAACCAAAATTTTCAATATCTAATGTTGGAGAATATTTACGTCTCTCTCTAACTGGATTTGTTTTTGTAAATAAGTGGCCTCTAGTTCGATATCCGTCTATTAATTTAATAACCTGAAACTCTTTACGTACTGACTCCGGAACCTCTTCATTTTCTAAAACATCAGCGCCTGTTTCTATTCCAAAATCGAATCCTTGAAAAAAAGCTCTCCAACTTGGCTCTATAGTATCGGGAGCCTTTAAATATCTGTCATACTGCTCTTCAAAATAACTAGTATGGGCAGTATTTAAAAATGAATAATTGTCCATGAATTAGATTCTAAGAATTATCATTAATGTAAAATTAATCATTTATAAATAATGCATGTTAATGATTAATAAATTAAATAAATTTTCTGTATAATTTTTTGAAATTAACGTAGAATTAAAATGTGAATAACAAAAAACAAAAAAGTATCCTAAAAAAGATTAAATCACCAAATATTTTTTTGACTTTTGTGTTATGTTTGGATTAATTGATTGTAACAATTTTTATGTCTCCTGTGAAAGAGTTTTTCAACCAATTTTTAATGAAAAACCGGTAGTAGTGTTGTCAAATAATGATGGTTGTGTTATTTCTAGAAGTAATGAAGCAAAAAAGTTAAAAATTCCTATGGGGGCTCCTGCTTTTAAATATAAAAAAGAATTTAAAAAGTATAATATTAAGGTTTTTTCGTCAAACTATGCACTTTATGGTGACATGAGTAGAAGGGTAATGAGTATACTAGAACATTTTACCCCTAATGTAGAAATATATAGTATTGACGAAGCTTTTTTAAAGTTTAATAATTCTAAATATTTTGATATTGTAAAAGAAAGCCATAAAATGAGAAAACAAATTAATCAATGGACTGGGATTCCGGTTTCAATTGGTTTAGCTCCCACTAAATCGTTAGCAAAAATAGCTAATAAAATTGCTAAAAAATTTAATACTAAAACATTAGGAGTGTATGCCTTAGACAGTCAAGAAAAAATAATGAAAGCTCTTAAGTGGACTCCTGTAGAAGACGTATGGGGTGTTGGCCGAAGGCAAAGTAAACTACTTCATTCCATTGGGGTTAAAAATGCTTTTGAATTTACTTCCTTATCTGATCAATGGGTCAAGAAAAATATGAGCGTTATAGGTCTCAGATTAAAAAAAGATTTATCTGGTTCACCATTTATTAAATTAGAGGAAATTAGATCTAAAAAAAAATCAATTGCCACAACAAGAAGTTTTGAATCTAGATTAACGCATCTCNTAGACATAGAAGAACGTATTTCAACTTTTGCAACTAGCTGTGCCGAAAAACTTAGAAAACAAAGTAGTTACTGTACTAGTTTATTAGTTTTTTTAAGAAGTGACCCATTTAAAAAAGATATACAATACAGCAATAGCTTGGTAGTAGACTTACCCTACTCAACCAACTCCAGTTTAATAATTAGTAAACAGGCTGTATTTGCATTAAGAAAAATTTTTAAACCTGGTATAGACTACAAAAAAGCTGGAGTAATAGTTTTAGATTTAAGACCAAAAGAAAATCGTCAACTCAATTTATTTGAATCAAATATAACTAGACATGACAAACTCATGAAAGCTATAGATAATATAAATTATAAATATGGAGGACATCAAATAAAACTAGGGAATCAGGATCTTAGCCGTGTTTGGAAAATGAAACAACAGAAACTTTCACCTAAATTCACAACTTTATTGAATGAAATTATAAAAGTGAGGTGATAAATATGAAGAAATTAAAGTTTTTTGGTGCCGAAACAAAAAAAACAAAACATCTATCATTAGCAGGTGAAAGTATCTCAGCTGGGTTTCCATCACCTGCAGATGATTTCAAAGAATCTAAAATTAGTATTGACCAAGAAGTGGTTAAAAATGAATCTGCTACATTTTATGCAAGGGTAGTTGGCCAATCTATGCAGGGAGCGGGTTTAGATGATGGAGATTTAATTGTAATCGATAGAAGCCAAGAACCAGATAATGGTAAGATTGCTGTTTGTTATGTGGATGGTGAATTCACAGTAAAAAGACTGAAAGTGGAAAATGAATGCATATACTTGATGCCTGAAAATAAAAAATATAAAGCTTTAAAAGTTACAGAAGAAAACCAACTAATAATATGGGGTGTTGTGACCTATGTTATTAAGAAACTTTAAATTTTAAAGCCGTTCAAAAATACCAGCAATACCTTGACCTCCTCCAACACAAGCTGTAACCATACCATATCTCTGATCCCTTCTTTTCATCTCATTTAAAAGCTGAATAGATAATTTTGCACCTGTACAACCTAATGGATGTCCTAGTGCTATCGCACCACCATTCACGTTAACAGATTTTGGATCTAATCCAGACTGGTTAATGACTGCCAATGCTTGGGTTGCAAAAGCTTCATTTAATTCTGTTTGTTCAATATCTTTAATTTTTAAGCCGGCTTGATTTAATGCTTTTGGAATAGCAACACATGGTCCAATACCCATATATAGTGGATCAACCCCTCCGACAGCGCAACTAACTAATCTTGCGATAGGTTCAAGATTTAACTCTTTAACTATTTTTTCACTTACTACAAGAGTGAATGCTGCTCCATCTGAAGTTTGAGAGGCATTTCCTGCAGTCACAACACCTTTTTGTTTAAAAGCAGGTCTTAAATGGGCGAGACCTTCAATTGTTGTATCACGACGCACACCTTCATCAACATTAACGGTGTGACTACTCACTACTTTTTTCCCATCCTTGAAAAAAATCTCATCAACTTTGATAGGAACAATTTCATCTTCAAACTTTTTTGAGTCTATTGCTTTAACTGCCTTAGCATGAGAATTAACTGAAAATTCATCAGCCATTTGTCTAGAAATATTGTACTTTTCAGCTACTGCTTCAGCAGTTGCTCCCATTGAAACATGATAATTAATATTTTCAATATTAGCCTTGTAACTTGGAGCCAATTTATAACCAGTCATTGGAATCATACTCATGCTCTCGGTCCCCCCTGCAATGTATATGTGACCAAATCCAGCTTTAATTTTTCCAACAGCCATAGATATAGACTCTAAACCAGATGCACAATATCTATTGATAGTAATCCCCGGAACTTCTTTTCCAAGGGCACGGGCTCCAATTAATCTACCTATCTGAAGACCTTGCTCTCCCTCGGGATTTGCACATCCAACAATCACATCATCAACTTTCTTAGTATCGAGGGATGGAACCTTTGAGACGAGGTGACTAATTACGTCAACTGCCAAGTCATCTGAGCGATAATTTTTGAAACCACCTTTTTTGGCTTTACCAACTGCAGATCTAAATCCTTTTATAATATATGCTTCCATTATTCTATTTTTTTAATTTCTTAGAGGTTTATTATTCATTAATAAGTATTGAATTCTATCTATTGTTTTTTGGTTTCCAAGTAATGATAACATTCCTTCTCTTTCAAGCTCAAGGAGGTAAGTTTCGGTAACTTTTTGGGGACTAGTTAGATCTCCACCTGTAATGATTGAAGCAATTTGACGAGCAATTACTACATCATAATC
Source organism: Flavobacteriaceae bacterium (assembly GCA_002713495.1). GTDB lineage: Bacteria > Bacteroidota > Bacteroidia > Flavobacteriales > Flavobacteriaceae > Marivariicella. The sequence continues at coordinate 15,664 of PATA01000016.1, forward strand.
AGACATATATCCACCAAGATGGAATTCATTGATAGCTGAGAATAAAACGCTTAAACCAGATCTTCCAAGTACCTCTACATCATTTCGAACTGAAGGAGGAACATAATTTAATGACATCTGAAGAACTTTCATTTTTGCCTCGCCAATATTTCTCTGGACATTACAACACACATTATCCCTTTCTTTTATTAAGAATCCTAAATTATATGCCTCGTAAGCTGAAGTAGAAATAGTAGCAGTAGCTATTGTTTTAAAATGATCAATTAGAGTTGGTATTTTTACATCTCCCTCAAAAAACTTATTTGAAGCTCTTAATGCTAACTCTTTAACACCTCCTCCTGCAGGCAACAAGCCAACTCCAACCTCAGGTAATCCTATATATGATTCTGCTGCGTATATTCCAGCATCACAATGCATTGCTATTTCACAGCCACCTCCAAAAACATATCCTTGAGTTGCAACAACAATGGGAATTTTGGAGGTTCTAATTCTCATATTTAAACTTTGAAATTCATCTATTGCTTTATCTAAAGTATCAAATTGTTTTTGCATTGCTAACATACCAATATTCATTAGGTTTGCTCCTACAGAAAACTGTTTTGCATTATTTCCTATTACAATTCCTTTCCAACCTTCCTCTTCAGCCATTTTTATAGCTTTATTAATCCCATGTCCAATTCCTTCACCAATTGAATTACTTTTGCTTGTAAACTCGATGCACATAACTCCGTCTCCAACATCATGAACTGTACATTCACTATTTTTAATAATTGGTTTATTCTCTCTAAAAGAATCTAGAATTATATAATTATCGGCACTAGGAACAGGAAGGTATGATTTTGATTCTAAATCAAAATATTTCTTTTTTCCTGATTCAAACTTATAGAAAGAAATTATTTTTTCATCTCTCATTATTTTTATCCAATCTGGGATAGTATAACCTGAATTTTCAATTAATTCAAGTCCCTTTTTAAACCCTAATAGGTCCCATAACTCAAATGGACCATAATCCCAAAAATAGCCTGTTCTCATTGCATCATCTATTTGATAAAATGAAGAGGATATTTCTGGGGCCATTTCAGCTGAATAATTAAAAAGTAACGAAAAGTAATCTCTTAGAAATAAATTCTCTCTTTCATTTCCTGAAACCAAAAAAGATAATCTTTTACCAATATTTTGAATTGGTTTTGCATCTTGAACAATCTTTAATTTGGGTCTTACAGTTTTTTCATATTTTAAGGTATTTAGATTTAATACATTAATTATGGTTCTACCATTAGAATCCTTTTCTTTTGTTTTTTGATAAAAACCCTTTCCAGACTTATTTCCATAAAACTTGTTCTCTAAAAGGAAACTCATGAACTTTGGGACTTGCTTACTTTTTAATTTCTCAAAAAAATCATCATTCTTCACAGTCTCAGTAACAAAAGAGCTTACCTTTTCAGACGTATCAAGGCCAACTAAATCCTGCAATTTAAAAGTTGCAGTATTTGGTCTGCCAATTAAAGGTCCTGTTATAGCGTCAACCTCTTCAATTGACATCTTATATTCAATTGTTAGGTTAATAAGAGCTGTTCCTGACATTACCCCAATTCTATTCGCAATGAAAGCAGGTGTATCTCTACATAACACTGTTTGCTTTCCTAGTGTTATATCTCCAAACGTCATAAAAAATTCAATTACTTTAGGGTCGGTATCTTTAATTGGAATAACTTCAAGTAGCCTCAGATATCTGGGAGGATTAAAGAAGTGTGTTCCACAAAAGTGTTTTTTGAATTCATCTGATCTTCCCTCAGCTAAGAGACTAATTGGAATACTCGAGGTATTTGAAGTGATTAAACTTCCTAACTTTCTATTTTTTTCAACTTTTTCAAAAATTTCTCTTTTTATTTTTAGATTTTCAACAACTACCTCAATAATCCAATCTGCATCAGAAATATCTTTAAAATTATCTGTGAAGTTTCCAGTAATAATTTTTTCAGCATTCTTCTTTTCATATAGAGGCGAAGGTTTTGATTTTATCGCTTTCATTAATGCTGAATCAGCAATACTATTTCTAATTTTTTTATCTTTTGACTTAGAATATTCAGAAGGAATTATATCCAACATCAAAACATCCATTCCTACATTAGCAAGATGGCATGCAATTCCTGAACCCATAACTCCAGAACCTAAAACAACAACTTTTTTTATTCGATAACTCATAATTTGAAAAAATTTGATTGTGCTAAGCTAATTAATATTTACATTTGACAAAATCAAATTTAAAATTAAGATGGATAAAAATTTAGTATTTGAACAACTTAAAGANAGAGTTGAGAAAGTTGACACGATAAATGGAACTCTTAAATTTGTTGTGGATGGTAACTCAATTTACATTGATGGATCAGGAGAAAAAAACACGATATCTTTAGATGACAAAGAAGCTGATTGCACCATATCTGTTTCTAGTGATGTTTTGANGCAAATGAGGGACGGGGAGATAAACCCTATGATGGCTGTAATGAGTGGTAAGGTAAAAATATCAGGAGATATGGGTTTAGCAATGAAAGTTCAATCACTTTTAAGTTAAATTGAGTATTTTTTATTTCAATTAAAAGGGATAGTTAATTGAAATTAACGATTTCAAATTCTACCCTTCTCTCTAATTGATGCTCCTCCTCGGTAAATTTTATTGGAATTCTGATTGTTTCTCCTACTATTAGTTTGGATTTAATTTTTGGATTTAATTTTTCCAATTCAGATACAGATATTCCATAATCTTTTGCAAATTTTGCTTTTGTATCCCAACTTTTTATGACGTGTTCAATTGGNTTTTTATTAANTATAGTGGATTCNCCATAACCTTTACTTGATAATCTCTCATCATTATCTACCATTGACTTGATATATTCCACTATTGAAGCAGCCCTTCTTTCAGATAACTCTAGATTATATTTATCAGTTCCTCTATTATCTGCATATGCCTTAATTTTTACTTCCATATTTGGGTATAATTTGAGTGCATTTATAATTTCATCTATTCTGTCTTTATACTTAGTCCAAATATCTGCAGAATCAAATTCAAAATAAATGGGTCTAAAAATATTATCAAGATCAAGACCTAGTTCTTCTCGATCTAAATAAACATTTATAATTTTACTTTTGGAATAACTAGTCTCCAAATAATAACTAAAAGAATCTTTCATCACCTGAGAGTTATNTGGNATATACCAAAAACTTCCATTTTTTTCTAAATTTAAAGTTCCAGCATCTGTAGTTTGATACATAACTACATCTTTACTTACAAGGCTATTTAATGGATCTTCAGCAAGCATAAGAAACTCATCATTTTTTAAAACTCCGTCTAATGATTTGACTAGAGTATCGGAATCAAAAAAATATTTGTCATCCAACCCTTTAACTTTTGGTTTAGAAACAAAATGATAATTATCATCTTTACCTTTTCCCCCATTCCTGTTGGAACTTATAAATCCTAATTTAGTTTTGGAATCAAGATAAAAGCCGAAATCATCATATTCACTGCTAAATGGAGCTCCAAGAGCTTCAATTGACCATCTATTATCAATGACCCTAGTAGCCATTATGGGATCTAATTTTCCTAGACCTAGCTTTCTGTTTGAAGAGAAAAATAAAACATCCTCGTTATAGCTATATGGAAAAACCTCATCAGAGGCTGTGTTTACATCGTTGCCCATATTTTCTGGCTCACCAACAACTCCAGCTTCACTAAACTTAACTCTGTATAGGTCCATACCTCCATAACCTCCTGGCCTATCACTTGAAAAATATAACCAGCCACTTTTAGAATCATAGGTTGGATGCATATTTGAATAATTACTTTTTAAATCAAATATTGGTTCCGCTTTCGGATTAGCATTTGATTTTTTTGGATTATAATTNACTTGATATATGTTTAATTGATATTTTTTATCTGAATCAATACTGGCAATATTTCTAGTTATTAAAAGTTTATTGAACTNTTCAATGAAACTAATNGGTCCTTCTTGGAGATGTGTATTAATTCCTTTTGGTAAGAGACTATCACCAATAATTTTATTTAGTAAGGTATCCATTTTAGCCTCTGAAATNTTATANATTGTTGAATTAGATTTTATTCTCTTTAATTTTTTGGNTTCACCATCGAACTTGTTTGAGTTAACATAATAAAACTTTATNTGGTTTTTATCTCCAAAATGATNNANGGCATCAAAATCCTTTGGNATCATNATAGCTCCAAATTCATCNTCNTTNGTATTGTTTGGAAAAGGATTTAGTTTTAAGGAATTTGAATTATAAAATCTTGCCCTGTAGATCATACTATCATTTTCTAAAAGATCAGTTTGATGAAGATAAAGTCTTTTGGCTTTGTCACGGTACTCTTTGGCAAGTTTTGAGCCTGGAGGAAGTAACTGAGCAAAAGTCAAATAATCAACAATTCCTGACTGATTATCATCAGTAATATTTCTGAAAATAGATTGTGCATCTGAATCGAGATTTAAACTCATATACGAATACGCTAAATTTCTTTCCTGATCAATATTTAAACTATCCATTGCCTGGGAATATAATTTAATGGCTTTTGAATAGTTACCATTAACATAATAATAATCTGCCCAATCAAGAGGTGATGTTTGACCTTTGATCAGTAATATATGGAGACTAAAAATTAATATTAAAAGTTTTCTCATGTTAAAATAGTCTAGGTGATCTTAGTATTCCTGAAACTTTTGGTAGTAAATTAAAGCGTATAAATAATTCATGAGAATTATTTGTAATACCTAAGTTTTTATTCATAGTTGCACCTTGATAAGCGTACCCAAGTGATAAATTGTCATTAATATGAAATCCAGNTANTGCTCCATAAAATCCTGCAGATTTTTCTCCAGGGATGCCTCCGCTAGTAGTTGTTCTCAATTGTGGTCCAATCCAAAACTTATCATTAGCAACAATCAAAATACTCATGTCATATGNTANAGGTAGTATTTCGGTTTTTTGAAAAAGAAAACTNGGTTTAAATNGGATTTTTTTGNTNGAGTTTAATAATCCTCCAAAAAATAAATAATAATTTNTTTTAAGATTAACTTCAATATCTTCCAATAANTAAGGTAGGGAAATTCCTACGTANAATTTTTCATTATGCAGATACGCTCCAATTCCAATATTTGGGAGAAATTTACTGTTGATTGGTTCTGTAAAAACTCGATCTGAGGAGTCAAAAGGAGTTAACATTGAGTTATCAAGTTGGTAGGACCTACCACTTAATTTTAAACCTAATCCTAATCTTAGGTTTTTATCATTTAATGGGAGATGGTAAGCTAGATCTAATGAAGCATTTGTATTTTGAACTGGACCAATTTTATCAACAATACTTGAAAAGCCTAGGCCCAAATTTTTATTTTTAAATTGATGACCTACACTTATAGCCTGGGTTTCTGGCGAACCAATTATTCCATTCCATTGCGCTCTATTAACCACTGTTATTTGAGTATGGTCTTGAGCTCCAACATAGGCTGGATTTATTGATTGATGATTAAACATATAAAGCGAGAACGCCGCTTCTTGCTGAGACCAAACAAAATTTATAGTTGGTACTACAAAAATTAAAATAAAAAAAGTTTGTCTAATGTTCATCATTAAATTATGATTTTACAAAGATAAACCCTTTTTCTACAATGCCTTCCCTCAAGTAGAGCTGATAAAAATAAGTACCATCTGGAACCTTCACTCCGTTGTATGTTCCATTCCAATCATTCTTATAATTCGTAGTCTCGTATAACTTTATTCCCAACCTGTTATAGATCTCTAATCTATGGCTTGGGTAGTCCTGCAATCCAAGTATCTCCCAGTAATCATTCACTCCATCTCCATTAGGTGAAAAAGCATTAGGTATGAACAACTCATTGTAAAATAATGATGTAGAATTAGAAGTAACCTCCTCTGCACATGCATAAGCCAAAGGGCTAAGTATAACTCTGAATAAATTGTCATTGTCTGGATAATCGGCACTTACAAGAGTTAACTGTTCCGAGTTTACTCCTGAAAACTTTGCTGAGTTAGCTAAATCAACATAGGTCTTTCCTTGGTCTATGCTTCTCTGCCACTGAAAAGTAACATTGGAAGAACTGAGAATATCTACAGTAAATAAAACCGGTTGTCCTACTTTAAAATTAATCTTATCCGGTAGACCAACTACTGGTGAAAAATCACTTCCAAACTCTTGAAAATCATATATACCGTTACCATTCTCATCTAAAGGGGTTTCATATGCAAATGCCGCTTGAGAGATTGCTGATTCGTCGTTACCAGGAACTGGCTCTTGATCAGAGTCTTGATTATCAGGTA
>PATA01000017.1 GCA_002713495.1 Flavobacteriaceae bacterium
AAGATTAAGCGCTGCAATGTCAGCTGATAAGTCTCTAGTGGCAGAAGTTGCTGTTGGTTCAACTATTGTGGGTGAAAGAAAATCACCGAACTCGCATCCTTCGCCGAAGCTAGGAACAAATGAATCGTCTCCTGTTGCAGTATCTCCAGTATCTATTGGACCGGGCCCACCGCCTTGAATTTGGTTAAAATTAATATCAACAAAAAAGACAAATATAGCTCTACAGTCTTCAAGATCATCATTTCTTAACTCCATAATGATGGCTGTTCCTCCAGGTTCACCGGAAAATTCTAGTGTAACGGCTCCACCTTCAAAATCAGATACTTTCGCAACACAACTATTATCGCTAAACACATTAGCCGTATAGGTTCCAGGTTCACTAAATATCTTTTCAGCTGATACGTCAATTGTTCTTTGATCACCTGAAACAATATCTTCGAAAGCATAGAAATCTTCCATAAAAATTATTTCAGTGTTTTCTCCACACCATCCCTCATCGCCTGGAAAGGGTGCATTACCGTAGCACTCATCTTCGGGAGGACCAGCTTCACCAGGTCCACCGTCTCCAGTTCCACCATCTCCAGGTCCACCATCACCTGGACCTCCTCCTTGTTTTACATTCTCATAAAATTGTTCATCAAATTCTGAGATAATATTGATTGTATAAGATTCTCCACACCCACCGTCAGCAGTGAAAGCATTAAATGTTATAAAAGTTTCACCCTCTGGTCCATCAGCTGGTAGATCGAAAAATATTACAAGCCCAAATCCTTCTTCTTGCCCTAACCTAACATTTGCTATACTTGAATCCTCAATTATTAGATTTTCAAAACTCAACGGTCCTAAACTACCAACATCAAATGCATATTCTAAAGGAAACCATATTTCAGTTTCTACTGGAGAAATTGGGATGTATATTTCATTGAATACTAATGGTGGACATCCTTCAGTTACTGGAGCTGTAATTCTAAATTCTACACCGGTACTAATTTCACACTCTCCATCACTCACAATAATTTCAACGAATCCATCTCCTTCGGTTTCCTCTTTAAAATCTAGTGTTAGAATACCATCCTCTGTAATAGTGGCATTTAGTATGTCTTCTGGGAAACCAAATACTTCTACAGTAAAAATTAACTTATCTCCATCAGGGTCTCTAAAATAATTATTAAGGTCGTCGGTTGTATCGGCATTATCCCAACTTCTAAGATATAGTTCTGGCGCTCCTTGAGTAGGTTCTGGACATCTGTTTCCATCTGGTCCAACATCTATTACGTTCTCTCCATAAGTAACAGGAATCACCACATATGATTTACATCCTCGACTATCTGTCATAACTGCCTCAAACCTGAAGACCCCTTCTTTTCCAGATAAAGTAACGTAAGCAAAAGTTCTTTCAAATGAAACCCCTTGAATACCATCAGGATCAAGTATATTTCCAAGTGAAAATGTAACTGTCATGTCCTTACCATCTCCAATCTCCCCAAATTCATTAACCTTATCGTAATCAAAATACCCACCATACATATTTACTTCGACAAAAGTNTCATCTATGTAGTCAGCAATATAACCNCCGTTTGGTGTTTCATTTCTAAAGCCATATTGGATTACAGGTCCCTCNGNACCGTTTGAAAAATCAATACAATCGNCTGGTTGTTCACNATNAGTTCCCNCATCATTTGGTCCACCGTTATCTTGGCCGTATCCATCTGGTTCAANNAGAANTTCAANAATTGATTCTGAACTTATAATATCNAAATATATCTCTCCNANACAATTNCCTTCGGTATCAAAATAATATATATCAACAAGTATTAGATAATCACTATCAGGAACNTCAAANCTAAATATATTACCATTTAAANCNGCNGATTCTACTTTTGTCTCTGGNCCTCCCANACCAGTGCTTGGGTCTATTTGCGNNANATCTTCTGAGTAAGCCTCAACAACAATTTCACCCAATNTATTTGNGNCNATNCCAAGACTTGCCCACNTATNATANAGNTCAGCTATTGGAGCTGACATNTCTATTTCACCACTTGACCCNGGNGGNATTATTAATGCATNTTCTTCAATTTTCCAATCAATATAAGGACANTCNTCATCTANTTGANCTCCTCCATCTCCTGGAATAGGAGCTTCAGTTTCAGATTCACCATCTCCGGGACCANTANAGTTTCCTNCNCTATACCATNCNAATGNCCATGTNATGTCAGCATCGCACTCAGGCTNATTGTTAACTTTTACTCTAAGNTCNATATCNACATNACGANTNTCAGCGGCAAAAGAAGCTCCTCCTTCCCAAGAAANATCAATATATGCTTCTTCNGGTGTAGTTTGAGTTGCAGGTAAGTANCCAATNGAGGNCTCAATGGTTTGCCCATAAGTAGCTAAGATTTCATAGGATACAGGTTCTCCTGGNGCTGGCGCATAATAAATACCTGGAAATACCCTAACACTATATTCNGGAGTGCCGGAANTGTTACTGATCCAGCCTCCATTTTCATCNATTAAAAGATCTGTCTNTGTGNAGAGATTTNNACCACGATTCTNCCAGAAATCAGGATAANCAAGATCTGAACAAACTGCNTCACCTGAGGGTNCCTCACCACCACCAGGACCAGTTTGAATAGGAGAGCTTGTAACTTCAATAGATAAAATAAATTCAGCTTCACAGTTACCATCTGTTATTCCAATTAAAATTCCGAATTGTCCGATTTCTCCGCTCATAGTCCAACTAAGGAGATTTTCATTACCAGAATTTCCTCCACTAAATCCTATACTACCATCAACAAAACCATCAGTATAATCAAGAATTTCGAATTTAAGTGTGGAACTTGAATCTGAGGAAGAAACTATGTTGTTAAAGTCTGCATTGAATCCCCAATCTTGTGTATCTACAGTGCCGTCTTGATTTAAATCTTGGGTTAAATCAACATCGTAAAGAGTAAGTGAAGGGCCATATTCATCATCCAAATAGGCTTCATTAAACACTAAAGTGCAATCATTAGCATTATTTCCTCCAATGATTACTCCTCCAGTGTTATTTCCTCCTGTGTTATTACCGTCTCCACCTGTTGTGTTTGAACCTGTTCCTGAAGCAGCAGTTATATTTATTGTAAGTGTAAAATCATCTGAGCACTCTCCGTCAGATGCAGAAGTAGCAAGCGTTATAACATCACCTGCTGCAATGTCTGAATTATTAAAGTTTACTCTAATAACTGATCCGTTTAATGTTGCCTCACCTGCAGAGGAGGGATTGAGTTGTCCAATGGTAAAAGTTAATTGAGAATTATCAATATCTGGGTCATTATAAAGCTCTGTCAATGGAAAATCAAAATATTCAAGATCAGCAGCAAAGGATAGATCGGGTTGGTCAGCATAAGCTTCTGGACATGTATTACTTGCAGATCCAGTANTGCTTCCAGTTGATGTTGTACTTGTGGTCTGTTGGCTTGGGTATAAGTATTTAAAATTTAATTCGTTTGTGTCTGTTAATTCAATATGATCATAATCTACAGAGGTTAAATCAACGTTTACATCGACTATTGATATTTCATTTGTAGNCTCATTAGACCANAAAAAACTTGAAATAAACGCAAAAAGAAAGATTAATTTTTTCATAATTATTTTTTTTTAAATACTTATTTGACAGACCACGAACAACTAATATAAAAAAATTGTTAATAAAAATTAAAAATTTTNAATTATATTAATTAACTAATAAACATTTTAAANACATAAACCCCTTAATCNATTNATGTTATGNATAAAAGTTTTATAAAACTAAATTTTCTAATTTTTTTGCTAATTACACTAAATGGTTTCTCACAAATCAAACAAGCTAAAGTTTTTGTATTTACAAGAACATGTGGTTATATACATGAGTCTATCCCTGCTGGNGTAAATGTTATTTCAGAACTTGGTAAAGGAAATAATTTTACAGTTGAAAGTTCTGACGATGACAGANTTTTTNTNTCAGANANATTNTTTGACTATGATGCAATTNTTTTTTTGTCAACCACNTTCGATATTTTAAATGTTGAACAGCAAAAAAATNTAGTAAAATTTATTANAATGGGAAAAGGNTTTGTTGGTATTCATGCAGCNGCAGATACTGANTATGANTGGCCATGGTANGGNANGCTAGTTGGTGGTTATTTTGTTTCTCATCCAGAGGGTCAACCAAAGGCAAGTATTCATACGCTAANCAAAAACTCTTTTTTTACAAATCATCTNGAGGATNAATGGGANATNGAAGANGANTGGTATAATTATCAATACACAAATCCAAANATAAATCCNTTGCTTAATTTAGATGAAAATACATATNANGGNGGAACNAATGGNAAAAATCATCCAATTACNTGGTATCANGAATTCGATGGGGGACGTTCNTTTTANACTGGCCTTGGNCATCNTGNAAAAACCTATGANGACNAAAGNTTNAANGANTTACTAAAAAAAGGAATTCTTTANGCTACTGGTCAAATAAAACTATANNTNNACTANATTTTTAANANTAATTTTCCNTTTTTATNNCCNGAGAACANNCTTAAAAAAGTATCTCTAAAATTTTCAATTCCATTGTAAACATCTTCTCTATGAATTAATTTTCCTTGTTCAATCCATTTCGCAATTTCGTTCATTGCCTGACCGTACATTGGAGCAAAGTCAAAGACNACCATTCCTGTCATTGATGCTCTATTTACCAAAAGAGATAAATAGTTTTTAGGACCACTTATTCTTTCAGAAGAATTATATTGAGAAATTGCACCACATATTACAACCCGAGCATTTCTTCTCAAAAATATTAGTGCTGAATCTAAAATTTCTCCTCCTACATTATCAAAAAAAACATCAATTCCTTTTGGACAATGTTTTTTTATGGCTTTGGTTACATTTTCACCTTTATAATCAATTGATCCGTCAAAACCTAGTGTCTTAGTCAAATAATCGCATTTCGATTTTCCTCCGGCAATTCCAACAACTCTACAACCTCGGATTTTAGCAATTTGTCCTACAATAGCTCCAACGGCACCAGCCGCTCCTGAGACTAAAACAGTATCTCCATTTTTGATTTTTCCAACTTCTGTAATCCCAAAATAAGCAGTCATTCCAGGCATGCCAAGTACCCCTAGATAAGATGGTAAATTTGCTTTTTTGGGATCAATTGGGTAAAAGTTTTCTCCCTTAGTAATGCAGTAATTTTGAACACCTCCCCAGCCTGAAACATAATCGCCTTTTTTAAATACTGTTTTACCTTTTGTTTTTATAACCTTCCCAACTGAACCTGCCCTCATTACTTGTCCAATTTCAACAGGAGATATGTAGGAACGTGTTTGATTGATCCAGCCTCTCATTGCAGGATCTAATGAAATATACTCTTGATGTAAAAGCATTTCTCCTTCATCTAGTTCTCTTATATTTGATTCCTGGAGTTCCCAGGTTTCCTCATCTGGAATCCCAATAGGTCTTTTTTTTAAAATTTGTTTTCTATTAATCATTTGTTGGTCCAAAGTTTAGAAAATTTTGGAAAAAAAACAGGAGTTTGTTTTTTGTAATCTAAATATCTTTTATCTGATCCCCATCTTTCATCTGCAATTTCCTCCAAAAGATTTACTCCACTAATTTTACTCAATAATAAATAAATAAATGGAGGGGATAAAAATGCTATAAACTGAATTCCAGAAAGAAAAGGGCTAGATATTATAGTAATTCCAGTCCATAAAATAAATTCTCCAAAGTAATTTGGATGCCTAGATAATGACCATAAACCTGTAGTTATGAAATTTCCCTTGTTGTTTTTGGTAGAATTAAATTTAGATTTTTGATTATCTGAAATTACTTCAAATAAAAAACCAAATAACCAAACTAAAATACCGATTACAAGAAAAACAATGTTAGTCGATTTCGACGAGTCAACGACTATAAATAATGGAAGCAAGCACATAAAAACCCAAAAACCTTGAACTACCCAGGATAACATAAATTTCCAAAAATTTGTTTTTAAATTGTCAAATCTTATATCCTTTCCCACTTTCTTTACTCTTAAAAAAAGAAAAGAACTTAATCTAATTGCCCAAAAAAAAACTAAAAAAAAGGGAATAACCTTGTAATTAAATGACTCATTTAAAATTATTTTGTTTATGGCCAATGAGATTATCGTAATAAAAGTAATTCCTCCGGTAATATCAAAATAATGATCTGTTTTAAACATAAAGGATGGGATAAAGCCTATCAATTGAATTAAAAATATAATCTTCCAACTTTTAAAAATAAATGAATTTGATTGATCAATATTTTCAAAGCTATTACCAACTAAAAAAACTATCCCATAAGAAATGAGAATAAATACAACTGCTGAAAAACTCCTGTATAAGGGATCATTCATATTATTTAATTTATTTTATATAGGGGTAAATAATTACTAAAATTGGACTCAACTATATAAACTTTCAAGTGCATTAGTAAATATTTTAACTTCCTCCAAGGTCCCAACACTGATTCTACACCAATCAAAAAATGGGGGAAATGGTCTTCCTATCTTAACCCCGCGTTCTAACATTTTTTTACCTAAATCATCAATATGCATTTTAGAATGGAAAAAAACAAAATTTGTGTTAGAAGGCACATATTTTAATCCAAGTTTGTCAAGAGTAGATGTTATCATCTCTCTTCCATCTTTAATTTTACTTAATGAAAAATTGTAAAATTCATTATCTTCAAGTGCTTTTTCAGCAGCAGCAATGGCAAGAACGTTGCTCATAGCTACGACATTTTCTCTTATTTTTTTTGACAAATGAGATGGTGCGATCAAATACCCAATTCTAAATCCAGCTAAACCATAGATTTTTGAAAATGTTTTTGAAACAATTACATTTTTCCCTTCCCTTACTAATGAGTCCATAGAGGGGTAATCTGGGGTTTGTATAAAATCATAATATGCTTCATCACTAAATACAATAGTTTTTTTACTCGCTGAAACACAAAAATCCTTTAATAAATTTTTTGGAATTACGGTCCCAGTAGGATTATTTGGATTACATAAGAAAATTAACTTCGTGTTAGCATTAATTCTATCATTAATTGCGTTGAGATCATACCCTTTATCTTTGCCAACTGGAACCCAATTGATTTTAGCCCCCCACTGCTCTGCAAAATCCATCATTGCTAAAAAGGTTGGTTTACCAGCAATAATTTCTCCACCTCCTTGTGTAAAAGTTAGCCCGGTAATTTTTAGCCCTTCAGTAGATCCTCCTGTAATGATTATATTTTCAGGCTCAACACCGTGTTTCTTTGCCAATTTAACAGCTAGAGCGTCGGAATACGCGTAAGGATATCTACATCCATTTTCGAAAGCTTTAATCACAGCTTTCTGAACAGCCTGTGATGGACCATAAGGGTTTTCATTAGAGCTTAGTTTGATTATCCTAGATAAAGTTCTAGGATTAAATTTTTTTCTTTCTTCATTAGAAAGAACTAATTCTGGAGCCATTAAAAGTCCTCCAAGACCTATGGAAGATCGCAACCATTCTCTTCTACTATGCATATATTTTATTTTTATTTATCTTTTAATTTTTAAATTCAAGAATTGTCTAATTTATAAAAAATTATATTTAATAATCATGCTCGATTTAAACATTTTAAGTTAACAAGTCTAATATTTCATATATGAAAAAAATTGTTTTAAAATTATTTGTTTTCTTTTTACTTACAGTTTTGATTTTAATTTCAGGTGTTAGAATATACTTTAATCTGATTGATCTGCCAATTTATGATTTCAGACTTGCTTATAATTTTATTTTAAACAGAAATGAAATATCTCAATATGAAAATTTAAATGAGTTACTTGGATTTAATAAAAAAGATAAGCTTTTAATAATACACGCAGATGATCTAGGTTTATCTCACTCTGTAAATGAACTGTCGTTAAAAGCTCTGGATAGTAATTATGTCACCTCTGCAAGCATTATGATGCCCACTCCAAATGTGGAAGAAGTTGTAATGCATCTTAAAAAGAATCCTAACCTAGACATTGGTCTTCATCTTACAGTTACTTCAGAATGGGAAAATTATAAATGGGACGGAATTAGTCCAAAAAATTCTATTTCCTCAATGATAGATGACAAGGGAAACTTTTATGAAAAGAAAAAAAACTTTATTAAAAATGCAAAGCCAGAAGAAGTAAGAATAGAGCTTCAAAGTCAAATTGATTACGCCAAATCATTAGGAATAATTCCGTCACATATNGATAGTCATGAGGGTGCTCTATTTTTTTCTCCTGAAATTTTTAAAGTCTATTTGGAAGTAGCTGAAAAAAATAATATTCCTGCATTTGTTCCTAGAGTTTTATCNCCTCATTTTGATAAAAACTTCTCAAAGCCAAATAAATTAGTTATTGTTGAAAAGTTATACATGGCAGANAAAAGTATTGAATTTAAAAATTGGGAAAGTTATTACCATTCAATAATTAAAGAATTAAAACCNGGACTAAACGAAATTATAGTTCATTTGGGGATTGATAATGAGGAGCTTCAAGAAATCACATCAAATAGAATTGCTTTTGGATCTAAATGGAGAAATTTAGACTATGAAATNGTTTCAAGTTCAAAATTTAGGTCACTATTGAAAGAAAACGATATTAAACTAGTAAATTGGACAGACATTAAAAACATAATTTATCCAAATTAAATTGGATCTTTATTTTAAACTAGTTTTCTGAATGTCAAATTGATTCTTTCGTCTAATTTTTTTTTTGTTTTTGGAATCATATGAAGCCAATTGTGTTGCATAGGNCCTGACATAATCAATAAGCTTCCATGTTCCAATTTTATTTTAAAACGTTGGTCTTTTTTTGTTCTATGTTTTAAATGAAAGTATCTAGATTCACCAAAACTCAATGATGCAATAACTGGATTTTTTCCTAATTCTTTTTCATTATCTGCATGCCATCCATTGCTATCACTGCCATCCCTATATAGATTGAGTAGGACAGTATTAAAACTAGTATTATTTATTTCTTTTATTAAGGACATCAAATAGAATAAATCTGTAGTCATCTTTAAAGGGGTCATTGTTATGCTNGAATAACTGTAATTTTGTTTTAAAGTGCTATGTAAAGAAGTTAATCTTGGTTGGTTATATGTTTTTCCAAAAACTTTAATTATATCCTGTTTCCATGGAATTGTTTTTTTTAATTTATTAAATAAATTATCAGAAGTTTTTTTTAATAAAAAATTCGAATAGTAACTTATTTCTCCATCAAGTATATTTGGATTTAATATTTTTTTAGATTCCGGAATTAATTCAACCATAAATTTATAACAAACACATATTCAAAAGTTATATTTGAATAAATAAATTTTTTTCTTTTACCTTAAATAAAATTAAATAAATGAAAAAATATACTGATGGTTTTTTTGAAATTAATTCCAAAAATGGTTTTCTTCCNATAAAACAGCCNTTAAAAAAATTGCCGNCNCGATATTCANTTCTTCAAAATTTAATTNATGAACTTCCTATNTTAAAGGAGGATAANACNCCNGGNATACTNTCAAAAGAAGGAGGGATNGAAAANAGTATTAAAAANCTTCCCAATTATCTTAAAANAGTTGAAANAGANACTGATCCATTTATTTGNCAGGCATTATTCAGAAGTTATTCTTTTTTAAGTTCAGCATATACNTTNGCTCCAGCTCATTTCACTTTTCTAGAAAAGGGAAAATACGGTAAAGCCAATACACTTCTACCGAAACAACTTGCTCAACCTTTTGTTTCTGTGTCTAAAAAGTTAGATGTATATCCTTGGCTGGATTATCACTATGCATATTCACTTGGAAATTATTCGAAATATAATTCAGATGGTGGATTTAATTGGGAAAATTTAGGTATGGCTGCTAAGTTTTCGGGAATGGACGACGAAAGAGGTTTTATAATGCTTCATGTTGACATTAATCAATATTCCCCCCAACTGGTTAAATCAGTTATAAATGCAATGGGTTCCAAAAATAATGATCAATTGAATAAAAGTTTATCTCTGGCCGTTGATAGTATGAGAAAAATAAATGAAAGAAGACAGTTAATGTGGCAAGCTTCCAGATGGAAACATTATAACGATTTTAGAGTTTTTATAATGGGAATCAAGGGAAATGATGAAATTTTTGGAGATGGGGTTGTATATGAGGGTGTCTCAGAAGAACCAAAAAAATACAGAGGTCAAACTGGTGCTCAAGATAACATTATACCGCTAATGGATATTTTTTCAGGAATAATAAACAATTATCCTAAGAACGAGCTTACTCATTATTTGAAAGATCTCAGAAGTTATCGTCCAAAATGTATTCAAAATTTTTTAGAAGATGTTCGTTTATTTTTCACAACATCTAATAACTCTATATTAAATCAAATAAAAGCTAACAAAAACTTTAGATCTTTAGAGATTTTATTAGAATTACTTGAAGAAATCTATTTATTTAGAAACGGGCATTGGCAATTTGTTCAAAGATATATTATGCAAAATACTTTATATCCAAAGGCAACTGGAGGTACTCCAATAATTTCTTGGATACCCAATCAAATTAATGCAGTATTGAAAACAATGCAGGAATGCTTCAATAATTTACCAAAAAAATATGTTGAAGAAAATATTCCAAATTGGATAAAAGAATTCAAAATAAAGAGATCCCTATTAGATAAACAATTAGAGTTACTAAGTGAAAAAAATTATAAGGCAAAAGAAGTATTTGAATTAAATAAAAGAATGAATCTAAATGATGAAAAAAAATAATTTTTTAATAAATCATGATTACTTTTACAAGTAATATATTTTTTTGATAGTGAAAAAAAAAATTCTTGCTTTTGGGGCTAGTACATCAAAAAATTCTATTAATAAAGAATTCTCCTATTATGCTGCAAAACAAATTCATAATGCTGAGATAAATCATATAGACCTTAATGATTTTGAAATGCCAATATTTAGTGTTGATATCGAAAAAAAGCTTGGAATACCGAAACCGGCTTTTGAATTTAAATTAAATTTAAAAGAAGCAGATGGAATAATTATTTCTTTTGCTGAACATAATGGAGCTTATACCTCTGCGTTTAAAAATATTTTTGATTGGATTTCAAGGATTGAGACAACAGTTTGGTATAACAAACCAATGTTTTTATTGTCAACATCTGATGGATCGAGAGGAGGTATTTCAGTTTTGAATATTGCTCATAATAGAATTTCTAGGAATAATCCAAATTTTATTCCCAGATTTTCTCTGCCTAACTTTTATGAAAATTTTGATTCAAAAACCGGAATAATCGATCCAGCACTGAAAAAGGAATTTGATGAGTCAATCAAANTTTTTGAAAAAAATATTAAATAATGGAATTAGAAATTTATCCAGTTCAAGATCAAGCAAAAGGCAATTTCAANAATGGTGAAATTTTAGAAAATAAACCTATTGGGTTTCCAAGTGATAACGGAAAACTGAAACCATACTCAAATATTTTTTACTGGGCTCATGCATGGACTAAATCAAAAAAAAGTACTATTGGCTTGCACCCACATCAAGGTTTTGAAATATGCAGTTTTATTTTGAAGGGAAATATAAATCACTATGACACAAAACAAAAAAAATGGATTAATCTTAAAGAGGGTGATGTACAAATAATTCGTTCGGGTAACGGTATTTCNCATGCTGAAGAGATCATGGAAAATTCTGAGATTTTTCAAATATGGTTTGATCCAAATCTCTCGAAAACTTTAAAGGAAGNTCCAACTTATGATGACTATAAGAATGAGAATTTTCTAATAAAAAAAAATAATAATNTGGATATTAAAATAATTAAAGAAGGTAATACGAATTTTAAAATGTCCTCTGAAGACATTACAATTANAGAATACCACCTTAAATATAATCCTGAAAAAGTNTCATTTAATATAAAAAATAAAAAAATACATTCAATATTTATAATTGATGGAGTNTTAGAATTAAATAATCAAAAATTAGAAAAAGGGACTTTTTTTAAAGTTTCAAAATCTAATAAATTTGAAATAAACGCTTTATCTGATGTAGTTCTTTTTGAAATAATTTCTCCCATTAACCCGAGCTATAATACTTACGCAAATTCTATGTTTTAGAATGCCAGTATGCAAGTCCTATAAAGAGCAGTTGAAAAGGAGCCCTAATTATCGCTATACTCTTATTAATTCCCAAAGCTAATTGAGCACTTTCACTTTGAATTAAATAAATATTCGCAGGAAAAACTGCAAATAAAAGTAATATTAATCCCCATGCAGCATATTTTCTATATCTAGTCAATATTCCAATTCCAAGAATTACTTCAAAGGCTCCACTTAAATATACAAGCTCTATNTGCCATGGAATCATTGGTGGCATTATAAACATAAAATATTCAGGATTAATAAAATGATCTATACCAACGTTAATGTAAAAAAATGACATTAGGTATAAGGTTATTTTTTTTACATATTTCATTAAATTATATTTTAAATTTTCTTGTTTCTTAAAATTAAAAAAACCTACATTTANGGGCTAACAATTTAATCTAATTAAAATGAAAAAAATATTTTATGTGCTATTCAGTTTGATTTTCCTTTTAAAAGTAGANGCCCAAAAAAAGAAAAATGGTGTAATCTATAACGAACATCCATACATAGAGGCTGCAAAAGAATTCAACTCTGCATTTATTAATGGGAATAAAGAAGAAATTACTTCACTTGTTGCNAAAGATGTAAAACTATGGAACTCTATGAGTACAAATAAAAAACAGAAAGCTNTAGGTTTAAGTGGTCTTTTNAACAGNTCTGCATATTGGAGTAATAAATTAAAAGCTTATTCAATCAAACCTAAAGGCAAAGCTTATCCTGATGCTNTAGAATTCAAAGGAAANAATACTTGGGTATATACTTATGAAATTTTAAAAGGAATNGATAAAGAAAATGGATTTAAAATTGAAACACCAATAGATAGAAGCTTTCTCTTTAATAAAGATGGAAAAATATCATGGATTTTGGAATCATTTAATACGGCTCATTTGGAAAAATACAACAACTCTTTCAAAAAAAGAACCAACGGGACCATATGGATCGACCATCCTCATATAGGCTCAGTTAGAAGGTTAATGAATAATTTTGGAATAGGAGAAATTGATACNGCATATGAGGAGCATGATCCAAATGCCAGAATTTATGATATAAACATGAAAATTGGGGAATTTCAAACAATAGAAGAGAGAAGAGAATGGGAAAAAGGANTTTTCAAAAATTTTGATCTANTTTCAATTGATGAATCAGGATATCCAGATCTACTNGAATATAATGGCGATGGTATGACTGTTTTATCATGGTGGATTATGTCGTTTAAAGACAAGAGAAACTCTAAAATTGTCGAGCTTTATCTNCATAGATCAGATACNNTNAATGAAGAAGGTAAAATTATTACAACAATACTTTATTANAATGGTCAGCTNTTAAAGTAGTTAATAATTTATATTTTGCAAAAATTTAAATCTCTGTGATAATTATTTATTACAGAGATTTTTAATTATAACCCAGCGTATTCTTTAATCAAAAGGCAAATTACCATAAATANATAAACTGTAATTACTAAAAGTATAGATGGAGATAATTTTTTCTTCAAGGTTATTGAATTTTAACAAATTTAAGGATTTATTTAAAGTAATAGTTTTCACTAATTAATTTTTAATTAATACTTTCGCAGGACTTAATCATCTAAAAATCAATAAAATGAAAAAATTATTAATAGTATTTATTGCTTTATTTACAATTTCCTGTCAAAATAAAGCTGATTTATCTTTATTTAATGCAAATAAAGAAATTGCCCAAAAGTATTTAAAAACATACGAATCACCAACAGACTTTGAAACATTCAAATCACTTGTTTCTGAAGACATAACACATCAATCACCACAATATGGAGTTGGAGAAGTAGGTTATGATGGTGTTATANCTCAAGCTCAATTCTACATGAATGGTTTTGAGGATGTNAGTTTCAANGACGGTGTTTGGTTACCNGGTGTGAATAACGAAACACTTATTCCTGATGGTTCTGTAAGAGTTTATGGAACATGGACTGGAAAAAGTGTTGATTCTGGTAAAGAATTTTCAATTGACACATATCACTGGTTTGAGGTTGAAAATGGAAAAATATCAAAATCAGGAGATTATTTTGANGCTNCAGGAATGGTTATGGCAACGCAANCAGATCCTNTTGAAGAAGATGCAGAGGAATAAACTTTATTAAAAATCNATTCAAAACCCTTCCNTTCGTTGAAGGGTTTTTTTAATTATACTGTTTTATTTTGTCTTTAATAGATCCAGGCACTCTTTTTTTAATTTTTTCTAAATAATATCCCATATAAAAAAANCCCAAACATCTTTCCCCTTCTGAAAGCTTTATAAAATCAGATAAGAAATTCATCAATTTGGGTGAGCTCCAATATGCTCCAATTCCAATTGAACTGGAGTATAACCACATATTTTGAACTGCCATTGCAACTGAGGCAACCTCCTCCCATTCAGGAATAGATTCATTAGGATCTCTTTGAATACATATTGCTATNACTAAGTTAGATTCGTTGACCTTACTTTTTATCTTATTATATCTGAAAGAAGAGAACNTTTCGGTTGTTTCTTTATATTTATTTGCTAAAAANAGACCAAGTTTGTCTTTAGATTTTTCTTTGAAAACTTTAAATCTCCAAGGCTCAGTTTTTTTATGTGTTGGAGCCCAATTTGCAGAATCTAAGATCCTTTCTAAATATTTTTCTTCAATTTCTTTATCNATAAATTGACTAGGCATAACAGATCGCCTATTCTTTATAACTTGANGTATGTCTATATTCTGCTTAATTTGAAATTAATTTTNCTTAGAATAATTTTTGATCCATTCCATAGAANTTTTAAAACTATCAAATATCTGTTCTTCAGGAACAAGGTCAGGAATAATATCAATTCGCTCTAACATATATTTTGGCTGTTCTATTGGGTTNATTAATAAAACTTTTCTATCAGAACTAACCAAGTCTACCAAGACATCTTCCATGGCNTAAAGTCCAGATTGGTCCATGTAAGGCACCTTATCTAGTCTTATAATTATTATTGAAGCTTTCTTNGGAATCTGCTTTGCTAATTGTTGAAAATCAGATGTTGATCCAAAAAATAATGGTCCATCAACATGCTTTATAAAAATTTTATTTTGAAGGTCTTTTGGAATATTCATTTCATCTGACCATANTTGTTCATTAAGTGGAGATACCGATGAACTCGAGGCAGTTAAATCNCCAATTTTTTTCATAAACATCAATGAAGCTATTACAAGGCCAATNCCAACTGCGTAAACTAAATTCCAAACTGAAGATAACACTAAAACTATTAACATTATTGTAACTTCAGTTCTTGGCATATATGGTATTGCTTTTAAACCTTTGTAATCCATTACACCTATTCCTACAGTAATTAATATGCCAGCCAAAACTGCTGCCGGTATGAGGGATGCAATTGGCCCTAATGCAAGTAAAATAATTAAAAGTACTAATCCGGCAATCATTCCTGAAATTCTTGTTTTCCCCCCCGCATTTATATTGACTACTGTTCTTATTGTAGCACCAGCACCAGGTATACCTCCAAAAATCGCACCTATAGTATTTCCTATTCCTTGACCAACTAATTCACGATTAGGNTCATGTTTAGTTTTAGTCATATTATCAGCAACAACAGATGTCAAAAGCGAATCAATTGCCCCAAGCAGAGCAAGAGTAAGTGCAGTAAATACATATGGAATNACAGAACTGAAACTAAATTCTGTAAAAATTGATAGGTTAGGCAAGGGCAATCCGCTAGGTATAGTTTCTATAGCTCTATAATCTAGTTTAAATCCAACAGCTATGNCAGACATAATAAGCAAAGCAACAAGTGTGCTAGGAATTGCTGTTGTTATTCTCTTGAAGCCATAAATNATTATTATTGTTCCCAAGGCNAGTAAAAACTCCAAAATATCAATATTTGAAANTGTATTGGTAATAAACTTTAGAGAACCAACCACCCCTGATGCCTCAGATCCAGCGATTGCTTTTGATTCTTTTAAGATATTATCTTCTGGAATGTTTTGAGCTTTTTGGACAGTTTGAGTAATTTCGTCTAACAAAAGAGTTTTTCCTCTTATTTCTTCATCAATTAAATTGTCTAAAATTTTTTCCTCAGCCCTAGGTTTGAACTCTTCAACAAAGCTTATGTCTTCAGTTGGATAATATCCAACAGCTGGCGCAATTTGTGTTACAATAATTATAACTCCTATCGCAGTCATAAAGCCAGAAACAACAGGATAAGGAATATATTTAATGTACTTTCCAAATCCAATTAGTCCAAGACAAATTTGCATAAGCCCTGACAATAAAAAAATGGTTAGAATTGAGGGTAATGCTTTGGAAACATCTCCATTATTGATAGCAATTAAACCTCCTATTACCACCATGCTTACAGCAGTCATTGGAGCCGTAGGTCCCGATATTTGTGTTTCAGTACCTCCAAAAAAGGCAGCAAAAAAACTAACAAAAATAGCACCATACAAACCTGCACTTGGTCCAAGACCAGAACTAACTCCAAAAGCAAGAGCTAAAGGAAGTGCAACAATCCCTGCAGTTAATCCTCCAAAAAAATCTCCCTTGAAATTAGAAAAATCTAATTTAAATTTACTCATATGTGATTAATTCTAAGGATTAGGAAAAGGAAATGATGAATGATGAAGGTCAATTTTTAATTCCCCATCTACCAACTTATAACCAAATGTGAATTCCACTTTAGCTTCATTTCCATCTAGGTCAGTAAAAAAATAATTTCCCATTGCTATTGCTCTTTCTTCTTCAAGAATGAAACCACCAGAGTTTTCAAATCTTACTTTTGTCCACGGTTGGATTGCAAAACCCTTATCCTCTGCACACTTTCTATCATCACCTGCAATAAAATATGACAATGCCTCAGACTTAGAAGATCTAAATTGTTCTAATGCACATTTTGTGGGTTTAAATAGAACATTTCCTAATTCAAAGGCATAAAGCTGATCTAGGAAATCTCCACAAAAGGCCTCACATTCTATTCTATTATTTTTTAAACTCCCTATTTTTACAACTCCTGAACCCCATATTTGTTGAACATTTTCTACATCTTGTACTGTTATCATTTTTTATATGTATTAAATTTTAAAAATCGAAAATAATCAAAATTCTCAATTTATAAATTAAAAAAATGTTAAAAAATTTAGCTTGTTTTTAATTGATCTAAATTTAAAATACTGCAATTCAACTATTTATATTGATTCTAAAGCTTAATAAATATACATTTGATNTANTAAAAAAATTAATTATGTCTATAAGAATCGGTAATAGTTGTTCCAATTGCGAAAGTCTCTCCTCTGATAACTTGTGTAAAATACACTCTGTAACTGTNAGTCCTTCGTATACTTGTAACAGCTTTAATATGAAGGAATCAATTAAAAACGATCTCAGTTGTGTTACATGTGTTCGATATGAAGCTCCCACATGTGAAAACCCNAAGAAAGCTGCACCTAAGATGTCCTGTTCACATTGGGCACCTCAAAACGCCGTGGCCTAAATTATTCATTACATTGCAGAAGTATCCATCTTTTTGCACCACGATGTCCAAGACTTGCCGCTGTAGTCCAATCTTCACATGCTCCCTCAAGATCTTCTAAAAACTCTTTTGCTTTCCCTCTATTTGCATAAGGATCAGGATTATTTGGGTTGATCTTGATTAATTTTGAATTATCATTAATTGATCCCAAAAAATCTCTTGAATTTAATTTTGATATTGCTCTTAGATTTAATGCCNTAANGTAATCNGGTTTGATTTCAATAACTTTCGAAAACTGATCAATTGCCCCTTTATAATCTTTCATTTCATCTAATATTAAACCAACATTAATCATAGAGTTTATATCTAAAGGATTGAGCTCAATTGCTTTATTATAATCTATTATTGAGCCTTCGTAATCCTTTAAAAACTTTTTGGAATTTGCTCTATTGTAAAATGCTTTATAATAATCAGATTTTAATTCAATAGCTTTTGTAAAGTCAAATATTGATAGTTTGAAGTTTCTTAATTTATATTGTGAAACACCCCTTAACATAAANAGTTTATATTGNGTAGAGTCAATTTNAATAGCACTCGTGAAATCGTTTATAGCAAATTTGTATTTTTTTAATTTATCAAATAAAATTGCTCTATTTACATATCCATCAAACATATTTGGATTAAGCTCTATAGCCTTGTTTAAATCTGAAACTGCAGCTTTTAAATCATTTTGTTCAATTTTATTCATCGCATCAAATAGATATTCCTGATCATNTTTTTGAGCAAGTAAATTAAAACTTGTTATTAATAGTGAAAAAAATATAATTATATTTTTCATATTTAGTATTCAATTAAATTCAAATCTAATAATTAATTTAATTTAGATAGTTAATTGAAGATTTAGCTCCGTAGTTCAATGGATAGAACAAAAGTTTCCTAAACTTTAGATAAAGGTTCGATTCCTTTCGGAGCTACAAATAAAAAACCAGGACATTAGTCCTGGTTTTATTACTAACTTATTTATTAACTAGTTGTTAGTTGTTAGCTACATGATTTTCAATTTGAGCTTGCATACCACTAATATCCATCCAATCAGATATCTCAGCGACTTTGTTATCAGAATTGAAATTTAAAACACCATAATACTTGTTATAAATTTTGGCTCCTGTCTCAGTATGAATTGCTGACCATGTACCATAAACTCTCATCCCATTAGGACTTGATGTAACCATGCCTTCTCCTGAGGAATAATGTGAACCAGCCCAATATGCAGGAGCATCTTCATTAATTAAACCTTCTCCAGGGTGAAATGTAACTTCATCAAATTGGTCAAAATAAACCTGAATTTGTGATTTAAAGTCTTCTACACCTAGAATTTTATTTTCATTGTAGAAAGCAGGACTCCACTTAAGAGTATCAGCTACTGTTGACATTAACATTTCCATATTTTCCTCGTTGAAAGCCTTGGCAAATGTTGTATGGGTCTCAATTTGCTTTTCAAAAGTAGCTTGATCTTCTTGACCGCCACTCATTTTAGCATCAGCCTCTGGGCTCATTTGACATGAACTTAACACTAATACAACTAATGTCATTAAAGTAAATATTTTTTTCATTTTTTTTATTTTTAATTGAGCTCAAAAATACAAATAAAAAATAAAATACTTGTTAATCAAATTGTTAAGTCATTATATATGTAAATAGGTTAATTTATCCACATTATGTATATATTTAAAAATGAAAAAATTACCAATTGAGGTTTTTAGTAAATGGGCTGAAACTGGAAAAGATATCGGAATGCAAGAAGGTCATAAATTATCTGTTGACCAAATGATAAAATTCGCAACTAAAAATCTTAAACGATTTTCATTTATAGATGCTGGGTGCGGAAATGGTTGGGTTGTACGTGATATTTCAAAATTTAAAGAATGCAAAAGTGCTACAGGAATTGATGGCTCATTTGAAATGATAAAAAAAGCAAAAAATATGGATAAACTTAATTCATACTTTTGTGAAGATCTACTTAAATGGAAACCCAAAAAAAAAGTAGATCTTGTTCATTCAATGGAAGTATTCTATTATTTTAAAAATCCAATGCAACTTATTAAACACATCTTTAATTATTGGCTAAAAAAGAATTCACGATTAATAATAGGCATTGATTTTTATAAAGAAAATAAAGTTTCACACTCCTGGCCAGAAAAAACAGGGGTTTCGATAATGGAATTAAAATCAGAAAATACTTGGAAACGGTACTTTAAAGAATCTGGATTTAAAAATGTTGAATCATGGAGAGTAGGAAAAAAAGAAAATTGGGGAGGTACACTAATAATAACCGGAAATAAATGATATGAAAACAAATTGGAAAACTATAAATAATAGATTAGTCAAAGAATTCACATTTAAAGACTTTAATGAATCATTGGCTTTTATTAATAAAGTTGGTGAAGAGTCGGAAAAAATAAATCATCATCCAAAGATCGTTAATGTTTACAACAAAGTCAGAATTGAGTTATGGACTCATTCAAACAATAGTATTTCAGAACTTGATCACAAGTTAAGTAAAAGTATAGATAGGATTTTAGAATGAAAATATTGTTTTTTGGATATTTAGCAGTTTATAAAAAAATCCTTATAAGAATCTTGTCTATCACTATTTCAATATTTATTCCAATTTTGTATTACAAAAAAGATGAAAATGTTTTAATAGAGGATATAGTAGCAAAATTTATGTACTCCTTTCAATATATTGACTTGATGCTAATTATACTTGGACCAATATTAACTATAATTTGTAGTTTTTTACTGTACAAATTAATACATAATAAAAATGAACATATATAAAATATATTTTTTACATGTATTAATTTATAACAATAAACGAATTTATTTTTAAAAAATAGAAATTATATCATAATAAAAGTATAACAATTTAAAATATTACATTTTATTCTTGTTATAAATTATAATATATTTATAATATAAAATTATTCCAAATGAAAGCTGCAAAATACATTGTCTCAGATCCAGAAAAATCAGTTAAATCAAAACAAACAATAAAACATACAAGTGAAGGGATTAGATACTTAGAAGCAATTGACTTATATAATCCAGATATTACTTTTAGTCAAAGAGAATTNGGATCCTACTTAATNAAACTTGCAAANTTAAATGAAATTGATACACTTTTTGTTAATTCAATTGGTGATCTTGGTTTAACTGGTATTGATATACTCGAAACGATTGAAAATTTTTCAAAACTTGGNGTAAATATTAAAGCAAAGAAAGAAAACATTGAAACTNTAAATGAAGATGGTTCAAAAAATAAATTAGTTAATCTAATTGTGTCTTTTATGAAGTCAATTTATGAACAAGAATCTAAAAGAAAAAAATTAAAACAAATCAAAGGANTTAATTNAGCAAAGTTAAGAGGGATTTATAGATCTAACGGAGGNAATAAACCAAAATTAACTTACGAACAGTTNATAAATAAAGATAAAAATCAAAAATGTTTGAAAGAACTAAAGAATGGAGAAAGTATTCGAAGAGCAGCAAAGCTTGCTGGAATATCACTTGGGACATGTGTCAAAATAAAAAAATTAGCAGAAATTAATGGAGATTTAAACTATCATATAAATCNAGGGCCTCAAACTAGTGNGTGATTTAGTTAATTTATCTTTTTGAAATCTTATTNCTACTAATATTTTTTTGCCTTGTAGACTTGAAACGACCTATTGCTGATTCTCTTTTTTTTAAATGTTTTGTTTGCCTTCCCTGAACTCTTTGTCTCCATAATCTAAAGCTACTTGGTTTTAATTGATTTCTCATCAAATCAATTACNTCTTTTTCAGAAATATCAAATTGTTGAGAAATAGCATCAAACGTAGTTCTNTCTTCCCAAGCCATTTCTATTATTCTATCAATAACATCTATTGGTAATTTTTTTNTTNTTTTTTTCATNCAAAATAAAATGAGTTTTATTTCCCAAAGGTGTCCCAAAAATAAGAAACAATTAAAGCAACTATACCTGAAGCAAACAAAAATTCTTTATTATCTATCAGAAGATCAAACAAAGCNAGTATCACACTAAGAGATACAAGAAAAATTCCTATCGTTTTTAATAAAGATTTCATAAAAAAAAGATACAATTTTTGGATAAATAATAATTAATACAAAAACAATAATATTTTACTTTNAAAATGCAATTATATTTTATTTTTACTGAAAATTACTGCATATGAAAAAATATTTTCTACTATTTCTATTACTCCCCATATTTATNAAAGCACAAAACGAAATTACGGGATCCGTTATAGATAANGAAGGTAATCCGATTCCTTTTACAGATGTTTTCTTAATGAGNNAATCAAAAGTTATGACAAATGATAGAGCAATAACAGATTTTGAGGGAAAATTCAAAATAATTACAAAACGTAAAGGAAATTACTACGCTGAAATCAGAAGCTTGGGATTTAAAACCTANANNTCANNNGAATTTNANCATNGAGANNAGNNAATNNANCTNTANANTTAGGNNNAATNNAATTANANGAAGAATCCTTTGCNCTNNANGATGTNGANGTNNNAAGNAAAAGAAAAATTCCNTACCAAAGAAAAATTGATAGGACTGTGATTGATGTAGAAGATGATGCTGCTGCTCNAGGCTCNACAATTTTNGANNTNTTGGAAAGGACTCCAGGAATNATNGTAGATAGACAGAATGAAAATATTAATATGCTNGGAAAATCTGGAGTAAACGTNATGATAAACGGNAAGTTAAGCTATATGCCNTCNTCAGCGCTTGTNCANTTNTTAAATGGAGTGAATGCTGAAAATGTAAAATCNATTGAATTAATAACNACACCNCCNTCAAAATTTGATGCNCANGGTAATGCNGGATATATTAATATCGAATTNAAAANAGGAGATAANAATTCTGGTTTTAANGGAAATNTAACTTCTTCNTCAAGTTATGCNGAAGAAAAATTNACTAACAANNTNGGTAATAATTTTAACGTAACCACNNAAAAATCAAACTTAATTTTNAATTATTCTATAATGCGAAGAGATCTTCCTATNAATGGAAGAATAAATAGATCTGTTCCAATAAATGGNNCATTANTTAATACNGAAATAAANGCAATAAGAGATAATACAAGAACNATACANAANNTNAGNTTTTCATATGATTACAATATCAACGAAAGAATAAATATTGGCACATCAATAACTGGATATTCTAACCGATATGTAATGATTGAAGATAAAACTTCTGAAAATTTAAATTTGAATATCGAAGATCTTTATTACACAACNGAAGAAAACTATTGGGAAAATGCTCAAATAAGTGTTTTCTCTAAGTATTATATATCGGAAAACACATCTTTTGATATAAGTTTTGATTTCTTAAAATATGATAATAATCAACCTGTAGAATATACTGTTACTCTTAATTCTACNAATCAAATACAAAATCTAAATTTTAAAAGCTCCAAAGCATCNCCTTTTGAAATAATGGTTTATAATATTGATTTTGAGTCCTTACTTTTTAATAAAATAAAATTTACAGCTGGATTTAAGATGGTTGATAACGATTTTATAAATGAAAATTCTCTTTCTCGTGATAATATTGTCGATTTAAACTTTGATAATTACAGCTCACTATCTGAAGAAATTATTGCTGGATACTCTCAATTTAACTTTGATTTATCTAAAAATATTTCTGTTCAATCTGGAATAAGATACGAAGACACAATTACAAGAATATTTGATTTGAATTTAAATCAAGTAATTGTAGAGCGATCATATGGTAACTTTTTTCCATCGGTTTTTATAGGATATAAAATAAATGATTTTAATAATCTGAACATTTCATACAGCAAAAGAATAAACAGACCAGCATTTACAGATTTGGCTCCTTTTGTTTTCTTCATTGATATTGATCAAGCATTTCAGGGAAATGTTCAGTTACGCCCATCATTTACGGACAACTTCGAAATGAATTATAGATATAAAAACATAAACTTAACTTTACAATATTCAGAGGAACAAGACATAATTTCAGGTTTTCAACCTTCAGTTGACAACCAAACTGGTTTTGTAACAATGGGGCCTTTAAATCTTAATCTTCAAGAAACAATAAGTTCCGTTTTGAGTTATTCTTTCTATCCAATTTCTGATTGGAATGTTCGATTTTTTTCAACATATTCCTATTCGAAATTAACTCATTCAGATGAAAATCTTAATTATTCAATTAACAACTCAAGTATAAGATTTAATTTAAATAATTCATTTGATTTAGGTAAGGACTTTACATTTCAATTATGGGGTTATTATGCATCAAGATCTGTTTTTGGACTAAATATATCTGAGCCAAATGGATCTTTAAATTTAGCATTTCAAAAAAAAATTGATAATTTGACTTTTTCTTTAAATGGAACAAACATTCTGGATACAGCTAGATGGCGTTTTAGAACAAATAATTCTCCAGAAGAATTTAATCAGTCTTTTGATCTTGATTTTAATCCACCTCAAATTAAATTATCCGCAATATATAACTTTGGTAATCAATCTTTAAAAACAAAAAAAATAAGAACTAGTAGTGAGTCAAATAGAGTAAGGGTAAATTGAAATTAAATACCTAATTACTTTTTAATTGATTTAACTAATTTTATAAATAATCTTAAATTGTTATTATGGAGAAAATTAGACTGATTGGTGGGGTCTTTACTTTATTATCTGTTGTTTTAGGAGCTTTTGCTAGCCATTTATTAAAAAAATTAATTGATGAAGCTTCTCTAAGTTCCTTTGAAGTTGGGATAAGGTATTTAATGTTCCATGGACTTGCATTAATTATTCTTTCATTAATTCCAATGGAAGGAAAAAAAATAATTTATAGATTTTTTATGTGGGGTTCTATCTTGTTTTCATTCAGTATTTTCTTTTTATCCCTTCAATCATTAATCAAATTAAACTTGAAATGGCTTGGTCCTGTGACTCCCATTGGCGGGACTTTATTGATTATTGGTTGGATAATATTTATAATTAATTCAATTAAATGAAGTTTAGTGAGGTAACAATTTTTGGTGGAACAGGACTTATTGGAAAGTACTTGTTAAAAATATTAACAGATGATCCTGAGATTAATACTATTAATTTTGTTACAAGAAGAACAGTTGAAATAAATAATAAAAAAGTCAAATTACAGGTCATTGATTTTTCAAATAAACAATCCATTTTAAATTCAATTAAAAACAGCTCCATAGTTTTTTCAGCTATTGGAACAACTCAATCTAGAGTAAAAGGTGATAGTAAAAAATACCGAGAAGTTGACTTTGATATAACATTTAATATTGCTAATGCATGCAAAGAAAAAAATGTTGGGCATTTTTCATTTGTTTCCTCTTCTGGAGCAGACTTTAAGAGTAACAATTTTTATTTAAAGCTCAAAGGGGAAATAGAAAGTTCAATCATAAAATTAAATTTAAAATCACTATCAATTCTAAGGCCATCATTACTGTTAGGAAAAAGAGATGAAAGAAGATATGGTGAAAAAATTGCACAAGTCATAATGCCTTTTTTTTCTTTTTTGATGCCACCAAACTATAAACCCATTAGTGCTTTTCAAGTTGCCAAAGCAATGATTAATATTTCAAAAAATAAAAAACCAGGAATAAATATTTATCATTACAACGAAATTAAGGATAACTAAAATATACTTAAATTTATTATGTTAATTTGTTTAGATGAGAAGACTAATTTATAAAATACTGATTCTATTCTTTTTCTTTTTATTAAAGCTGAACGGACAAGTGATTCAAAGCAATGCTTGGAAGGCTCTCTTTTCAGATTACAGTCTGACGTCCAGTAAAACTTTTAGACTAGAAACCCATGTAAGGACAAAAAGGTTTATGACGGAAAACGACCAATACCTAATACGTCCATCTTTAATTTACAAACTCAATCAATTCTCCAATTTCAATATTGGTGTTACACGTGTTTCAACTAATATAACCGAAGGAAGATTGATTGAAAACAATATCTGGCAACAATTTAATTTTGTATTTCCTATCAAAAAAATCAAACATTTTGGTTGGATCAGACTTGAACAGCGTTGGCAAAAAAAAGATGGCTTTTCAAATGAGTTTGGTTCTAGAATAAGATTTAGAAGTGGGTTTGATATTCCAATTTCCACCGCTCTAAAACCAAACCCTACCAGCTTTATCATATTTAATGAAGTTTTCCTTTTACTTGAAAAAAACTTTCCATATACTTATAATCAAAACTGGACTTTCATAGGGTTTCAAAAAAGAGTATCAAAAAAACTTCTTATATTTTCAGGATTTCAAAGAAACTCAATTAAGAAATCTGATTTTTTTGTACACAAGAATATTTGGTCTTCTATTTTATTTTATAAAATCTAATTTTTGCATACATAACTATCATTAATTCAAATTTATTAACTTGTATTTAATGAAGATTAATTATAAAAAAGGTCGATTACACTATTTATTATATAAAATCATATTTCTAATCTCTTTATTAGCTATTGATTCATGTAATTATTCTAATCAATCAGCAAAAAAAAATACAGAATTTGAGAACAGACCAAATATCTTGATATTGATGTCAGATAATCAGTCTGCAGATCATTTAGGCTGTTATGGTGACAAGTCTGTTAAAACTCCAAATATTGATAAACTAGCAGAAAATGGTGTGTTGTTTAATAATGCTTTTTGCTCAGCTCCCTCATGCTCCCCAGCTAGGGCAGCAATGCTTTCTGGTCAAGATATATGGCGATTAAAACAAGCTGCAAATTTATGGAGTAGCTTTCCAAAGGTCAAGGTTTTTACTGGTCTATTTGAAGAGGATGGATATAAAGTAGGTATTGAAGGTAAAGGTTGGGGGCCAGGTAATTATAAAATCAGTGGATGGGATAAAAATCCAGGTGGAGATAAATTTAATTCATTTAAATCTTTTATTAATAAATCAAAAAAAAATAAACCCTGGTTATATTGGTACAGTAGTACTGACCCACACCGACCCTTTAGAAAAAATGGATGGAAAAACTCCAAGATCAATTTAGATTCAATTTTTGTTCCTCCATATCTTCCAGATAATATTGAAATAAGGAAAGATATTGCAGATTATTATGATGAAATTCAAATTTTTGACACTGAAGTNGGATCTTATATATCTTATTTAAAAGAAATAAATGAANTAGAAAATACAATTATNATTGTATGTAGTGATAATGGNTGGCAAATGCCNCGTGGNCTTGCAAATTTATATGATTTTGGAACAAAGATTCCTTTAATAATATCTTGGCCTAANAATTTTAAATCTGGAAGANTAATTGATGACTTTATTAATTTAAAAGATTTTGCACCAACATTTTTAGAAATAGCTAACATTGAAATCCCCAATGAAATGAATTCAAATAGCTTTTTAGATTTATTAGTTTCTAAAAAAGAGGGAAAGATTTCTAATCAAAGAAACTCTGTAATTATGGGTAGGGAACGTCATGCATTTGTTAGACAAGGGGGTAAAGGTTATCCTGGAAGAGCAATTCGAACAGAAGAATTTTTATACATAAGAAACTATAAACCAGAGCGATGGCCAGCAGGAGACCCCCCTTTATATGGTGATGTTGACTCACATATGCTTCAATATGATGCTCCAACAAAAGTCAATATTCTTAAAAGAAAGCTTTTAAATGATTCTGATAAGTTCTTTGATTTAGCTTTTTCAAAAAGACCAAAAGAAGAACTTTTCGATTTAAAAAATGATCCATATCAACTTAATAATTTATCTAATGATAAAAGATATTTATCAATTAAAAAGAATTTATCTGATGCTTTAACTGCATATCTTAAAACTTCTGGAGATCCAAGAGAAAATGGAATTGAATACGATTGGGACAGTGCATACTATTTTGAAGAAAATGACAAAAAGCCGAGGCCTTCTGAAAAATATATTGATTTTCTTGATCTAAAATCGGAATATGATTATTTAAAATAAAATTAATTTTTTAATAATACCATATTTTTTTTTGAAACCTTAATTACAAATGAAACACCCACATAATCCGATAATGATATGTTCCTTTTATTTTTATTTCGAATAAATTTATTTGGAAGATTTTTTTTCTTTGTTATCCTTTTGAATCATAATGGCTATATAAGTAATATACAAAAAGAAAAAAAAGATCAACGTATCAATTGAGTCAGGAATATTAATTATTGGCTGTTCTAAATATATATCTGAATATATAGTAAAAATTATGTACGCGAGTGTTGAAAAATATAATATCGTAGACAACTTAGTATTAGTTCTTAAATACTTTTCTAATGAATTCATTGTGTAATTTTTTTGATTTTTTCAAGTTAATAATTTTAAATGAAAGCTTAACTTCAATCTTTAGTAGAGAAGATGCTTTTTGGAATTAGAATTCCAGCCACTTTGGGACTTGTATTCAACAAAAAATATTTTTAAGTCACTTTGTGAGGGATAATCAACAAAAAATATTTTTTTGTCTGCTTGCGAGGGGTAATCGACAAAATACCATAGTCCTTCATTTCTTTTTGCCTGAGAAAAATAATCCAATGTAAAAACTTTGAGATCTGCCTGAGATTTATAATCTACTACATACACTTTTATATCAGCCTGAGATGCATACTCTACAGAAAATATTTTTTGAGAAAAGCAAACTATTGGAAATAATACCATGAAAAAAACTTGTATTTTCATTAAATAATTAATTTATTTTTTTTGAAGTATTGGACTTTTCCAATTTATTAGTTCAATATTTCTTTTTTCCAATTTTTCTTTACAAGAGCTACTAAGAAAATATTCGGAATCCTCTTTTCGCCACTTGGCTCCAAAATTTGGGTGATCAATAGTTATTTGATTCATTTCATCACTAGCTAATGCAGGGTGAATTAATAAAATAGAAATACCATTAGGTAAATTATCTATGACGTTGTCATAATAACTTGCAAGCCCACCATTTTCAAACTCGTTCATTGATGCCATATAAATTGATTCAAAACATTCATTATCTGGAATTTTAAAAGCTGATCCATCCTGTCCTGTATAGCTTACTAAGGTTCTACTTAATAATATAGGAAGGTTGAAATCATTCCCTAATTGTTGATAAACATCTATAAGATCCTGACGCATTCCCAAAGTATAACTGTGAGAATCAAGATGACTGGGTTTTAATCCAAGACTTAATGCGGTTTTAATTTGATTTTTTAATTCGAAATAAACATCATCAACTTTTGCTAAGTCCTTTACATTTTTTTTATTTGGATGAAAATAACCGTTTTTATTTACCAAAGAAGGGATTTTTTTTGGATCAGAACAAGGCTTAAAAGGATATGTTTTCCATTCTCCAGTTAAAGTTAAATGAATTCCATAATCTATATCTGGGTTTTGTAAACAAAAGTTTGCCATTTCATAAAACCAAGGACACGGAACCATTAAACTAGTTGAAGATATTGAACCATTAACCATCCCAAGCTGAGTGGCTTTATTTTGTGACCATGATAAACCTGCATCGTCTGCATGGATCATCAAATATTTTTTTTCTGCTTGAATCAACTCTTTTTTTTGTTTTTAAATAGTTTAATCCAATTATCAATACTAATTGAAAAGGCTAAAAAAATATATACAATACCTTCAAGTATTTCCACATCTTTAATAATTATATAAATTCCAAAAGACGATAATAATATTGAAAGAATAATTGATATTCTTGATAACCATTCTATAGATTCAATTTTTTTCATATAATTTCAATTATAATTTAAGTATATCAGAAATAAAAAAAGATAAATTATAAGGTATATTCTATAATATTTTCTAATTCTTATATATTGATTGTTTTCAGGATATAAATTTGAAAATAGTCCAATAATTTCTTTTCTAAAAAGAGGTTTAATATTTATCTTCCAATCATTTGTATCATAAACTATTTTTCTGAACTTACTTCTAAAGTAGGTACTTGGAATACCCCAAATAAATAAAATTATAAGTAAAACCTTTTTCAATATAAAATTTTAAATTAATTTTTGGAATATCAATTTAATAAAATTATTCGACCTTCATACCTTTAAGCTTGTATACATTACCTACATCTCCATTGTTGCTTTTTAAAATCGTAGTATTTCCTTCAATAGAATTTTCACCTGTAAATCTAAATTGAATAAGAGACTCAATATTATTTTTTAAGTCCACATTTACAAATGATATAAGTCCATTTTGAACATTAAAATTTCTTACAAAAGATCCATAAAACTGCTCTTGACGATAAAACCAAACTATTCTTGCTTGAACTTTTAACTTTCTTTTACTCACAGTTAAATTAGCTCCGAAATCATTTTGATATTGGCCTAAAGCTGGAATATCAAGAAAAAATTCATACTTTCCATAATATGCTGAGTTTTCATCATCAGAGTTCGAATTGACATCTAACTCGGAATCAACGTTGGAACTGGTAACTAGCTTGAAAGATGAACATGACATAAAAAGCATACTGAAAAAAATTAGTTGTAATTTATATTGCATGATTAAATGGTAATAGTTTTTCAATGTAGAACTTTTACTTGTTTTTTGCAAGAAACGTTTATTCAAATTCTAGTTCTATTACATTTAGTCAAACTGAATAATTTATTTATACTTTTGAAAGTAAATTAAAAAATTATTAAATGTATAAATTTTTACTTCATAGATGCCTTGTTGTTATTTTTTTTTCATGTCTCTCCGTATTTGCTCAAAACAAACTTGAATTAGAAGATATTTTCTCAATTCAGTATGCAAATGAAATTGAAATATCTCCTAATGGAAATCTTATTGTTTATAGAAAGATGTATTTTGACATAATGGAAGATAGAACTGCTGGATCTTTATGGATAATGAATTCAGATGGTAGTGGAAATCAAAAACTCACCACACTCGATCAAGATGAATATAGTCCCAAGTGGTCCCCTAGCGGGGATCGCATTACTTTTGTTAGTAAAGGTAAAAATGGGCCTGAAATTTTTGTTTATTGGTTAAACAGCAGAAATTTTGCTCGTTTAACTCAGCTCAAGGAAAGTCCATCTTCAATCACTTGGTCTAATAACGAAAAATATATTGCTTTTAGTATGTTTGTGGCTTCAGATCCACCCATAATTGCTGAAATACCGAAAAAACCAGAAGGTGCTAATTGGGCAAAAGAACCACGAATAACAGACCGTTTAAACCATGAATCGGATGGGATTGGATATATTCCCACGGGCTTTAACCATTTATTTATTATGAGTTCTGATGGTGGTTCCATTGACCAAATTACCAAAGGAGATTATGACCATAAAGGGAAAATAAGTTGGTCTATTGATGACAAAAAATTATTTTTTTCAGCTAACAGACAACCTAATTGGGAATATGACTTTAGAAATAGCGAAATTTATAGTATAAATATATCAGATAAAAAAATTAGCTCTCTCACCAAAAGAGATGGGCCAGACTTTTCACCGACTCTATCTCCTGATGGAAAAGTTATCGCTTATTTAGGGTTTGATGATAAAAGAGAGGCATATCAAAATACTCAGCTTTATATAATGGATATAAGTGGAAAAAATAAAACTTTATTAAGTCAAAAACTTGATGCAAGCATTTCAGATATTAACTGGG
Organism: Flavobacteriaceae bacterium; assembly: GCA_002713495.1. Taxonomy (GTDB): domain Bacteria; phylum Bacteroidota; class Bacteroidia; order Flavobacteriales; family Flavobacteriaceae; genus Marivariicella. The sequence continues at coordinate 31,301 of PATA01000017.1, forward strand.
ACAGCAAGGGTAAAAATCTGTTCTTTTCATATGATCATGAAGGAAATGGGAAAATTGCTAAAATTGATTTACAAGGCAATATCTATAATATCGCTGATAATCGGGGTGGAACAACCCTCGGAAGACCATATAGTAGTGGCTCATTCAGTATATCCAAAAATAAAATAGCCTATAATTACACTCGTCCAAATCATCCAGCTGATATTGCGACTGTAAATTTAGATGGTAAAAACTGGAAGCGATTAACTAATCTTAATAAAACCCTTTTTGATAAAAAAAAACCAGGAAAAGTTGAGGAAATTTGGTATCAATCTAGTATTGATGGGAAAAAAATACATGGATGGATTGTTTATCCACCAGATTATTCGTCAGATAATAAATATCCTTTCATGGTAGAAAATCATGGTGGACCAATATTGAACTACGGCGATCGATTTTCGTTCGAAATACAACTATATGCCTCAGCAGGATATATTGTTTTTTATCCTAATCCAAGAGGAAGTACAAGTTATGGTGAAAATTTTGCTAATCTTTTATTAAATAATTATCCTGGAGAGGACTACCAAGATGTTATGGATGGAGTAAACAAATGTATTGAAAAAGGAATTGCATCTGAAGACAATCTATTTGTTGCAGGTGGAAGTGCGGGTGGAATAATGTCAGCATGGATGATTGGAAAAAATAATCGTTTTGAAGCTGCTGTTGTAGTAAAACCAGTGATGAACTGGACCTCCAAATTATTAGTTGCTGACAATTACTATGGATATGCAAATTCAAGATATCCTGGGCAAGTATGGGAAAACCCTATGAACTACTGGAAATTCTCACCGATCTCACTTGTGGGAAATGTAAATACACCTACTTTGGTAATGGTGGGTATGAACGACTTAAGAACCCCTCCCAGTGAGGCAAAACAACTTTACCATGGGTTAAAACTCAGAAAAATTCCTACAGTTTTAGTTGAAATTCCTGAGGCTACCCATAGTATCGCCAACAGACCCAGTAACTTAATGACAAAAATTGCACATACAATTGCTTGGTTTGACAAGTACAAGAAAATGGAATAAATAAAGCCATAATTTTATTTACATTCACCAGTTGCATATGTTTGGATTCCCCATGCGCTAGCCTCACACTGGTTTGAATAGGTTTTATTATTACATCCACAAACTGGTGTGTAATCTGCTGTACAAAATATTTCTCCTCTATTTTCACTTTCTCTGCATGTTATAATTTCGTTCTTATTGCTACAATTCAGAAAAAAAAGTAATGAAATAAAAAAGAATTTTTTCATTTTCATAAGCTTTTGGATGAAATTAGATGCATAATTATTTATGCATAGAATAAAACTACAAAATTAAAATATGTCATTTATAAACATCCAAAATTTCTAATACAATGGCTATATAAGACGACCTAAGATAAGGCCTATTGTTAAAATTTTTAACCAAAAGATATTACAATAAAAAACTTATTAATTTACAGATGGCAGAAGCCGAATATTCAATTAGTGTAAAAATTAAAATCATATTTAAAATTTGATTTTGGTTTTTTTAGGCTTAACTATAGATTTATAAAGACAAAGTAAAAATAAGATGTAATTTTTTTAATCATTTCATTACTTTTAGTTATAATTGATAATCTCAAATGAAAAAAATCTCCTACATTGAAAAACTCAATTTAAAGTCTAGATTAGTTGAATTAATAATTTTATTTTTTGCTATCACCCTAGGTTTTATAGTTGATAATTATAGAGAAAGTTTATCTGAAAAAAGTAATGCGAAAGAACTTTTATCTTCAATGTCTACTGATCTAAAAGAAGATCTTGTAAGGTTTGAAACCTTTTCAAATATTAGAAAAAATTTAATTAATAGTGTTAATGATTTTATTGTCGATGTTGAAAAAAGAGGCTTGTTAAAAGATGATTTATATCAACAACAGTTATTTTCATTAGCTATTTTTAACTGGACTTATTTCAAGCCTAATAAGGCTAATATTGAACAAGTAATTAGCTCGGGTGCTCTTAGATATCTTGGAAATGATGAATTGATCAATCAAATTGGTGTTTTAGAAGCCCAAAATATTTCCTTAAATGATAGGCAAGAGAGAGAGCAAGAATTCTTCCTAAATTATTTACAACCGCTAATGCACAAGTACTATAATTTTAAATGGTTGAATTCAAATTATGTTAGAAAATGGGAGAGTTTTGATGAAGCATCTCAAAAATTATCAGAAGTCAACGTAGAGAATACAGATTATATGCTATGGGAAAATTCAATTGATTTAAAAATCAAAATTATAAATCTATTTGAGAATTATGTATTTATACTTAGATCAAGTTATTTAGTAACTTATGCCGGGTATCTTGGTGAAATTAATAATACTATCAAGATAATAGATTCTAATTTAGAGCCAGAAAAATTGAGTATTAATTCAAAAGAAGCTTCTGAAAATCAATAGGCTGGTTAAAATAATTAAATTTGTAAATAAATGAAAAAGTACAAAGGGCCCTTAACTATTCTTGCAATTGCTTATTTAATACTTCTTGTCCTAAGATATGTAAATAAAAGTTTGAGTTGGAGTGATCTTTTATTTCCAATAATTTTTGGTGTTACACTATTTATGGCCGATAAGTACGAAAAATCAAAGAAAAATAAAAAATGAACTGGATACCCTATTATTCCAAATATTTAAGCTGGTTAGGACTCGTAATTCTTTTTCTTTGGGTTTTATTTTATTGGTTAGATATTCCAAATTATAAAGAGATTGATAAACCAATGGCAATTATCGGTATCATTTGTAATTTGTTCGGAAATTTTATGGAACAGATGAATAAAAAATAATATTAAATTGTAAATAAAAATCCACACCTATGAAGCAGCTTTTTATTATTTTATTATTTGTGCCAATTGTCTCTTTCGGACAGATAGACAAAATCAAAGAGCCGCTTATTCATACTGTACTTTTCTGGTTAAATAATCCCGAAAGCGAGAAAGATCGTGATGCATTTGAAACTGCGATTCAAAAATTAATAGCTACTAATCCGCAAGGAATAAAATCTCATCTAGGAAAGCCTGCAAAAACAGGCAAACGCGGAGTAGTCGATAATAGTTTTACATATTTATATCTGATTACTTTCTCTTCTATTGAAGCGGAGGCTGCTTATCAAATTGACCCAACCCATCTTAAGTTTATAGATCAAGCGAAACACCTGTGGAAAAAGGTTGTAGTTTATGACTCAAATGAAATTATTTATTAAATCATCTAAAAAATTAATTTGTATCAATTATTTCATCTGAGCCAAATAACTGGCCAATAAATTTTGAAAATATCGGCCTTCCTGAAGTTTTATTTCCAGTGTCCTTATCAAAAAGTTGAAAAGAAACATATTTAACTATTTTTTTGTTATGAAATCTTAACAATAATTTATCCCCCTCATTTTGGCCACCTTCCAGGACCTGAGAAATATCAGCATATTTTATTTTTTTTATTATTGGATGAGCTTTAAATTCCTTATACCCTTTTATCATTAAATTTCGAAGAAGATTAAATTTATCCTCACTTGCTAGATGAAAACTTGATATTTTTGCTGTAGGATTTTCAACACCAAACTGAGTTAATTCAGTGTCAAAACCAATACTAAACATACTTACAAAAAAGACAGTATAAGTTCCATCTTTATTTAATTCGCTTTGAACCAAATAAACATCACTCATTCCCCCACTTAATTTTGACATTGCTTTACCTAACTGACAACATTTTCCAATTGTTTGAGAAGATTTTTTTAGAGGTATAATTTCCTCGCTACTATCATAAAATATAAAATTAGGTTCATCCTCTTGAGCAAAAGAAAAATTTAGGTTTAATAAAAAAAGTAGTAATAGAGTAATAAAATTTTTCATAGTGTATATAATTAATTTTCAGTACTATAAAATAAATTAAATTACAAAATATACTTTAATTATCCCAAAGTGTAACTTTTCAAATATATGATAACGATTCTATCAATTAAAATAGAAATGGAATATTCGTACATAAAAATAGTTAGTCAATTTTTGACTAGTTTACATAGTGTGAGTATTAACTGTAATTTTCTATCTAAGTTACTGCATCAATGCATACCCATTTAATTGATAATTAAGAAGTACGCTTGAACCCGAAAGAGCCTCAGTAATATTTTGGTTGATTTCCGAAACACCTATTTTTTTATAGGCAGTAGCCTGTGAACAAACAAATAGCTTAACTCCATACTGTGTTAAAAGATCTATTACCTCTGTATTTGGGTTTTTTTTACCATATTTTTTTTTATGTGCCTCATCTGTCAATACTATGTATGTTGCAGGCCCTTGAATGGTAGCGACTATTTTTACATCGTCCTTTAAAATATTTTTACAACCAAGCATATTTATAGCATGAGCTATACCATTTAGTCCTTTGTTTATTCCCTCTCTTGTCTCGCTGGTAGTTATTTTATAGACAATTTTGTATTCTAAATTATGATCTGGTTGTACTGCGATATTTTTTGAATACTTTATTTTTCCATAGCCTTCAATTATAGGAGTTACCCATTCTTGACCATATACAAGTGAGGAAAACAAAACAAAAATTATGATCATTTTTTTCATTTTTTAATGATTTATATTTAACAACAAGCAATATACAAAGATGCGTTTGAACATACACAAGAAGATATACTTGTGTTTTAATTAATTGATTTATTACTCTAGTTTTTCGTATACAATGAAAGTTACTTCGCCATTAGATTCTGAAAAGTTTTTCAAACGAATTTTATTTTTTTCATCGTTAATTCTAATCTCAACTGTAATAATAGGGGCTAAAATTTTATTGTCTGCAATAAAACCATCAATGGTAAATTCACCATTAATTTGAGAATATTTGTAATCAATTATTGCACCACTACCACTAATACTCATTGTATTGGCATTAACATCAAAAAAAATTGTTTCATTAGTATTTGATGAATACCATTTACCATTGATTAGGGATTCATCGGTAAACTTTTTAAATTCAGATGAACTACAACTAATAAAAAATAAAATAAAAAATATTCTTTTCATTTTCTAGCAATCACAACTAGAACAAGAACAAGGGTCACAAACACAACGAGAACAATTATTCTCTAAACATGGAGTGCAATTACAATTACAATTAATCATAAGATAAAGTTTAATTTACGTAAAGTTACAAAATTGATTGATTGGGTTTATTCTGAAAAAATAATCATTCTTTCTTTTTTATTTGTCTTGTTACTTATATATTATTGATTAGAATAAAATATCCACAATGAAAAAGCTAATTCTTATTTTATTATTTGCTAGTTGCGGAAAAGAGTTTGAAACTCCAACTTGTTATACCTGCACCAAAGATGATGTTACAGATACGATTTGTACTGGAGTTTCATATCTACCAACTGAGCAGGCTTTAAAAGATTATGTCTCAACACTAAGAAACGATGGAACTACCTGTATAAAAGATGATTAATTACCAAAAATAGGTTTCATTATCTCCATTCACTATTAGGTCTTTCTCATTAACTTAGTCAATCTGTGTTTTAATATCATATGCTTATATATAATATGAAATGATTAAAACCAAAAGAACAAACCAAGCGACAAGTATACTTAGGTTAAACATTGGTATATGTGTTTAATTTTTTTGTTTGTTTAAATAAACAGGAAGCCACAGGAATGCGGTTAAAATAGGCCAAAAAATTAATTCCCAATCACCAGTGCCATTATAAACATTAACAATGCCATAAATTAACGCAGGTATACAAAAACCAATTACTATAATTGTAAGCCAATTTTTTTTTATATATTTTTTCATAGTGTATGAATTTTAAGTAAAGATAAAATATCTTTTACTCTATTAAGGTCTTGCGTCTTCAGTTTCAATTTTAAAAAAAGCCGAAACATATCTGTCTGAATCTATTTTTATGGCTGCACGACAGTGGCGTGCCATGGCACATCGAGTTGGATGAGAATCAACCCCTTCCCATCGATCAAATTCATATCCTTGGTCTGGTGTTGCAGTAAGTGTTATTGCAACCCCTTCATCATAAGTCCCGTTAGCGTCAGGTGATACTGACCCTCCTTCTCCAACCGTAACAGTCAGTTTGTATTGAGTNCGAGTTGGGAGCTCTGGATTCTCANACTCGGTTGAACAGCCTTGAATTAAATTGAATACAATTATAACTAAAGCNAGNGATAGTAGATTTTTCATAATTTAANTATATAANTTTTTCATAATTGCTATTCNAGCTTTGAAAAATAAGCTTGGATGTTTTTATTTGAATCCATTACCATGGTGATGTGACAAGAGCGAGAAGATGAAGATAAAATTTCTCTCGGAACTCCTCCTTTACCACATTGGTCGGGTCTATTATCCTTCCATGTCCCTTTCCATCGATCAAACTTATATCCCTGATCTGGGTTAGCTGTAAGAGTTATTACTGTTCCTTCTAAATAAGTTCCAGTGTTTGGATATACTGACCCNCCTNCTCNGGCAGTCACACTTAAAGTATATTCAAAATAATATATGGGCTCTGTTTCAAGTACATTTGAACAACTGAATATTGATGTAAATACTACTTGGGATAAAAAAGTATGGGATAGAAAATTTTTCATATTTAATTTTTAGAACCTCATTAGAGCTCTGAAAAAAAAGCTATAACACTTCTATTTGAATCCATTGTTATAGNTGTGCGACAATTACCCGGGCGTGCCCAACATCCGTAAGGCATATCATCATTATCAGTCCCTTCCCATCGATCAAACTTATGTCCTACATCTGGTGTTGCTGTGATTGTTATTACAGCTCCATAATCATAAGTTCCATTAGCATCTGGAGATACCGACCCTTGACCTATTACACTAACNGTCAAAGTATAGTTAGCAAGAGATGGGGGTTCTGGTTCCTCCATTGCTTGAGAACAACTGGAGATCAATGTAAATGCTATTAGAGTAAAAAAACTGATGGATAATATATTTTTCATAATTAAGAACCAGGATGATCATTCCCGCTTTTTAAAAAAAGCCCAAACATCTCGATCTGAATTCATTAATACAATAGCTCGACAGAAATTGGGGGAAGGAGGCGGCCGCAAATTAGAGCCACAATTACCGTTGTCATTATCACTCCCTTCAAATCTATCAAAATCATATCCCTCATCAGGGGTTGCTGTAAGTGTCATTATAACTCCTTCATCATAAATACCATTAGCGTCTGGTGACCATGACCCTCCTTCTCCAGCAGAAAGAATTAAGGTATATTTTTTAAGAATCTTAGGTTCTGATTCCTCTTGTTCAGCAGAACAACTAAAGTTAAGTATTACCGCTAATAATAAAAAAAAAGTAGGGTAAAGGATATTTTTCATTGTCCAAATATAACTATATATACTTTCAAATAAAAAGTTTAATAATTTAACCACAAGATAGATCCTATGTGCTTACCAATCATTCACGCTTCAAAAAAAAAGCCCAAACATCTTTGTCGGAATTCATTGTTATGATAGCGCGACAGGAATTAGATAAGATACAGTTTTTGTTTAAACAATATTCATCATCTGCATCACTCCCTTCAAATCTATCAAAGCAATATCCCTCATCTGCAACTGCTGTGATTGTCATTAAAACTCCTTCATCATAAGTCCCACTAGCGTCTGGTGACCAATAACCTCCTTCTCCAGTNGAAAGAATCAAGNTATATTGATTAGGAACTTNGGTTTCTCTTTCCTCAAACTGAGTTGAACAGNTATAAATTAAGGTGAGTAATAACAGAAATAATAGACTACGGAATAGAAAATACTTCATAATCACAATATACAACTTAGGATTTATAAGTTTTTTAATTTCCTTACTTTTAAGACTATGAAAAAGCTAATTCTTTTTTTATTATTTATTCCGNTTTTGTCGATTCCATTAAGTTGCACTGAGCAAGAACCATTTATGTATCCTGAAACAGAACCAAAAATGCCTGAAACTTATTCAAAGATTTCCTTGACTGTTTAGTCAGGTACAATAAATATGGCTTTTATTAGTTCCTTTCTATCTCGTTATTGATCATCAAGGGGGTATTTCCGTCAGTAATGATAANTTTTGAATTTTTGGAACTAGATAATTGTTTGAAAGCCTCTATAGCTTTATTTCTTAATACACCTTCTGTAAGACCTTCAGAAATAATTATTTGNGCATCTCTTTCACCCTTAGCACTAATGATTTTTCTTTCTGCTTCTTTTCTTTCTTGATTTAAAACAAAATCCATTCTCATCGCATCCTGTTCGGCTTGTAACTTCCTTTCTATAGAATTTGCGAGACCTCTTGGNAGTTGAATTTGTTTCATCAAAACAGCAATTAAATCAACTCCNTTGGCTTGTTTTTCAAGATTAACTTTCATCTTGGATAAAATTTCACCTTCAATTTTAGACCTGACTCCAGAATGCATATCTTTTGCAAAAAATTGTGCACAAACATCGGATGCTGCTGATCTAAAAACACTAGTTACAATAGACTCATAATTTTGACCTAAGTTTTCTAAAACAGATGCAACTTTATCCTCCTCTAATCTGTAAAGGATAGATATTTCTGATTGTACACTCAGACCCTCTTTACTTGGGAGGCTTAAGATGAGCTTGATATTTTGAGTTTGTGTAGATTCTTTAACAACTTTGCTTAAAATTGGGTTGTATAATACAGAACCTTCCTTTATTACTTCATTGGAAAATTTTCCCAATTTTTGTTTTATACCAACTTCACCAGGTCTTATAACTGCACAGCTTAAAATTATTTGTGACNTCAATGCAAAATAAATAATATTAGTTTTCATAGTTTGAAAATTAAGTTTTTGTAATGTTTTGGAAGAAAAGAGATGAGATTTAATNTTNTAGCTATGTGTTAGTAAAAGCACTCAAAATTTTNAATTCCATAACTTTTTTTAATNNNCTNAACTTATATTAATTTTTTTTAAANATTTCATGNTANTAATATTAAAATCTTATTATTTAATAGTTTTTTTCTATTTTTCAGAAAGGTGAGGTGTGAATTTGGATAATCAAGGTTTAGAATTATANACAAAGACATTAATTTGGTTTTAGTCAGATTAAACAATTGAAATTTAGTTATCAAATTGGGAGATTTGTTTGTAAATTGGTTAAAAAGGTTTATATGAAAACATACTACAAATTAATTTTGGAAGCAACTGCCATAATAGGTAGTGTACTGTTTTCATTTTATATTGAAGATCTAAGAAAAAAATCAGACAATTTAGACCTAAAAAATGCTCTTATCGAAGATCTAATTGATACAATTGAAGATGACCTTGAGCAATTAAAAAATATTCAAGATATTTTATTTAAAAGTGAAGAAAGCATACTTGATTTATTAAATGATATTGATAAATATCATACCCAGATCAGCGATATCGATGCAATTGAAAAGATACTTTCAATTGAGGTTGGATTTTCATTTTTTCAAAAAGACGGTATATTTAATGAGTTGATTTCAACAGGTAGTTTTGAGCTAATAGAAAATAGAGAGCTGAAAAATAATCTTTTAGAAATATTTAACCATCTTAAAGAGCGAAATATTGCAACATCAAAAGAAATAGACAACTTTAATATTTATTTCAGAAGGGAGTTAAATTCAAATTTTAGAATTCGTTTCACATATAACTCTTTTGATGGTAAATTTTATGGTTCTAGAAAATTAATAAATTCAAATTTTAATAAAAGCTACTATTTGAATAACTCATTTTATGGAGTTTTATCTCAAGCTCAGCAATACGTCAATATGTATTCTAGGCTTTTGAGAGACCTTGAAGATTCCTATAAAACAGCTCTTAGTTTATCTGTAGAAGAAAAAAATATATACAATTAAACCATTAGTCTATCTTATTATTTCAAATTAAAATTCTAAATTCCATTAAATATAAATAAATGAAAAAAATAATTCTAATAATCCTAACATTTGGGATTTCAAATATTTTTGCTCAGATAAACTTTACTTATGCGGATCATTTAGCTTTGGGAGTTGAGAATTCTTTTACAACAGGAGAGTTTTATAAAAATATACTAGGTCTCAAAGAATTACAAAACCCTACGCCAAACCAAAGATGGTTTGATTTTGGTGATAAATTTGAATTACATCTTGTCGAAGGTGTTTTTATGAGCAAAAAAATCAAAGAAAACCACATTGGACTGACGGTTTCAAATATGGAAAATATAATGGATTTACTAAAAGAGAAAAATGTATACTTTGAAAGCTGGAATGGAAAGAAAAATTCATTCGAAAAACGGTGGGATGGGGTAAAACAAATTTACTTCCAAGATCCAGAGGGGAATTGGATTGAAATTAATGAGAAGTAAAATAGGTCCGAGGTAAAATTCCAGCACAAAAATTCAATCATAACAATTGACTGAGCAGATTATACCTTATTTAACTCAAAGATCTCATAACTTACCATTACCTCTTCAAAAATTGGTTTTGATACAGGATTTGAACCATCTAAAAATGAACTCAAAGCACCTTCATCATGTACAGCAATCTTGAACATTACTGAACTCTTATCTGGGGATACTGTGCCTAAGGTTTTTGACAAATCTGCTATTTTTCTTCTTTCATTCATCCCTTCTTCAGATTGCATAAAGCCCATAAATTTTTCAAAATTACCTTCTTTTAGTTTAGCAACAACAAGAATATCTTTCATATAAATTGATTTTACATTAATAAGAAGCAATATACAAATTACACCCCAAAACATAATAAAGAAGATATGCCTATTATATCTTTTATCAAAAGAGCGACAGTAATACCCTACCAATTATGTATTGATATTTATCAAGAAATTTTTTCATAGTGTATGTATTTAAATTAAATATAAAGAAAATAGAATACTACTTTTTATTTTTGTTTCTGTGCATATCCACATATGCATACCCATAACCAATATACCAGAATGTAATAAGTAATGATAACAAACTAAATTCATCTCTAGTTAAAATTCCATAGATAGTATAAGTAAGAAATAAAATAGTTATTATACCGAACGATAAATTACCTAAAAAAAATTTTTTGATATAATTCTGGCGCATCAAAACTACCATCAATTTTCATTGATTAATTCTACAAGTATTAACTCCAAAAAAAAGGTAAATTACGCACATACCCGAAAATGCATTAAAAATTAATATTCCTCCAATTAAAAATTGAGCTAGAGA
>PATA01000018.1 GCA_002713495.1 Flavobacteriaceae bacterium
CCAATATCAATATCTCAAAGGTAGCCGTGATCTCCTTCTCAGAGCCTACAGTAATATCTATAGGATTATCGGTTCCTGTTATATCTCCACTCCATCCCGTAAAGTAATATCCCGTATCTGGAACTGCAGTAAGCTTTACCACACTGCCTGAACTATAATCTCCCCTACCTGCAGATACCAACTCTTCCTTTACCGATCCATTACCCTTTGCAACAACACTTAAACGATACTTCTTCTTTTGAAAAGTAGCAGTAATGGTCTGGTTNGAAGATACNGTTAAAACNAGNGGNTTATCCGTAGATCCATTAGACCAGCTTACAAACTCATACTCCGCATCNGNNGTNGCCNTTACNGTAACNGTNGNNCCCTCTCCATACTCGCCGCCAGTTGTGTCCACTGAACCNCCAACACCTGAACTAATACTTACTAAAAATGAGGGAGGAGTATCCTTTGAACATGAAAAAATTACTATGAATACAAGTAATAATAGCTTTTTCAATTAATTGGTTTTAAGATGATTAAAAAAACAAAAAAGGGTGGAAGACCGGGTTCGAACCGGCGACCTCCTGAACCACAACCAGGCGCTCTAACCAACTGAGCTACAACCACCATCTTTGTAGGTGCAAATTTAAACTATTTTAGTTCTGAGACAAACAGAGTTAAATATTTATATAAGGTCTGTTATGTTATTAACAGCAGGATATCTTTCACAAGTGAAAGCCTCAGCCTCATCGACACCAATTAATCTACCCAAATTTAAGGCTCTATGCCTTATGTTATGAAGAAAGTTTTGGGAACTTATGGGTGTTGATTCTCTTGAACCATCTGGTGAATAAAACTGACTAGAGAAAGCTTTAATTGCTTCCATTTTTTTATTAAGAAAACCTGAAACATTTACTACAATGTCAGGCTGAATGTCTTTCCACTGAATGTAATGGTAAACTAATTTTGGTCTCCAAACCGATTGAAAGGTTCCAGATTCAACAGAAGTTTGAATTTTTTTTAAGCCACTCAGAAAGCATGAATCTGAAATAAGATTGGCAGCCCTAGGGTGATCAATGTGCCTGTCATCAATGGCATTACAAATTACAATATCTGGCTGATGAAGTCTCAATAACTCTATTACTTTTATTTGGTGTATTTTATCGTTTTCAAAAAAAGCATCCTTAAAATTGAGGTTCTTCCTAAATTGAACTCCCAGGATAGATGCCGCATTAGCGGCTTCATTCATTCTAATTTCAACAGTTCCATTTGTTCCCATTTCACCTTTAGTAAGGTCAACTATAGCTACTGATTTTCCATTGGAGACAAGTTTAGCTATAGTTGCTCCACATCCTAACTCGACGTCATCAGGGTGGGCTCCAAAAGCAAGAACATCAATTTTCATTTATAGAAGTTTTTAAAGAGTAATCAATATCATTTTTTAAATCTACTATAGATTCTATTCCAGCGGACAACCTAATTAATTGCTCTGATATTCCTTGTGAACTCCTTTCTTCATCGGTTAAGGAATAGTGAGAGGTTAATTTTGGGTAATTCGCTGTACTTTCAATTCCTGCTAAACTCATTACGGGCTTAATAATTTTTAAATTATTTAAAAATATGTCGGGTTTAACTTTTGTATCAAGTTCAATGGACAACATACCTCCGAATCCCTTCATTTGTCTATTAGCAATTTTATAATCTTCATGAGATTTTAGTCCTGGGTAATGAACTTTTGAAATTAAAGAATGTTTGTCTAAAAAATTAGCTAATTCCATGGCATTTTCATTTTGCTGTCTGACTCTAATTGGCAGNGTTTTTATACTTCTTTCCANTAACCATGCTGAAAATTCGCTCAGAGTACCTCCTAAACTTTTAGCTAGTTCATAAATTTTTTCAATCCTTTTTTTTGACGAAATAACCGCTCCCGCAGATATATCACTATGCCCACCCAGATATTTTGTAGCACTGTGAATGACAATATCAATTCCAAAATCAATTGGATTTTGATTAACTGGACTGGCGAAAGTATTATCTATCATAGTCCATATTTTTTTTGATTTAGCAAGTTTAGAAACAGCCTCCATATCAACAATTTTAAGTAACGGATTAGAGGGGCTTTCAATGTAAATTCCCTTAGTATTTTTTTTAATGCAAGCATTGAAGTCATCTATTTTAGATCCAGCTGAAAAGGTATAAGAAATACCATATTTGTTAAATTCCTTTTTTATTAAATTTCTTGTTCCTCCATATATATCATTATAAAAAACTACATGATCTCCTGAACCAAGATGTGAAAGTAGAGATGCAGAAACGGCAGCCATACCTGAGCTAAAAACAATTGCNGCTTCACCCTTCTCTATCGCAGCTATTTTCTCTGATATACACTCTTGATTTGGTGTATTAATGTATCTAGGATATCTCTTTTTTTCAACTGAATTAAACTGATATGCTGTAGACATATATATTGGAGAAATAGCCCCTTTATACTTTTGGTCTTCTACAGCTCCTTTGTGCAGACATAAAGTTTCAAGTTCAATTTTATTCATTATGATTTATTTAACCATTCAATTATCTCTAAATCATCTGGTTTTTTTCTTGGAGAAATAGATTTAACTACATTTCCATTTTCATCAATTAAAAATTTTTGGAAATTCCATGTAACTATTGAATCAATNTTACCATTTAACCTTTTTCTNGTTAAAAATGAGTATAGTGGGTGCTGATTAAAACCTATAACTGAAACTTTACTCATCATAGGAAAAGTAACTCCATAGTTTTGTTTACAAAATTCTTCAATTTCTTCATTTGAACCAGGTTCCTGCCATAAAAAATTATTTGCTGGAAAACCAACAATAATAAAATTCTTTTCTTTATAATCCTCATACAGCTTTTGTAAAGCTCCATATTGCTTAGTTAATCCACACTTAGAAGCAGTATTAACTATCATTATCCTTTTACCTTTTAATTTTGAAAAATCAAATTCATCCCCATAAATATCACTTACTTTGAATTGGTATATAGTTCTATCCATTTTATCTTGGTTTTGNGNATTGATGTATGATACAGATATTAAAAAAAAGGCAATTATAAATTTCATTCTAAAAAAATTTCAATTGTAAAATTACATTTTTTTATTAATAATAATTTTAAACTATTTCGGCTGATAAACCAGCCTCGAGGAGTCTGGTGCATCGGGGTTCTAAATCTGACATTGGACCTGTCTTAACGACACACTTACCCGAAAAATGAACAATGTAGGTACATTGTTGAGCTTGAATGAAAGAGTGATCACAAACTGCCATAAGAGTTTTTGTAACATAATCAAAAGTATTTACTTCATCATTAAAAAGAATAAGCTCGTGTTTTCTTTCTGATTNTAAAATAGTTAGACTTTCATCTTCTGGATTGATTTTTGGTTTAGTTGAAAATCCTATTTTTTTGTATAGTGAACACATAACCATTTGTTAATTTCTTTTTTTGATATTGCCTTAAGGTTAACAGTTAATGCTTTTTTATTTATATCGCTAAAATCATCCAATAAAAAACCGCTTATAATTAATTGACCATCAACACTTAACAAGTTACTAAATTTTAAAATATCAGCCATAATAACATTTTTATTAATGTTTGCCAATATTAAATTATAGTTTACACTATTTATTTGATCTATGTTTTTACAATAAGAATTAATTAATTTACAATTATTTAGGATCGAATTCTCTTTTGTATTTTCAACACAAACTGAGTCAATATCTATAGCATCTATATATTTTGCTTGTCTTTTTTCAGATAAAATTGCTAATATNCCNGTTCCAGAACCTACATCAAGAACTCTCAAACGTTTTAAATCAATCTCTAATAAATAAGACATCATCATTGATGTAGTCTCATGGTGTCCAGTCCCAAAACTCATCTTTGGAGTAATTAAAATTTCATATTGCAAATTCATTGGCTTATGAAAAATAGCTCTTACTCCACAATTTTCAGAAATTCTGATTGGTTTAAAATTCCTTTCCCAATTCTGGTTCCAATTGATCGGCTTAATTAGTTTAGATTTATAGGTAATTTTAAATTTTGGATTTAATAAAACTGAGACTTCAGAAAAAAGAGACTCATTCCAATTATTGTNATATATATAGGCATCTATACCTTTTTTTTTGTGTTCAAATGCATAAAATCCAATTTCACTTAACTCAGCAATTAAAATATCAACACCNATTTTTAAAGGTGAAATTTTAAAATAGAAAACTCGACAAGTCTTTGACATTAAAAAGCGTTGACAATTTTCGCAAAATCTTCAGAATTTAATGATGCTCCACCAACAAGTCCACCATCAACATCAGGNTTGGCAAATATTTCTTTAGCATTATTTGGTTTGACGCTTCCACCATAAATAATAGAAACAGAATTTGCTAAATCACTACCATACTTTTTTGAGATTAAACTGCGAATGAAAAAATGCATTTCTTGAGCCTCTTCAGGAGAAGCAGTTTCACCTGTACCAATAGCCCACACAGGTTCATAAGCAACAATTATCTTATTCCATGATTTTTTTGGTTGAAGAAAAACAGAATTCTCTAATTGGGATTGTACAAATCTAAAATGTTTTTTTGACNTTCTAATACTTAATTCTTCCCCAACACAAAATATGACCTCAATATTTTCTTTGATTGCNGTTTCAACTTTTTTTGTTAAAATTTGATCTGTTTCATTAAAAAAAACTCTTCTCTCAGAATGTCCTATAATACTTGTCAATACACCCACACTTTTTATCATTTTAGCTGAAATTTCTCCAGTAAAAGCACCATTTAATTCAAAATGCATATTTTGAGATGCAACCTCTATATTAGAATTTTTAAGCTTTTCATAAGCAATTCCCAACTGAGTATGTGCTGGGCATACAATTACCCTTGTTCCCTTNGAAAAATTAAACTCAATTAATTCATTCAATAATTTAATGGTTTCATAACTTGAATTGTTCATTTTCCAATTACCNGCAACAATTTTTTTTCTCATCTTTAATTTGAATTTACTTGAAGGTGAATTAATGCAAAAACAGAATAATTAATCATATCATGATAATTTGCATCTATACCCTCAGAGACAATAGTTTTTCCTTTATTTTTTTCAATTTGTTTAATTCTCAGTAACTTTTGTAAAATTAAATCAGTTAAAGAACTTACTCGCATTTTTCTCCATGCTTCTCCATAATCATGATTTTTATTAAGCATTAAATTAAATGTAATTTCAAGATGCTTATTATATGCATCCATAGCCTCTTTGAAATTGAGGTCCGGTTGTTCTGAAACTCCAAGTTCAATTTGAATTAAAGCCATTATCGAATAATTAATTATCCCCATAAACTCATCTGATTCAGAATCTAAAATTTTTTGATTATCATTGATTTGCAAACTTCTTATTCTTTGGGCCTTTATATAGATCTGATCAGTTAAAGATTGTAATCTTAAGATTCGCCATGCACAACCATAATCTTTCATTTTATTTTTAAATAATAGCCTGCATTCATCAGTAACCTTAGTATATTGTTGTTCAGTTCTTGACATAGAAAAAATTTATAGTAAATTTCTAAAAATTTTTAACTTATTTTATGAAACTTTTATAAAAGTTCTTCAAAACTAATTATAAATTCATGAGATTAGATTGTAGAGGTAAATTAATTAATTTAAATACACCCAAGATATTAGGCATATTGAATCTAACTCCAGATTCATTTTACGATGGCGGAAANTTTAATGTTANAGATAAATCATTAAAACAATGTGAAAAGATGTTAAGAGAAGGAGCAACATTTATTGATGTAGGTGCNATAAGTNCAAGACCTGGAGCATCTGATCTAAATTTAGAGACCGAAAAAAAAAGACTTTTTCCAATTTTAGAAGCCTTAATATTAAATTTCCCAAATTCATTGTTTTCAATTGACACCTTTAGACATGAAATTGCTGAAGAATCCCTNAAAATGGGAGCTGTTATGATAAATGANATTTCAGGAGGTAAATTCAGTTCAAAAATGTACGACGTTATTAGTGAATATGATTGTCCATATGTTATGATGCACAGAAAAGGTAAATCAATAAATATGCAAAAAAATCCATACTATGATGATGTAGTTAAAGAAGTAACAAAGTTTTTTAAAAAACAAATTAAAACTGCNAATAACAAAGGAGTNAACAAAATAATTATTGATTTAGGNTTTGGATTTGGAAAAACAATTGAACAAAATTTCAAATTATTAAAGGATATGAAAAAATTCAAATCTTTTAAATACCCTATAATGTCTGGTATTTCTAGGAAATCCATGATATGGAAAAAATTGAATATTTCCCCAAAAAATTCTCTAAATGGAACTACTTTTTTACATGCATTTGCATTAAAAGCAGGCTCAAAATTACTTAGAGTTCACGATGTAAAAAAAGCAAAAGAATGTATAGATTTATTGCAAGCACTTAGTTAGTTTTATAATTTTATATTAATTTAAAACATGGAAATACTTGATTTCTTAAATATCAATTTTATTGATTTAATTGACATAGCGCTAGTAGCTTTGTTNTTGTTCTCCTTATATAGACTTGTCAAAGGTACTGTTGCAATTAATATTTTTTTAGGAATTGTAATAATCTATATGATATGGAAAATTACGGACCTTCTGAATATGGATGTACTTAGTAATATTCTTGGAAATTTTATAAGTGTCGGTTTTTTTGCGTTAATTGTTGTATTCCAGCAAGAAATAAGAAAATTTTTATTGTTAATTGGCTCATCAAACTTTACTTCAAGAAAAAATGTTTTAAANTATTTTAAATTTTTAAACGATAGCCAAATAAACAATGATACAGATGTGAAACTTATATTAGATTCTTGCTCAAAGATGTCAAAAGAAAAAACTGGAGCAATTATAATTTTGGAAAGAAATACTAACTTAGATTTTATCAAAAATACTGGTGACNTTACAAACATTTTATTATCTAGNCAAATTNTAGAAACTATTTTTTTTAAAAATAGCCCNTTACATGANGGTGCAATATTGATAAAGGATAACTATATAGTTGCTACGAGGGTTGTACTTCCAATTTCTGAAAATTCAAATTTGGCAAAAAAATTTGGATTAAGACACAAAGCGGCTATCGGTATAACTGAAAAAACTGATGTTACTGCCATAGTTGTTTCTGAACAAACCGGTAAAATATCATACTTTAAGGATGGTGATGTGGTCAAATTTGAATCCCAAGGTGAGTTAACTCAGATCATTTTAGAGGATTTAAATTATTGATCTGATTTTGATTTTTTCTAAATTGAATATTATATAGCTTTCTGTATTTTCCACTTTTCTTTTTCATTAATTCAATATGAGTACCCTTTTCTATTATCCTTCCATGTTCTAGGTATATTATTTTATTTGTTTTCTTTATCGTTTCTAGTCTGTGAGCAATAATTATTGAGGTTTTATTTTCCGTTATTTTTGAAATAGCCTTTTGAATAATACTCTCTGAATAAGAATCAATTGATGATGTAGCCTCATCCAATATTAAAATATTTGGATTTATAATAAACACCCTNAAAAAAGCAATAAGTTGTCTTTCACCTGATGACAACATCACTCCTCTTTCTCGAATATTATAATCATAATCATTTGGCAATTTAGATATGAATTCATGAACCCCAATTTCTTTTGCAGCCTTAATTACAACGTCTTTTGATATGGAAGAATCAAACAACGTAACATTTTCATATATAGAGGCTGCAAAAAGGAAAACATCTTGAGGAACTACACTTACAAAATTTCTTAGTGCATTGATTCTAATTTTTCTTATATCCAAATCATCTATTTTTATTTCTCCATTATCAAATTCATAAAAACGAGAAATTAAATTTATAATTGAGGATTTTCCTGCTCCTGTTGGACCAACAATAGCTATACTTTCGCCAGCAGAAATATTTAAGTTTAAATCAAATATAATTTGTTGACCTGGTAAATAGGAAAAATTAACATTTTTAAAATTAATTTTACCTTTAANAAANTTTGGGTTTATTGTTCCATTATCTGATATAGAACTTTNTGTTTCTAATATTTTAAAAATNCTTGATGTTGAAACCATACCCATTTGTAATGAATTAAATTTATCTGCTATTTGTCTTAAGGGTCTAAATAGCATTTGTGACATTTGAATAAATAAAAAAATAATTCCCAATGTAACTCCATCGCCAGCACTAACATTTAAACCACCATACCAAACCAATAAACCTATAGTTACAGAAGATGATATTTCAGCCACAGGAAAAAAAATTGAATTAAACCAAACAGTTTTTAACCATGCATTTTTATGCTTCATATTTATTTGCCTAAACATGCTATNATCCAATAACTCACGATTAAATATTTGGACTATCTTAATTCCAGATATTCTTTCTTGAACAAATGAGTTTAGATTAGCAACCTCTTTTCTAACCTCNTCAAATGCAATTTTCATAGACTTTTGAAAAAGACGTGTTGCATAAATAATTATTGGTAAAATTGAAAAAACAATCAAAGATAATTTCCAGTTAACAATTAACATAATTATTATAACCATTGACATTTTTAATAAGTCGGCAATTATCATAAACAAACCCTGAGAAAATATACTTGCAATTGTCTCAATATCATTTACAACTCGAGTAACTAACCTCCCAACTGCAGTATTATCAAAATAACCTAATTTAAAATGTATTATTTTTTTAAATAAATTATTTCTAATATCCTTAATTACATTTTGCCCTAACAAATTTGCATTAAAAACAAAAAGAAACTGAAAAGAAACTTCAAGTATTAAAGTAATCAGCATCATCAGAATAAAAAAAACCATTCCATCATAGTCTTTTTTTGTTATATAATCATCAACTATTACTTTTAAAAAATAAGGAGTTAGTATTGAAAAAACCGAAAGGCTTATGGCATAAATTAATACTAAATAATAATTTAATTTGTAAGGTTTAACAAAACCCATTAACTTTTTAAACAACTTAAGATCAAAAAAATTTACTTTTTTAATATTCATCAAATATATATTGATTCGGGATAAATAACCTTAGTCAAAAACAAACCATTAGCAGGAACAGAATAACCTGCATTACTTCTTTTTTTACTTTGCAAAATTTCTTTTAGATCCTCAATATTTTTTTTTTCAATTCCAATCTCTATCAAAGTTCCAACTATNGACCTAACCATATTTCTTAAGAACCTATTTGAACTGATGGTAAAGGTAGCTATGTTTTCAATTTCATTCCAGAATGCTTCCTTAATTTCACAATTGTAATTATCGACGTTAGAATTTGATTTTGAAAAGCATTTAAAATTATGATTACCAATTAAAATATTAGCAGCTAAGTTCATTTTTTTGAAATCTAATTTTTCTCTCAAATAATATTGAAAAGGATAGTTAAATGGGTCTTTTACTTGGCTTATGTAATATTTATAGGTTCTACTAATTGCGTTGAAACGTGCATGTGCAGTGTCTTTTACAGGAATTATTTTATTTACATTTATAGTATTTGGTAGAAGGGAATTTAATTTAAATACAAAATCATTGTTATTTAGGCTTAATTTNTTAACNTCAAAATGAGCTATCATCTGTTTAGCGTGAACGCCTGTGTCTGTTCTTCCGGCTCCAGAGACAGAAATTTTACTTCTTTGAATAATTGAAATACATTCTTCCAAAGTTTGTTGAACACTTGAAGCATTAATNTGACGTTGCCAACCATGAAATTGACTGCCATTATAACCCAAATCTATAAAAAATCTCAAAAAATTTATTTTTTATGCAAAGATATCTGATTCAAATTTATTTTATTAATTGATTAATGAAAATCGATTGCTAATTTTACTGNAATTATGAAAAAAATTCTTTTACTTTCTGATACTCATGGACATATCGACAGTCAAATTATCAAACATACTAAATGGTCTGATGAAGTATGGCATGCAGGAGATATTGGAGATATAAATATCATAAAAGAATTAAAAAAATATAGTTTCTTAAGAGCAGTTTATGGAAATATTGATGATAATTTAATCAGGAGCTCATATCCAAAAAATAATATTTTTAAATGTGAGGAATTAAATGTTCTAATAACACATATAGGTGGTTATCCAAATAATTATTCAAAACACGTGCCTGAATTAATTGAAAAAAATAAAATAAAAATTTTTATATCTGGACATTCCCATATACTAAAAATAATCAAGGATGATAAATATAAATTAATGCATTTTAACCCTGGTGCATCTGGAATTTATGGATTTCACAAAAAAAGAACTATGATTAGATTTGAAATAGATAAAAATCAAATTAAAAATCTTTATGTCATAGAANTGGGAGACAGAGGAAAAATTTAACGAATCCGGTCAATAGAATTAATTAACTCCTCATCATTTTTAATTCCTCTATTAGCTCTAATCAAAAAAAACAAATTTGCAACTATTATAAAATATAGGTGATTTAATGTAATTAATCGATCTAGTGAAAAAATTATCATTATTAGGTTAAAAAAAATATTGATTCTATTTAATAATAATTGTTTTTTTCTTCTCTTAAACATAATCAACGAGGATAATAAAAGTAAAAATATTGGGATTATATAAAAAGTAATGTTTACAAAGCTGAAAAAAGTAAAAGTNGGAAATGAACTAAACTTATACGTGTGTGAAATNNAATATGTTAAATTGATTAATATCAAAATAAGTAAATATAAGTTTTGAATTCTTTGTATCATATCAGAAATTTATTAAAATTACGCATTTTAAATTATGTAGTTTAAAATAATTATTTGTAATATTGTANTGACTTTACATTTGGGACAATTTACTCCATGTCNCTATCTACTGTCTTTTACTTAACAAATCACTTTTAAAATACCAAATAAATTTTATGTTTGAAATAAACGCTTTAAAAAGCAAAAAACTGCAGGAACTACANGAGATTGCTAAATCTATCGGTCTTAAAAATATTTCGAGTCAAAAAAAACAAGAACTCATATATGAAATAATTGATCAAATATCTGCCAACCCAAATATTATTCCAAAAACAGAAGGAAAATTNAAAGAAANTAANATTGATGATNCATTAGCAAATAAATCTATAACAAATACTAATGAAAATATAAAAATCAAGAATTCTTCAACTTCAAAACAGATTAGAAAAGATAATGCCCAAAAAAACATAGCAAATAAAGATAGTATTAAAACCAAACATTTTCAGAATAAAAACAATAATCAGAGAAAAGATTCAAATCATAATAGAGATAACAGAAACCGATATAGAGAACCTGATTTTGAGTTTGAAGGAATAATCAAAACCGAAGGTGTTCTAGAAAAAATGCAGGAAGGTTATGGGTTTTTAAGATCATCGGACTATCATTATCTGTCNTCTCCAGATGATGTGTATGTCTCTCAATCCCAAATAAGATTATTNGGATTAAAAACTGGTGACACAGTTCTAGGTGCAGTTAGGCCTCCAAAAGAAGGAGAAAAATACTTCCCACTTATAAAAGTTGATAAGATTAATGGTTTAGATCCAAAAGTTGTAAGAGATAGAGTATCCTTTAAACACCTAACACCTTTGTTTCCCGAAGAAAAGTTTAAACTAGCAGAAAAACAAAATACTGTTTCAACCAGAATAATTGANTTATTTTGTCCAATTGGTAAAGGTCAAAGAGGNATGATTGTCTCTCAACCTAAAACAGGAAAAACTATGCTTCTTAAAGATATAGCTAATGCAATTTCAGCAAATCATCCTGAAGTTTACCAAATCATTCTTCTAATTGATGAAAGACCTGAGGAAGTTACTGACATGCAAAGAAATGTAGATGGAGAGGTAGTCGCTTCAACATTCGATGAACCTGCTGATAGACACGTTAAAGTAGCAAATATAGTTTTAGAAAAAGCCAAAAGACTNGTTGAATCTGGACACGATGTTGTTATTTTATTAGATTCTATTACTAGACTTGCTAGAGCATATAATACGGTTCAACCGGCATCTGGAAAAATTTTAAGCGGTGGTGTTGATGCAAACGCACTTCATAAACCAAAAAGATTTTTTGGTGCTGCTAGAAATATCGAAAATGGTGGTTCACTTTCTATAATTGCTACTGCTCTTACAGAAACTGGTTCTAAAATGGATGAAGTAATATTTGAAGAATTTAAGGGTACTGGAAATATGGAACTTCAACTGGACAGGAGAATATCAAACAGAAGGCTTTTTCCTGCAATTGATTTAGTCTCATCTAGTACTAGAAGGGATGATTTGCTATTGGACGAGGCTACAATACAAAGAATGTGGATTATGAGGAAATATTTGGCGGATATGAATCCTGTCGAAGCTATGGAATTCATAATAGATAAATTTAAAAGAACTGAAAATAATGAAGAGTTCTTAATTTCTATGAATTCCTAATAAAATCTATTAAAGAGATGAAGCGTGCTTCGTTATTTTAGATTTAAGATTAGCAGCTTTATTTGAGTGAATTATGTTTTTCTTAGCCAACTTATCTATCATTGAAATTATAAAGGGTATCTTCTTTTGAGCTTCTTTCTTCTTAGTTAGTGATTTAAAATCTCTTATTGCATTTCTGGTTGTCTTGTGCTGAAAACGATTTCTTTGACGTTTCTTTTCGTCAGAACGAATTCTTTTTAATGCAGATTTGTGATTTGCCATATAAATTATTTTTTGTAGCCCCTAGGGGAATCGAACCCCTCTTTCTAGGATGAAAACCTAACGTCCTAACCGATAGACGAAGGGGCCTAAAATTATTTTTGCAAATTTAACGGAAAATTAGAATTGAACAAGAATTCTATTTTAAAATTTCAAATAAATATTTTAATAAGCTTTTGCAAATAAAACTCTCTGAATTGATCGTTTTCCTGAATAAACACATACTCCTTCCTCTTTTATGTTATTAAAAGGAATACACCGAATNGAAGCTTTTGTTTTCTTTTTTATAATTTCCTCGGTNTCTCGAGTTCCATCCCAATGAGCAGAAATAAATCCCCCTTTTTCATTTATTATATTTTGAAATTCAATAAATGAATTTACTTNAGTAATATTATTGTTTCTAAAAATTAATGCCTTTTGGTAGAGAGATTTTTGAATATCTAAAAGGGTTTTATCGACTACATTAACTACATCTTTTATTTTAATAGTTGACTTAGTTAAGGTATCTCTTCTTGCCAACTCAATTAAATTATTTTTTAAATCCCTAGCACCAACAACTATTCTTAAAGGCACTCCCTTTAACTCGTATTCGTTAAATTTATAGCCCGGTTTAAAATTATTACGATTATCAAATTTTACAGAAAAACCTTTTAATTCGATTTCTTTTTTAATTTTTATGGCTACTTTAGAAATATTTTTTAATTCTTCCTCACCTTTATAAACAGGAATAATAACAACTTGTGTTGGTGCAATCTTTGGCGGTAAGATCAAACCTTTATCATCACTATGAGTCATTATTAAAGCTCCCATCAATCTGGTCGAAACTCCCCATGAAGTAGCCCAAACGTAATCAAGTTTTCCTTCTTTATTTGAATACTTAACATTAAAAGCCTTTGCGAAGTTTTGACCTAAATAATGGCTTGTTCCAGCTTGTAAAGCTTTACCATCTTGCATAAGAGCTTCAATACAATAAGTATCCAAGGCACCAGCAAATCTTTCAGATTCAGATTTATTTCCCTTTATTACAGGCATTGCCATAAAGTTTTCTGAAAAATCTGCATAAATGTCGTTCATTTGTTTAGCCTCCTTTACAGCTTCTTCCTTTGTAGAATGTGCAGTATGTCCTTCTTGCCACAGAAACTCAGAAGTACGTAGAAAAAGTCTAGTTCTCATTTCCCATCTTACAACATTAGCCCACTGATTAATAAGTATTGGCAAATCACGATACGATTGAACCCAATTTTTAAAAGTATTCCATATAATTGCCTCGGATGTAGGCCTAACAACTAATTCCTCTTCTAATTTGGCATCTGGATCAACAATTAGTTTTCCTTTATTTAATTCATCATTTTTCAACCTATAATGAGTAACAATNGCACATTCTTTTGCAAAACCCTCAGCATTTTTTTCTTCGGCTTCAAATAAACTTTTTGGGACAAATAATGGAAAATAGGCATTTTGATGACCTGTAGCNTTAAACATCCTATCAAGTTCTGCCTGCATTTTTTCCCATATTGCATAGCCATAGGGTTTAATTACCATACAACCTCTTACGGATGAGTTTTCAGCTAAATCAGCCTTAACCACTATTTCATTATACCATTTAGAATAATCTTCTTTTCTAGATGTCATTTTTTATATGTCATTATTCAAATTTTCTAAAAATAAATTTTAAAGATTTTTTACTTGTTTTTTAAAATTATAATTTTTTGGCACAAAATTTGCCTATATTTATATGGAGTGCAAATTAAGGCTTTTGATCGAGCATCTAAAATGATAATTATGAAAAATATGTTACTTAAGAATTTTCTAACTTTCTTACCTATTATATTTATAGTTTTCGTTGGATGTGGTCCTTTTCAAAATGTTTCTTATTATGATGCTGATGGAATTTATAACAACTCTGAAGATCTTGAAAAAAAAGTAACTGAAATTAAACAAGGAAAATACTATCAAAAGTATTTTAAAGACTTCGGATTCGCTACACCTCAATACAACCTGAGAGATAATTCTCCTAACCTACAAATGGGTTTTAATAACGATTTAGATTATTTCAATTTCGATTATTGGAATAATGTGTTTCCCTTTTGGAGTCCATACAATAGGTTCTATTACAACAGACTTTACTCGTTTAATAGATTCTCCTGGCCAAGATACAGTAGATTTATGTCTTTTGGATTCCAAAGTCTTTTCTTTAGGCACCCACTTGACTATGGATTTAATTTTTATGCCTTCAATCCACTTGGAATAAATTATGGTGTGGGTGATCCATTTTTTCAATCATGGTCATGGGGATTATTCCCTTGGCGCTCACCTATACCTTTTGGTTGGGTAGGTTATTCTAACTGGAATAACTGGAATGCTTATTCCATGAGAGGAAATAACTTTGTTTCTTACAATAGAGGAAGTGGAAATATAGTAGATTATACAAACAGACGTAATTATTCAATTTCATCCTCAGATAATAGATCTTCAATTGGGGAATCTGATTACAATAGAGGAGTAAATAAACGTAACTTGAATAATGAAGGCTCAAGAAATCAAATATCAAATGGAAGGATTAATAATTCAATGAACGGAGACGGTATTGAGAATAGACCTGGTATTAACCGAAATAATTTAAGTCGATTTAATAATTTCAACAATTCTTCCCAAAATAGATCTTTTAACAGAAATAATTATTCTAATCCGAGTAATAACTCTTTTAATAGATCAAATAATTACGGTGGAGGAAGATCTATGAATCAAAACAGATCCTTTTCAGGATCAAGATCTTCTGGTGCATCCAGATCCTCAGGAGGAGGAAGGTCTTCGGGTGGTAGATCCTCAGGGGGAAGGGGTAATCAAAAATAGAAACCTAATCCGATAATTAAATATGAACAAAAGTTTATTTTTTGCAATTTTTGTTGTGTTACTATGTATCTCTAATTTAAATGCTCAAACTTCAGAGGAGGCATTCAATTATAGTTCATCTGGAGTTTTTGGATCAGCTCGCTATGTTTCAATGGCTGGTGCCTTTGGATCATTAGGTGCTGATTTAAGTTCAATAAGTAATAATCCTGCCTCTGCAGCAGTTTTCTTATTACCTGAGATTGGTTTAAGCCAAGAAATCAGCGCATCTGAAACGTTAGTTCTTGGAGAAACAAGAAATGGTAAAATTAATTTATCTGACTCATCATTAAATCAGTTTGGTTTTGTTATTCCCTTTAGAAATATTAATGATGGACCATTTAAACTGTTAAATTTTAGCTTGAATATTCAAAAAGAACAGGATTTTAAAAATCAAATTAGCTCAATTGCAACAAGGGGTATTGGGTTAGATCAATTTTTCACTAATAACGCACAAGGTGTTCCATTGGACAATCTGGAAACAAGAGAAAATGAAACATTAAATGATTTATATGTTTTTCTTGGTAACAATCAAGGATATGCAGTTCAACAAGCATTTTTAGGTTATAATACTTATTTATTTGACCCTATATCAAATGACCTAAACAATTCAAATTATATATCTGCTGCATCCTATGATCAAGTTGAACATGATTATTATGTTAATAAAACAGGAGATCATAAAAAATACTCTTGGACCATAGCAACCCAATATAATAATTCAATTTACATTGGGGTTAGTATCAATACACATGATATATATTCATATGAACTGTCAAATATAGTTGAAACAGGATTTAATGAAAATTCTGAAATTCAAAGGGTTCATTTTAATAATGAATTAATTGTTGAAGGAAATGGTATTTCTGCACAAATTGGTCTTATAGGTAAACTTCAAAATAATATAAGGCTTGGTTTGACTTATCAATCTGCAACCAAATTTTCTATGATTGAAACTTCCAACCAACAACTTGCAGTAGATCGCTATGAAGATCAAATTCTTCTAAGAAATGAAGTCAATCCAAATACATCAAATATTTCTGAATATGATTTTTCAATTCCAAGTAGGACATCACTTAGCCTATCTTATATCTTTGGATCTAATGGTATTTTGTCCACTGAATACAGTTTTAAAAACTATGGAAAAATGAATTTTCAATCTGGATCAAATCAATATTTAAGATCATTAAACAATGAAATTTCCTCCAGTTATAAAAATGCATCTTTAATAAAAATTGGAGGTGAATATAGAATAAAAGCCTTAAGTGTCAGAAGTGGTTATTATTCCGAGGAAAACAGCTTAATTATTGGGAATAATTCTCAATCTGCTTTGACATTTGGTCTAGGATATAATTTTGGAGCAAGTCTTTTAAGTCTTGGATTAATTAATTCAAAAATAAACATTAATAGATCACTTATAACTTCGGGAATAAATGACAATATACTAGCCGAAAAAAAACATACAATTTTAGTGATCTCCTACAATTTCAAGCTTTAATCAATAGGATTTTTATAATATTATTTTTGATAGAATTACTTATCTTTGCAAAATCACAGATGTACTTATGAAAATAGATAAAAAACTAGAAGAGGTTTTATTAAATAAAGACGAAGAATTGGATCATCCGTTAAGTTCAAAAGAAACCCCAATTCGTAAAGATGCTTTTAATAAAACTGATGATGAAAAAATTTCGTTAATAACCGATAAGGTATATGATATACTCCATATTTTAGGGATGGATCTGACAGATGATAGTATCAAAGGGACTCCAAACCGAGTTGCAAAAATGTTTGTTAATGAAATATTTGGTGGTTTAAGTCCCAAAAAAAAACCCAAAGCATCAGTTTTTGATAATAAATATAAATATGGTGAGATGTTAGTTGAAAAAAATATTAATCTTTATTCTACATGTGAGCACCATTTATTACCAATTGTTGGAAAAGCTCATGTTGCATATGTATCCAATGGGACTGTTGTTGGCCTTTCAAAAATGAATAGAATCGTTGATTATTTTGCAAAAAGACCACAAGTTCAGGAAAGACTAACATTACAAATTGTTGAAGAATTACAAAAGGTGTTAAATACTCAAGATGTAGCATGTGTAATTGATGCAAAACATTTATGTGTAAATTCAAGAGGAATTGGTGATATTGGTTGTAGTACAATAACTAGTGAATTCGGTGGAATTTTTAAAAGTCCTACGAAAAAACAAGAATTTTTAAGATATATTCAACTCTCTACGGATTTTAATGGATAACCTAAGGATCTATAATACCTTAAAATCAAAGAAAGAAAATTTTACACCAATTGTAAAGGATAAGGTTGGCATGTATGTATGTGGCCCAACAGTTTACAGCAATGTTCATCTTGGTAATTGTAGAACTTTTATCTCGTTTGATTTAATCTTCAGATATCTTATCCATTTAGGGTACAAAGTTAGATATGTTAGAAACATTACCGATGTGGGTCATATTGAAAATGATGATGATCAGGGAGAGGATAAAATAAATAAAAAAGCTAGATTAGAAAAAATTGAACCAATGGAGATTGTTCAAAGATATACTGTTGATTTTCATGACACTATGAAGCAGTTTAATACTTTACCTCCTAGTATTGAGCCCACAGCTACAGGACACATAATTGAACAGATAGAGTTGATAAAAAAAATAATAAATGAAGGAATTGGATATGAAAGAAACGGATCGGTTTATTTTGATGTTAACAAGTTTAACAGGAAGTCAAATTATGGTAAACTCTCCAAAAGAAAATTGGAAGATTTAATTACTAATACAAGGTCTCTTGATGGTCAAGATGACAAAAATAATCCTGAAGATTTTGCTTTATGGAAAAAAGCAGAACCAGAACATATTATGCGATGGCCATCCCCTTGGGGTACTGGATTTCCTGGTTGGCATCTTGAATGTACAGCCATGAGTTCTAAATACTTAGGTGATAGGTTTGATATTCATGGAGGTGGAATAGATTTGAAATTTCCTCATCACGAATGTGAAATTGCTCAATCTGAATCTATTAATTATAAAAGCCCTGTAAACTTTTGGATTCATACAAATATGATGACTTTGAACGGAAAAAAAATGTCAAAATCGACAGGGAACAACATCCTTCCAAAAGATTTGATTTCAGGTAACAACAGCATTTTTCAAAATGTGTTTTCTCCATCAGTAATTAAATTTTACTTTTTTCAAGCTCACTACAGAAGTATCCTAGACCTTACTGAATCAGCCCTGCTTTCATCAGAAAAGGGCTACAATAAATTAATGGAAAGTATTGAATTATTGGATAGTTTGAAAGTTAGTGGAGAATCTAACTTTAATTTCAATAAGTGGATTAAAGACTGTTATAATGCAATGAATGATGATTTCAACAGTCCAATACTAATTTCAAAATTATTTGAAATAGTAAAATTAATAAATTCAGTTAAAAATGGAACCGAAGAAATTTCAAAAAAACAAAAAGACTTACTGATAAATCACCTTAATATTTTTGTTTTCGAAATACTTGGACTAACTAAACCAAATAATATTAAAAATAACAGTGTTTTAGCCGAAAATACTATCAAAATACTTCTTAAATTAAGAGATAAAGCTAGAATAAATAAAGATTTTGAAACAGCAGACCTAATTAGAAATGAATTAAATGATATTGGAATTGAATTAGAAGATACTAAAAATGAATCATCCTTTAACATTAAATAAAGATGAAATGGATTAGATATATTACTAGTGCTCCATTTTTATTTTTGATTTTTTTATATCAAAAACTTATTTCCCCAATACTTGGTCCCAAGTGTAGATTCTCTCCGACATGTTCAGTTTACTCTGCTCAATCAATTAAAAAATATGGAATAATAAAAGGCTCATGGCTTAGTATCAATAGAATATTAAAGTGTCACCCTTGGGGTGGTAACGGTTATGATCCTGTTCCTTAAACTTTAATTATAAATTATGACATATATGAATAAAATTCAGTTAATTCAAATCAGTTGGTCACCAAATGAAACTTTATTTGAAATTGGATCATTTGGACTACATTATTATAGCCTAATGTTTGTTTTAGCTTTTACCATTGGATATAAAATAGTTGAAAAATATTTTGAGGATGAAAAAATATCAAAAGAGTATTTAGAGCCATTATTTGTATATATGGTCTTTTCCACCCTAATTGGTGCAAGACTAGGTGAAGTTTTTTTCTACAGTTGGGATTATTATCAAAATCATTTATTAGAGATTCTATTGCCAATCAGAGAGAATAATAATAAGTCACTATTTGGTTTTATAAATGGATATGAATTTACAGGATTTAGAGGTTTAGCAAGTCATGGTGCAGCATTAGGTATTATATTTGGCATTATAATCTTTCAGTTAAATTATAAATTAAAATCTACACTATGGATATTTGATAAATTAACTGTTCCAGTTACTCTTGGTGGTGTTTTTATTAGAATTGGTAATTTTATTAACTCTGAAATTCTAGGAACATACACTAATTCAAACTTTGGGATAGTTTTTGAAAACAGAGGTGAAATATTACCTAGACATCCAGCTCAACTATATGAATCGCTTGGTTATCTTATTTTGTTTTTAATTCTGAGAAAAATATATTATAAAGTAAATCATATTCAGGGCTATCTTTTAGGTTGTTTTCTTTCAGGAATATTTAGCATAAGATTTTTTGTTGAGTATGTAAAAGAAAGTCAAGGCGGATTCGAGGAAAGTCTTCCTTTATTATCAACTGGACAATGGTTAAGTATTCCACTCATAATCTCAGGAGTCTTGATTATTTTATATGTCAACTCAAAAAAAAAAGTGGTTTAGACACTTAATTAATTTTTGGTTTCAACCATCTTTTTTTTTATGGTATCGAACATTATTGGAGTGGCGATGAAAACTGAAGAATAAGTACCAATAATTACACCCACAATCAATGCAAACATAAAGCCTCTGATTGATTCACCTCCATAGATGAATATAGCTAAGAGAACAATTAAAGTGGTTAGGGAAGTATTTAGTGTCCTGCTTAGCGTGTTATTTAATGCGGTATTCAAAGTTACATTAAGTGACCATTTAGGGTGTTCATTTATATATTCTCTTATTCTATCAAAAACTACAACTGTATCATTTAAAGAATAACCTATCACAGTCAAAACAGCTGCAATGAATGCTTGATTTATCTCCATATTGAAAGGCATAATTTTATAGGTCAAGGAAAATATTCCAAGNACTATTAAAATATCATGGAAAACAGCAGAAACTGCACCCAANGAATATTGCCATCTTCTAAATCTTATAAGTATGTACAAAAAAACTACAATTAGTGAGCCAATTATAGCTAAAAAGGAATTGTTTTTTATATCATCAGCTATTGTAGGTCCAACTTTTATAGATGACATAATTCCTACTTGCTTTTCATCAGATCCATTCACGAAATCATCGTACGATAAAGAAGAAGGAAGTTTATTTTTTAAGGAATTATATAGTTTTTCTTGAATTTCGTTNTCAACTTCAATACCCTCAACATCAACTTTATATTTGGTAGTAATCTTTAATTGATTGGCTTCACCAAAAGTTTTAACCTCGGCGCTACCATATTCCGATATTAAATTCTTTTGAATCTCTGAGGGGTTTATGGGGTTTTCAAAGCGAACTGTNTAAGATCTTCCTCCGACGAAATCTACCCCTTGATTAAGGCCAATTGANNCTAATGAAAAAATACTAATAAATAAAAAAACTGTTGAAAAAGAATATGATANTTTTCTCAACTGTATAAANGAAATTTTAAAATTACTAAATAAATTTTTGGTTCTTTTTGTTCCAAATACAACTGTTTTTCCATTTGATATCTTTGAATCTATTAAAATTCTGGTAATAAAAATAGCAGTAAATAANGANGTTNCTATACCNATTAAAAGAGTTGTTGCAAAACCTTTAATNGGTCCAGTACCAAAAATAAATAGAATAAATGCTGTTAANCCAGTAGTTATATTTGCATCTAAAATGGATGACAATGCACTGTTAAATCCATCAGAAACTGCTTTGATTTGACCTTTTCCTTTTTTAAATTCTTCTTTAATTCTCTCAAAAATCAAAACATTGGCATCGACAGATATACCAATGGTTAGTACAATACCAGCAATTCCAGGTAATGTTAAAACTGCACCAAGTCCAGCAAGAACTCCAAAAATCAATAAAATATTTAACACCAAGGCTATATTAGCAAAAATTCCAGATGATCCATAGTAAAAAATCATCCATAATAAAACNAAAATTAAAGCTATTATAAAAGAATATATACCNGATTCTATTGCTTCTCTTCCAAGTGAGGGTCCAACAATCTCAGATTGAATAATTTCAGCAGATGCAGGCAGTTTNCCAGCTCTAAGAACATTTGCAAGATCTATTGCCTCATTTAATGTAAAATTTCCAGTTATTTCTGATCTACCTCCAGATATTGCTCCTCTTGATACACCAGGAGCAGAATAGACTATATCATCCAATACTATTGCTATACTACTTGATTGTTTANAAGCTTTTTCAGTTAGATTTTCCCATACCCTGGCACCTTTTGCGTTCATTTGCATGTTTACAGCTGCGTTTCCTAATGCATCGTATGATTGAACAGCATCAACCACAACTCCACCACTCAGAGGAGCTNTTCCATCTCGATTTGATTTTAAAACATATAAGTCGACTACATCAGAATCNGGAGATTTTTTTCCCCATACAAATTTGATATATCTAAATTGTGCTGGCAGTACTCTCCTAACCTCTGGCAAGTCTAAGTAATTTGTAATTTTTTGCTTGTCTTTATCTAAAAATTGAGCTAAAACCGGACCTCCTCCCTGAAAATTAAATCCTACAACTAAATCCAGAATTGGATTATTCTCTTTTGTGATAGAGTCGTTTTTTACTACATCAGCCAATAACTCATCTATTTGAGATTCCTGAGTATCTTGTTTTGGTTTATCGTTATTTTTACCTTGTTTTAACTTTACAACCTCATTTGCGTCAATNAAAAACGAACTAAGTTGATCGCTTTTTACAGTTTCCCAAAATTCTAATTGAGCNGTGCTTTGTAATAAATTTTTTATTCTACCAACATCTTTTGCNCCNGGGAGTTCAACTAGAATCCTNCCTGATGAACCAAGTCTTTGAATATTTGGCTGAGTTACTCCGAATTTATCAATTCTTTTTCTCAAAACTTCAAATGCAGACACAATAGATTCATCAACTTTTCTTCTAATAACTGATTGAACTTCTATATCTGTCATTTCAAAATTTATTTCATCACTAAGGGTCTTGTTTCCGTAAATTGAAGGGTCAGACAATGACTCGTTTTTTTTATTTTTATCAAAGGCAATAAAAAAAGATTCAACATATGGCTCATCGCTACTTTTTTGAAGCAAGTCAGCTTCATCTAGCGATTGGTTGAAAACCTGATCTTTAGTATTCTCAGCCAAACCCTTTAATACATCTCGAATCGAAATTTGTAAAATAACATTTATACCTCCTTTTAAATCCAATCCTTTGTTTAGCTCTTTATTTTTTGCATCGTTGTAGGAAGTAAAACCATAAAGACCAATATCTCCAATTGAATCTAAATAAGAATTGTAAATATTATTTCGCAGCTCTAAATAATTTTCTTTGGATTCAGAAATTATATTATTTGAATAATCACGAGCTTTTTTTTCCTGATTACTTGCAATAAAAGTAAAGGAAAGCTGATATAAACTAACTAATCCGAATAGAATAGCAAAAGTACGAACTAAGGAATTATTTTGCATTTTAATTTTTTGTGCATTGTTTCAGCCTGCAAATATAAACTTTAACATAATCATTAGCAACTTGCTAAAAGATTTTAAAAAAATTTGAGTTAAAGAAAAAACTAATTGAATAAATTTTTGAGAGAAGAGTTCATTTGTTTCACTGAATCTGCACTCTGATGAAGTTTTTCTTTCTCAATATCAGTCAAATTAATTTCAATTATTTCTTCTACTCCAGATTTTCCAATAATTACAGGTACACCAATACATATATCATTTAAACCGTATTCACCATTTAACATTACAGAACAAGGAATAATCTTTTTTTGATCATTCAATATACTATCAACTAAATATGATACAGATGCTCCTGGAGCATACCATGCCGATGTTCCGAGAAGTTTAGTTAGTGTTGCACCACCGACCATAGTTTCTGCTGATATTTTGTCTAAAGTCTTATCACTCAAAAAACTAGAAATAGGTATCCCGTTGTAAGTAGCAAGTCGAGTTAACGGTATCATTGTTGTGTCACCATGACCACCAATAACCATTGCATCTATATCGCTTGATGGCTTACCTAATTCTTTAGATATATATGTCTTAAATCGAGAGCTGTCTAGGGCGCCTCCCATACCAATAATTTTATTTTCATTAATACCTGTTGATTTGATAGCTAAATATGTCATTGTATCCATAGGATTAGATACCACTACAATGACTGCTTCAGGAGAATATTTTAGAATATTAGTAGTAACAGATTCAACTATACCAGCATTAATTCCAATTAACTCCTCTCTTGTCATTCCAGGTTTTCTTGGGATCCCGGATGTTATAACAATAACGTCGCTTTGGGATGTGGCGGCGTAATTGTTGGTTACACCTGTAATTCTTGAATTAAAACCTAAGGTTGTTGATGTTTGAGATAAATCAAGAGCTTTTCCTTCTGCTAAACCATCTTTAATGTCAAGTAAAACAACATCACTAGCTATGTTTTTTATTGCAATGTATTCTGCACAGGATGATCCAACATTTCCAGCCCCAACTATAGTTGCTTTCATGAATAAATAAATTTTATATTTTAAACATCAATTTTTGCATAAACTGCATTTTTTTCTATAAACTCTCTTCTTGGTGGAACCTCATCACCCATTAGCATTGTAAAAACCCTGTCTGCTTCACTTGGAGCATCAATTGTTACCCTCCTCAATGTCCTAAAATCAGGATCCATTGTTGTATCCCACAATTGTTCAGCATTCATCTCTCCAAGTCCTTTATATCTTTGCACTGAGGCACCTTGTCCGAATTCTAAAACTAATTTATCTCTCTGATCATCATTCCATGCATATTTTTTTTTGGAACCTTTTTTAACAAGATATAACGGTGGAGTAGCAATGTAAACATATCCCAATTCAATTAATTCTTTCATATATCTAAAAAAGAAAGTTAAAATAAGAGTTGAAATATGACTACCATCTACATCAGCATCACACATTATTACTATTTTGTGGTATCTCAACTTTTCAATGTTTAATGCCTTTGAATCCTCATCAGTTCCAATGGTAACTCCTAATGCAGTATATATATTACGGATTTCTTCATTTTCAAAAACTTTATGTTGCATAGCTTTCTCAACATTCAATATTTTCCCTCTGAGAGGAAGGATAGCTTGAAAATTTCTATCTCTTCCTTGTTTTGCTGTTCCACCTGCTGAATCTCCCTCTACTAGAAAAACTTCACATAATGAAGGATCTTGTTCAGAACAATCAGATAGTTTTCCAGGAAGACCGCCACCACTCATAACAGATTTTCTCTGGACCATTTCTCTAGCCTTCCTAGCGGCATGCCTTGCCTGAGCAGCTAAGATTACTTTTTGAACAATAATTTTTGCATCATTAGGATGTTCCTCCAAATAATTCTCCAACATTTCAGAAACTGCTTGAGAAACAGCAGATGAAACTTCTCTGTTACCCAATTTGGTTTTTGTTTGTCCTTCAAATTGAGGTTCCGCTACCTTTACAGAAATTATTGCGGTTAAACCTTCCCTAAAATCATCACCGGAAATTTCAAATTTAAGTTTATCGAGTAATCCAGATGAATCAGCATATTTCTTTAGAGTAGAAGTAAGACCTCTTCTAAATCCAGAAAGGTGAGTACCTCCCTCGTGGGTGTTTATATTGTTAACATAGGAGTGGAGATTTTCAGAGTACGAAGTGTTATATATCATAGCTACTTCTACTGGAATATTGTGTTTTTCACCTTCAATAGAAATAACATTTTCAATAATTGGCTCGCGATGTTCATCTAAAAATTGAATAAATTCCTTCAATCCATCCTTGGAAAAGAAGGTTTCGCTTAAGTATTCCCCTTTATTGTCTTTTTGTCTAAGATCCTTAATTGATAAAGAAATACCCTTATTTAAATATGATAACTCTCTAAGTCTTTGAGATAAAGTTTCATAATTATACTCAATTGTTTGATCAAATATTTCTGAATCAGGTTTAAAAGTGACCAGGGTTCCTCTTTTTTGAGATGTTCCAACTTCCTTTACTGGAGACAAAGGTTTTCCTCTCTCGTATATTTGTTCCCAAACTTTTCCATCTCTGTAGACTTTTGCTTTTAATGATGAAGANAANGCATTNACACATGAAACNCCNACACCNTGAAGNCCTCCNGAAACCTTATATGAATCTTTATCAAACTTACCTCCTGCTCCAATNTTGGTCATAACAACNTCTAATGCAGAAACTCCTTCTTTCTTGTGAATNCCNACTGGNATNCCTCTTCCATTNTCTTCNGTAGTAATTGANTTATCNTCATTTATTGTGACNGATATTTTATCACAATGACCAGCTAATGCCTCATCAATAGAATTATCAACAACCTCATATACTAGGTGNTGTAGACCNCTTAAACCTACNTCTCCAATGTACATTGATGGTCTTTTTCTGACATGCTCCATACCCTCTAGGGCTTGAATACTATCTGCAGAATATTTTTGGTTTTTTTTTGGCTCAGTCATAATTGTAAGAGCTTATNTTGAGTGGTAATTTNTGTTAAATAAATATACGAAAAAAGGTAGGCTATTATTNGTGTTAACAAATAAAACTAAGCATGAGTTATCAACAATTTATGGGAACAATAATTTAAAAAATTAATAGCTATTATCATGAATTTTCTTTACTGCTCTACCGCTTGGATCATTTTGATTCTTGAATGCTTCATCCCATTCTAATGCAATAGGAGTGCTGCAAGCAACNGAGGGAACAGATGGNACACTTAAGGCCGCTCCATCNCTTGGAAAGTGCTCTTCAAAAATTTCTCTGTAATAGAACTCTTCTTTATTTTGAGGTGTTTGTTTTGGAAATCTAAAATGAGCATTTTTAATCATTTTATTTGAAATATTTTTTTCAACAGTTTTTTTAAGTGTATCTATCCAACCATATCCAACTCCATCAGAGAACTGCTCTTTCTGTCTCCATGCCACTGATTTTGGTAAATACGATTCAAAGGCTTTTCTTAAAACCCATTTTTCCATTCTTTTGGAGGTAATCATTTTATCCTTGGGGTTCAATCGCATTGCAACATCAATAAATTCCTTATCTAAAAAAGGAACTCTGCCTTCAATTCCCCAAGCTGCCAAAGATTTATTTGCTCTTAAACAGTCGTACTGATGAAGTTTATTGAGTTTTCTAACAGTCTCATCATGGAAATCCTTTGCTGAAGGAGCCTTATGAAAATATAAATATCCTCCAAAAAGCTCATCGGCTCCTTCACCTGAAAGAACCATTTTTATACCCAAGGATTTAATAGCTCTTGCCATCAAAAACATCGGCGTTGATGCTCTCACGGTAGTTACATCATAAGTCTCAAGATGATATATTACTTCTCTGATTGCGTCAAGGCCTTCCTGAATTGTAAATTTTATTTCATGATGGATAGTTCCAATNTGATCAGCTACTAGCTTTGCGGCTTTTAAGTCAGGTGATCCTTCAAGTCCAACGGAAAATGAATGTAATTGAGGCCACCAAGCACTTTGTTTATCATCAGATTCAATCCTTTTGGATGCAAATTTTTTCGCTAAGGCTGAAGTGATGGAAGAATCTAGTCCTCCGGAAAGTAGAACCCCATATGGAACATCACTCATTAATTGTCTGTGAACAGCATTTGAGAGTGCATCATGAAGATCTTCTATTGAAGTTTGATTATTTTTGACATTTTCATATATAAACCAATCTTTATTATACCATTTAACCGGGGAGTTATCTNTNTTGGTGAGATAGTGTCCTGGAGGAAAAAGTTGAATTTTTCCACATACACCCTCAAGAGATTTTAGTTCAGAAGCAACGAAAAAAGTTCCATTTTTATCCCAACCCATATAGAGTGGTATTATCCCCATATGATCTCTTGCAACTATATAATCATTTGTATTTTTATTGTAAAGTGTGAAAGCGAAAATTCCATTTAAATGATTTATAAAATCTAATCCCATTTTTTTATATAAAGGAATTATAACTTCACAATCAGATTTAGTCTTAAATGGATAATCGTTTACATATTTAACTCTTAATTCTTCATGATTATAAATTTCACCATTAACTGCGAGAATTAATGATCCATCATCGCTAAATAAGGGTTGCTGACCAGATGTTGGATCAACGATAGCGAGTCGTTCATGAGCAATAATTGAATTCTTGTCGGAGTATATCCCACTCCAATCAGGACCTCTGTGCCTGACCTTTTTGGACATTTTTAAAATTTGAGGTCTTAACTTTGATGATGAAGATTTTAAATCAAAAGCGCAAACAATTCCACACATATTCCAATTTTTTTGTAAAAATAAACAATAACAAATAAATTAAATTAAATATTTGAAAATGATATAAAAAATAACTTAAAATATATAAATGAATTAAAAAATTCAATTAAAATTATTAATTTTGATTTAAAACAATAAAATTTCAATTTAAAATCGGTTACTATAAACGATTTGGCCTCCAAGAATAGTTGCAACAACTTTTGTTGTAGGTATGTCTTTTTCATCTACTTTCATAATATTTCTATCAAGTATTACAAAATCGGCGAACTTACCCACCTCAATACTCCCTTTCTCATTTTCCTCAAAATTAGCATGGGCTGCCCACAAAGTCATTCCCATTAGAGCTTCATATCTTGACAAAGAATTTTCTTTTTGAAAACCTGACACGGGATAACCCGTTAAGTCTTTTCTTGCTACTGCAGAATAAAAAGTATAGAAAGGATTTATTTTTTCAACTGGAAAATCAGTCCCTAATGCAATTGTGCCAGACCAATCCAAGAGTCTTTTGTATGCATAACCACCATCCTTAAGTCTCTCATAACCCAAACGTTCGTCTGCCCAATACATATCACTGGTTGCATGAGCTGGTTGGATAGAAGGGATAATTTTTGAGTTAAATAACTTAAAATCCTCACTTGAAACTATTTGAGAATGCTCAACTCTCCACCTTGGATCTGACTTATCTTTTAAAACCTTATTATAAATTTTTAGTATGGAATGGTTTGCTGCATCACCAATTGCATGAGTATTCATCTGAAAATTAGTTTGTGATAATTTTAAAGCTAAACTATCAATTGAATTATATGGTGTACTATATTTTCCTTTATTTTTTGGATCATCACTGTAAGGCTCTTTCAAAAGAGCTCCCCTGGAACCTAAAGCTCCATCTGCGTAGACTTTAACAGATCTAACATTTAGTTTGTCTGTTTTATATATCCCTCTTTTTATAAAATAATTAATATCATCATTATTATTTGATATCATTGCATAAATCCTCATTTTTATTATATCTGACTGCTGAAGACTATCTATTAGTAAAATATCTTTTTTCGAAAGACCTGCATCATCAATTGTAGTTAATCCATACTCAAAACATTTATTCTCTGCCAACATTAAAGCCTTAATTTTATCATCTGTAGTTGGCTTGGGAAGAGAATTAATTATTAAATTTTTTGGGCTATCAATCAATATTCCCGTAAGACGTCCGTTTTTCTTTTTTACTGTCCCTCCTGGCAAGTTGGTATTTAAATTAATTCCAGCAATATCCAAAGCTTTTTGGTTTGCCAACATAGCATGACCATCTACCCGCTCTAAAACAACTGGAACTTCAGGAAAAATGGAATCTATTTCTTTCTTATCAGGGAACTCCTTGATAGTCCAATCATTTTGATCCCAATATCTTCCATATATAACTTTAGGGTTACTTTCGTTGT
Source organism: Flavobacteriaceae bacterium (assembly GCA_002713495.1). Classification (GTDB taxonomy): domain Bacteria; phylum Bacteroidota; class Bacteroidia; order Flavobacteriales; family Flavobacteriaceae; genus Marivariicella. The sequence goes on from PATA01000018.1 coordinate 29,609, forward strand.
AATAGGATACAAGTTTTTTTAAAATTTCATCGAAACTTTTTGTTCCTCTTAAATTAAGTTGTTGAGCCTCCAAACCAAATTGGAGAAAATGACAATGAGCATCGATTAAACCGGGTATTATAGTTAAACCATGAGCGTCAACAACATTATCGGGATTATATCTATCATTTAAGTCTTCACCCTCAGAACCTACATCAATAAAAACCCCGTCTTTTACAACAAATGAGGTCGCTTCATCAAAGGTATCATTGGCGGTATATATTTTTGCATTATAGACAAGTAAATCGACTTTTTCACCACATGAAATTAAGATAGAAGAAGTGAGAATTAAAAAATATTTTTTCATATTTAAGGCTAAAAATCCTGAACCCAAATTTAAATTAAATACTTGGAGGTATAAAATATTTAGTTAAAAAGTTAAATCAAAACTATACCTTATTCCACCTAAAAATAAATTCTCATTAATTATATAATAATCCCATTGATTCATATCTTTCCCAAAATTAAACTGCATTCTAACATATGTCTGCAGTTTTTCTGCCAAACGATAATTAAACTCTGTTTTCAATTGTGTCAATGTTGATAAATATTTGGGTGTAGTTGGGCTGTTTTCTATATTTTGATTCAAAAAAACATTTCTGTATGCTGATGTTCGTTCGCCCAAAAGCCTCGCACGCATATTTAAATTTAATTTATCCTTAATTCTTAATTTTAATTCGATTGAACTTTCAAGGTCAGGTAAATTCCATACATTGGATAATCTTTTTTGATCATAATCATAATTTATAAATGAAAACTTAAATGTATTTTCATCATTGTAACGAAATACTAATTCTGAATAAAACCCAAATTTAGTTATATCATCATAAACTAAACCAAAAGAATTTGCTAACCTATATCCATCAATAACTGTGTTATCGTATGCATAGCGTTTAAACAAAAAATCATTTTTTTGTCTACTAAAATGGGTACCAAGAATAAATTCTATTCTTGAATTAATTGATGATTTAACACCAAACTTTCCTTTATATAAATTTTGAGTTGGAATCAAATTTAGCGTCGGAGCAACATAGGGATTAAAATATGATGCCTTTCTGTAGCTATTAAGATCAATTCCACCATTAATTGTAAGATAGGGGTGAAATTTAGATTTATTTTCTTGATACGAAATCATAACTTCAGGATTGAAAAAAATTTCAGGCATGGATATATTTGAAAGTTTTAACATATAATTTATTTTACCTCCAACCTGATATTTAAACTTTCCCACCAAATTACTGAACTGTATAAGTGTTTCAAATTTTGAATAATTTGATTGAATTGAATTTCTATTTATATAACCTTGAGAAAAAAAAGTGTTTACGAGGTCAAACTTTGGAATTATCATAAGGTTTGTATTGAACAAAGAAAATAACATATCAGACTTTATTTCAAGAATTTGTTCACTAGAATCAAAAGAATCAAAATTTGAGTTAAAATTTAATGAAGCTTTTTTGATGAAAGAATCATAAAACCTCCATTGAGATAAAAAATTAATTTCAGTTCTATTCTGACCCATATCTAGATTATCTAAAATAACAGGATCATTTAATATTTCAGATTCAGGATAAATACCATAATAATTATCTTTTAAAGATTTTACATAAAAAATATGAGCTATCTCATTTTTATTAGACGAGTAAAGATGACTCAAACCAAACGCAAAAAAGGACCTATCACTTTTTACTATAGATGACTCAACATTTCCAAGATTAGAACTTACAATATCAATATTAAAGCTTTGCATTTTATCAACATTAAAGGTATTACTTAAGTCAAAGTATAATTGGTCTCTGTTGCCAAAACCAAAGTCAAGATGATTATTGAACCCTGAAGTTGATGAGATATTTCGTTGTAGTGTCAGAGGACTAGCTTTATTAGGCTTAAAGGTTGATACAACAGGAACCTCTATCAAATCGTAAGTAATAGACGAATTAGATGAAAGATCCATAAAACCACTGGATACTCTTGAACGAATTTTATTATTATTAGAAAGCTTGGGTGAATAAGACTTAGTAACTGTTAACTCCTGATTAGAAATATTATAATTTTTTTCCTGACAATAGGCTCTAACCCACAAAAAAAATAATAAAAACAGCAATTTATTATTCATTATTATTTTTCATTAAAGAGGTGGATGAATTTTTTTCTGATTTTTCTCTATTTACTTTTATTAAAAGTTTTTCTGCGATTGATATTACATCAGGAAATTGCTTAAAATTATCTATTAAGTTTTCTAAAACATAAGAGGATTGAAAACTATCATCAAGTTTTATAAAATTTTCAGCCATTAATAAAATACTTTTTGCACTCCATATTCCTGAATTTCCATATTTGATTGAAATATTTGCAATAACTTCATTTGATTTTTGATACTCTCCTTTTAGAAAAAATTGATAAGCTTTATAATAATTTGCTTCAGCTGCTAAAATAGATTTNGGNGAATCCTCAAGTAACTTAAATTTTTCATANGCTGCCAATGANTCTTTTAAATANATNGATGAATGAGCAAAAACTTCAAGCGCATNTTGTTGAANANTNAAATCAATATTTTTNTGATTCAAAATTTCATTAGAAATTTCTCTTGCTTGATCAAACTGATCGTTTTTCATGTATAAAATCATTAGATTACTATTAGCAAAATTTATGTTTTCCTGATATGAGGTAATATTTTTGAGTTTAAGCAATAATGCTTCAGTATCNGTACTTTGATCCANATTTTNNAGTGATAATATAGAATTCACAATTGACTTTTCAGAATATTCATTAAACGGAAGACTCGCTATTTGCTCGTATANTTTATAAGCATCAGCCCATTTTTTGTTTTGAAAATTNATATCTGCTAAATAAAACTTTAACAAAGTTGTTTTGTTATGGTTAGGATACCTTGATAAAAACTCCTGAATTTGTTTTTGAGCTTGTTTATTCTTTCCTTCAAAAAAATATTTTTCGATTGACTCAAAGGCCGAGCTTGATATTTCAGATTCTGAAAAAGAATTAATTTGTTGTTTTTTNAGCCAATNAGTAAACAAATCTACTGTTCCAGTTTCAATTGATATTTCCTTTAGAGTAATTAAAGCCTGAGAAATAACCTGGTCGCCTTTATGCTTTTCAACGGTTTTTTCTANGATTAATTTAGCTTCAGATAATTTATCATTGTTATATAAAATTAGCCCTTTATTTAATTTACTTCTGGCTGAAAAAACACTNTTGGGATANAACTTCAATAGTTTATTGTAAGAATCAATAGCATTTTTGTATTTTTCCANATAAGTATATGTTTTCCCCAACTCGAACAAAGATTTATCAACCATTATATTATTTTTCTCAGAAGAAGTTAAATCAANTAATATTTTAATTTTTGAATCATATTTTTCTAAAAAACCATATGACAATGCTTTCTGAAAAAAAACATAATTTAAATCTTTATCTGATAGTTTTATAAACTGATTATAATTCTCTAATGCCTTCCAGTATTTTGAAGTTGCAAAATANCTNTCTGCCAATCTAAGATATGTATCTAACAAATAATCTAAACTTAAATCTTTTTCTTTTATTAAATTATTCTCAAAACACTTGATTGCAAGATCGTAATTGCCTTGATTAAAAACTGAATAACCAATTTCGTACCAATANTTCAAATCAAGTGTTAAGTTGTATTTTTTAACGTATTGATAATATTGGTCATAAAAATTTTTTGCAGATCCNTATGAATTTGATTCATATAAAGATTGACCATTTAAAAGTAANCTTCTTGCNGTAACAANNGGATTTTTATCNANTTTAATTGACTTTAACANANAAANCTGNGCATCAACATAAAGNCCATTTTTATATAAATTCAATGCNTTTAGATANANAACCTTTTGAAGAGTAATTTCATCTTTGAAAGGATTTGCAGATTCAAGTATTTTTATTGCAGAATCATAATCCCCNCCTTTNGTNTAAGANAAAACTAATAAGGATTTNATTTCTTTTANATTCTTATTTTTNGGNAAATTATTTANAAAACGTATCAAGACATCAATAAANGNCTCGAAAGAATTTCCTGNTTCAAATCCTAANTTAGCATATTGAAGCAATGCATCNTCGCTNATTTTTTTATCATAATTCATTTCTGAAGCTTTTNTAAAAGCNGCTAATGCTTCAATTTTTTTGCCNACTTTTAAATAGCAATCGCCNANATGATAAAAAGCNTTTTGAGATAAGTAGTCAGATCGGNTNATNATTTTAGTAAACTCNTCTATGGCATTACTAAATTCTTTTTCTNTGTAATATGCATAACCTAATTGATAAAAATCCTCATTAGTCCATTTNCCTTTTTTACCCTTATATTTATTTAGAAAAGATAAGGATTCTTTATAATTTTTAAGATTAAAATGACTCTCTCCTATTATCTTNGATAAATCTGATTCTAGATCATTATTNGGTTTTTTTAATAATTTATTACCTAAATCAATTGCCTTTTGAAATCTCCCCAGCTTAAAGTTCATATCAACCTGNAAGTANTCAAGATCATCTTGTGAGGAGGTTATTTGATTTAACTGACTAAATTCATTTTGAGCATTTTNATAATCATCCATCTGGTATGCAATATGACCCAGATAATAATGAGCATCAGACTGATATTTAATAGTNTTTTTTACTTTTTCTAGGTATGGTTTAGCTGCATTATATCTNTTTACATGAAAAAGAGAATACCCTTTATTAAAATTGAATCTATCTTTNAATTCGTCTACAAACTGATCTTCATNNATATTTNTGTACCATTTTAGTGCATATGAGTACTTATTATTTTTAAAATAAAAATTTCCCATATCAAAAGGCAACTTATTTCCCAAAGTATTTATTGGATTTCTTTCTATGAAGTANGGTAATTGTCTGTCAGCTCCAGTTTCATTGTTTCTCAANTTGGAAACTAGAATTGAATAGTCAATCAAAGAATATGAATCTGAATCAAAAGTCTCAGATAAATTAAGNGAGGAAACATTGTTAGCATAGGNNTTTTTTGAAAAAAANATTTCTGCTCTGTCAATTAAATTGAATTGAAAATTTTGAGAATATAAATCACTTGATAATATAAATAAGCAGAGATATAATCTAATATAAGTCATGTTCAAAATTAGCATATTTAATACGCTTATNNANAACGATANATTTTAATTTAAGNTACATTTTATCAACAATTTTTAGAAATAAAAAAGTTAAAAGGTANTTTTATATTATAAATTGATTAAAATATTGATGGTTTCTCTCGACTCAGTAACAATATCCCAAAGAAGTAAGACTATTCTGAGTAATATATGCTTTNAAGTCAATNCNGGAGAATTTGTTTTTTTAATTGGAAANACTGGTAGTGGAAAAAGTAGCTTGATAAAGGTTTTATACGGAGAAATTTTTATANGANANGGAAATGGAAGTGTTGTTGGATTTAATCTAAATGAATTAAACAAAAACAATCTTCACTTGTTAAGAAGAAAAATTGGAATTGTTTTTCAAGATTTTAAATTNCTNCANGANATGACAATATATGANAATATGAATTTTGTTCTTAAAGCTACTGGGTGGAGAGATAAAAATAAAATNAAANAAAGAATAAATAAAGTATTAGAACTTGTTTCAATTGAAACTCCATTAGAAAAGTATCCATTCGAACTATCNGGTGGTGAACAACAAAGAATTGCAATTGCAAGAGCATTATTAAATAATCCAGAGCTAATAATAGCTGACGAACCTACGGGAAATCTTGATCCTGAAACAAGCAAATCCATCATGGAACTATTAAAAAAACTGAATAAAGGTGGAATAACAATTTTAATGGCCACGCATGATTACAATATGATTGTAAAGTTTCCTGGAAAAATANTTAAATGTGAAAAAGGTGAAGTTTTTGAAGTGGTACAAAAAAATAATTAATTATTAATTTTTTCTTTTTTACTATTTAACCAAAATAATAATATCAAAANATAATTTACTCNAATTTACAAATAACTAATAACTAAGTTTGATAGAATCAATTACAAAACTTTATAATTATTGTACATTTACTTAAACTTTNGTGATGATAAACAATGTTCCTAAAATAAATAATATTGANACTGGACAATTCTTTCTAATAGCNGGACCATGCTCAATTGAGGGTGANNAAATGGCATATAAAATTGCAGAAAAAATTATAAAAATNACNNATAAACTTGGCATACCTTATATCTTTAANGGGAGTTTTAAAAAGGCTAATAGAAGNAGGATTGATAGTTTTACTGGTATTGGTGANAAAAAAGCACTAGAGATNTTATCAAAAATTNGTAAATCCTTTGATGTTCCTACTTTGACTGATATACATAGCCAAGAAGATGCTAAGAATGCAGCAGAATATGTTGATATTCTTCAAATACCTGCTTTNNTNNCNAGACAAACAGATATAATCATTTCAGCNGCAAAAACTGGAAAAATNATTAACTTNAAAAAGGGACAATTTATGAGTCCTGAAAGTATGAGTTTTGCAGTTCAAAAAGTAATAGATTCTGGTAATAATAATGTATGGATAACAGATAGAGGTACTCAATTTGGATATTCAGATCTGGTTGTTGATNTTAGAGGTATTCCAATTATGAANNAAATTGCNCCCACAATATTAGATGTAACTCATTCCCTTCAAAAACCTAATCAAAAAAGTGGGGTAACTGGTGGAACACCCNAGGCAATATCAACTTTGGCCAAGGCGGGAGTCGCTGCNGGTGTTGACGGTCTATTTATCGAAACCCATTTTGATCCTAAAAATGCTAAAAGTGATGGCCANAACATGCTTAATATAAACGAGCTTGAATCATTACTTAATAATTTGTCTCAGATACGTAAAGTTATTAATTAAATAATCTATAAACTCAATATTAATTATCTTTGTAGACTTTTGAATTAAAAAGATCATTGAAATATTGGGGTCGACTGGTTTTGACAGCATGTTTAATAAATTAGTAAGCAAGTCGAGCGTTGAAATATTAGCTCGTTAATATCATNTTTCAAATTTTAAATGGCGAANATAACTACGCTCTAGCTGCATAAATAACTGAATTATAGTAGGTTAATGCCAANTTCTGACTAGGTCGGAAAGCTNGATGTCTCANAATAGCCCTTGTTGACGGCGATTAATATAGAGGCACCATAAATGTCAACATCGAAAAGCGAACGCATTTTTCGTTTTTTTCAATCATAATATGCTAAGCTTGTTGTAGATTGTTTTTGTTTAGCAACAAGTCTAAAATTTAACAAAAACTAAGCTTGTAGAACGCTTTTTTATATCGTGTTTGGACGAGGGTTCGAATCCCTCCGACTCCACCAAATTAACCTCAACATCACGTTGGGGTTTTTTTTTGAAATGAAATTTATGAAGACAAAAAAATATTTTTTATTTTTTTAAATTTCCCAACCTTTTCTGTATTCCCTTCCAACAAATTGATTTGCCTCTTCTAAGTTTGTTATTTTGGTATTCTTTCCGTCCCAAATTAATTTTTTTCTACCAAAAAAATCAGACCTTCCTTTTGTGGTTACTTTTCTTAGCATGTAACTTCTAATTGCTAGATTCCCCATAAGAACAGTCTCAGTCATTGGACCTGCATAATCAAATGAAGAAGTAAGCTCAAGGTGTTCTTTGCTATTAAATCCAGATTTACAAGCATCTACCCATTTTCTTTGATGACCATAATCAGATTCAAAGTTTTCAATTTCAGGACCAAATTCTGTTGTCCCATCATTAAGAAATAATTTTGGGGTTAAAGGATCACTATCATTAATATTAGTTGAAATAATCCCTTTTTCTCCAATCATTAAAACTCCATTCCTGCTTCCGGGTCCTCCTATATCTGAGTTTGCAGGAATAATTTCTGGATGTGGAGGACGAATTCCACCATCAGTCCATGTCATTTCGATAGGACATGGGTTTTTCTCAGTAGGATCAAAATTTAGAGTAATAAAAGATGAAGGAGGACAACCCTCTGGAATATATTCAGGAGTCCACATTTTTGTAAAAACACTTCCAACACTACACTCAGCGTCCTTGGGGTATTTTAAGCCTAGGGTTCTATATGGAATATCAATTAAGTGACACCCAACATCACCTAAAGCTCCAGTTCCATATTCCCACCAACCCCTCCAATTAAAAGGATGCATGTTTGGAGTAAATGGTTTTTCTTTAGCAGGACCAAGCCAAAGGTCCCAATTCAGGGCTTCTGGTTTTAAAGATTCGTTGGATTTTGGCATTTGTATTCCCTGAGGCCAAACTGGACGATTAGTCCAGACTTGTACTTTAGAAACTTTTCCTATTTTTTTGAATCAATCCAATTTTGAACCATATTTAGAAGTGGATTTGAACCCCCCTGATTTCCCATTTGAGTAACTACTTTCTTTTCTCTAGCCAATTCAGTTAATAATCTGGCTTCTCTAATATTATGAGTTATTGGTTTTTGGACATAAACATGGATATTGCGATTCATCGCATAAACTGCTGCTGGGGCATGAACATGATCCGGAGTAGATATGGTTACAGCATCAATATCTTTTTCTTGATCAAGCATCCTCCTGAAATCTGCATAAAGTTTTGCTTTTGGGAATTTTTTTACTGTTTTAGATGCAGTTCCAGAAAAATCAACGTCACACAATGATATTACTCGCTCTCTGCCATTTACAGAAGCATTAATAATATCAGTGTTACCCTTTCCTCCAGATCCAATTGCAGCTAAATTTAACTGATCACTAGGAGCAATATAACCCTTGCCACCAAGGACGTTTCTGGGAATTATTAAAATTGAAGAAGCTGCAATACTTTTTTTTATAAAATTTCTTCTAGATGAATATTTGATTTGATTTATTTTTTTTCTTTTCATTGTAAGTTACATATATAGCTGAAATTTAGACAATATTAAGTTTTTTTAAAAAATTATAGATTCTTTTTTACACAGACTTTAAAATTAATAAGTATTTAGAATTTGAATATTGTTTTTTTACTTAAAATTACATTATTTAATAATTCGATGAAACCATAGAAATAAAAAGCATAACAAATGATAAAGTGTTAATAAGTCATATAATACTTAATTTAAATTCACATAAACAATGTTTAAATTAGTTATATGTTCAAATCCGGTATTTCAAAACAAAAGTCACAGTCTTCAAAAAATCCAGATTTATCTAATGGTGAAACAAAAAATAATGGAAAAGATTTTGAAAATGCAAAAACAAATAATCTTAAAAAACTTCAAAATAAGGCTGATTCTTCTTCAAAGGTTAATTCATTAAATACCATTGAACTTAAACAAAGTAAATCTAATAACTCAGTAATTCAACTTAAACCTGATTTAGAGGAAGTAGCCTCAATGGATGGTATAAGTTCCAATCTTAAAAATGCATCTAGAAATATTAATGAAAGAGTTAATCACGGTGAAGCATCGATGCTTGGAGGTGCAAGTAATACCTTAAAAAATACGATTACTGATGCAACTTCAACGGGGAAAAGTGTTTATTCAACAGCTAAAAAAAAGGTTGGAAAAGCATTGGGAGAAGATGAATCAGCAAACACGGGCAGAAAAATAGTTGAACATAAAGGCAGAAAATATAAATTACCTCCAGCTTCAAAAAAGAAGGGTTTTTTTTCAAGAGCTAAATCCTTTTTTGGATCACTTTTTAAAGGCAAAGGCAAAGGCAAAGGTAAAGGTAAAAAAAATGATAAAACTAAATGGGAAAAAGCCAAAGGTGCTGGAGCAGCTGGTCTCAATGTTTTAAAAGGTGCCGGCGTGGGCGCAGTTTCAGAAGTTGCGAAAAAAACTGTAGGGAGTGTTGCTGACATTGGAATAGAGACGGTAAGAGGCGCTAAGTCAGGATATAATGCACGTGAAGCTCTTCAAATAGCTAAAGGTCGAGATCAAAATGATCTTCTTGCAGCAACTGCCAAAGATGTAAGCAAAACACATGCAAAACAAGCTTTAGGAAGTTTAGCTAATGCAGGAAAAACAGCAGGTAGTATTGCATCAAGTGTTGCCACTCACGGTATTAAGGATGCAGCTACAGCTAAAATTAAAGGTGCAGTGGAGTTTGGAGCTACTATGGGAGGAGTTGGTACTTTAAGTGGACCTGGAGAACAGAAGGCTATTGAAAGCAGAAGTGATTTAAACATTAAAGAATCTCTAGATGGTAAATCAGAATTTGAAAGAATAAACGAAAAAGGCTATGATAATATAATAAATAAGGGTGGTACTGGTGAACTAAGCGAAGAACAAATAAAGGCTGCTTCAAAATTTAAATCCAACTTAATTCATGAAGGACTTGATCGTGGGGCTGGATATAAATCAAAAACTGAAGCTAATAGGTTAACTAATAAAGCAAATAGTATAGGAACTAGTGACTTAAAAGATAAAAGTGATTTGAAAGATGAAGCTGTAAAAAAAAGAGAGGAGGCTCAAGAACATAGAGATGCAGTCAATGAAGGAACTGAAACTTTAAAACCCTCAGATTTCAAGGCTCGTACAGCACATCTAAAAAAATTAAAAGGTATCGGTGATCAATGGAAAGCTGATGATCCTAAAGCATACAGAGAGTTAATAGCTAGTGAACAAAAAACCCATGAAAGAACTCCACTTGCAACTGAATTAATTAATAAGAAAAGGGATGAACTAATGGGTAAAAAGAAATCAAGGGATGAGACAGCTCAAGAAGTAGTAAAACAGCAATCTGGAAAAACGAAATTTAGAGTAGGAGGAGCTGTTCCTCCAAAAGCTGTTCCTTCAGAAGACAATCCGAAATGGATTAAAAGAGACAATAAATGGGTACAAGCTCATGATGAAGATGCCTAAGAATAAATTTTATTATTAAAAATCAAACCTAATATTAATTTAATATTCATAGTTTTATAAAAATTTAACTATAACTAATGAAAAATTTGATTCTAATTTCTATTTTCTCTATAAGTATAATAAACGCTCAGGGCTTTATGCCCCCTTTTGCTTTTGGATCAACCGCTACCGGAGAAATAACCATGGACGATGGTAATGTCTATAAAGGAAAATTTACAATGTTTGCAGTAGGTTTAAAAGGAGTGAATATAAGACTTAAAACGGAGTCTGGAGAAAAAATTAAGGGAAATAGAGATAACATGAGTCTAATAAAATTTGATGCTCCCAAAACTAAAGTTGGAAAACTTCTGTCTATGGCTAATCAAGGTAATAAAATTTCGTTATCAGAAACACTGGGCCAAGATTGGAAAACTGCTTTAAATCAAGAATACTATATTTTTAGGAGAGTTCAGAATAAAAAAGGGAAACCCTCATTCCTCCAACTTATTAACCCTGGGTTTGACGATAAGATTCAAGTTTATCTTGATCCAAAAGCAAAGGAAACAGGAGGCTCAGCATTAACAGGAGGACTAGTCGGTGGTAAAGACAAATCATATTATTTTTCAAAGGGAAATTCCTTTACAACTTTGGTAGAAAAAAGGAAGTATAAAAAATCCTTTACGACTATATATGATAATTGCTCAATGATGATTAAAAAGTTCCCTGATAGAGATTTTAAAAATATAGCTGAACATGTTTATTTCTACAACAAAAACTGTGGTAATTAGTATAAGTTTTTAAGAATTCTATTCTTTTGTATACATTTTACAATGGGGCTGTATTTTTGACAGATATTGTCGAGCCTAATATTATAAAAAAATCTTACTAGTATGGTTTAAATTAACAAAGATGTTATTTCCTACGTTGTGCATAACTGATAGGTCAGTGGTTGGAATCCCCCCGCGCCAACTTACAAACCAATAAACATTATAATTCCAAAGTTTTTCTGATGCAGTGTAGGGCCCGTATTTTCTAATTTAAATTAAAAAGGATAAAAAAACTCTTTGAAAAATAAATGATTAAAGTTAATTTTCTTTTCTAAAAATGTAACGAGTAATAAAAATAGCATCTCTTTCTTTATCAGCACTTTCGACACCTGAAGCAACGCTAAACAACTCCCAACCTTGAGTTGACATTTCATTTAGCTTAGATCTGACCATAGCATCGTTCGTGGCGATATTATTGAAGCGAATTCCACCAACATTATAAAAGTTCAATAATTTAGTTTCCTCAAAAGCCTTTGTTCTGATTTCAGAACGCTTTTTTTTACTTTTATCCTTTTCTCCATCCTCCCTTCTAATTGTAGTAGCCTCTCTGTAATTTATGTTTTCGGTTTTTGAAATCATTCTTGACCTTCCTAAACCATTCTGAATAAGAGACTCTACGACTGTTACAATTTCAAATTCATAAATTGGCGGGGGTGATTGATCTGTTTGATAAGTGTTTGTAAAACCTGAAAAAATTACTAATAAGCTTAAAGCGGCCAAAGTACTGATGATTGTTGTTTTGATTTTTTTCATTTTAATAAAATTAATTTGTTATTAAATGCAATATATCAAAAAAGAAACTCTTTAATTTAATCTAGCTAATTTAATTTACTTGAAAAAAATTTGAATTTAATTATACTAAAAATCATAGATGATATTAATTAAAGTTATTATTGTAATTTTAAACAACAAACTGAAAAAATAAGGATATGCTTAGGCTCAATATTAATTATCTTTTTATTCTACTGATTACTCCATTAATTCTTTCCTGTGATAACAATTCAAACACTACAAATGCCGATAGTGAAAACGAATTAATCAAAAAAGCTCTTGAAATTCATGATCGAGTGCTTACACTTGATACTCACGCTGACACACCGTTGAGAATGATTCAACCCGGTTTCGACTTGTCTGAACGACACGATCCAAGTGATACAGGTTCAAAATTAGATTATCCAAGAATGATTGAGGGAGGTCTCGATGCTGTATTCTTTGCAGCTTTTGTAGCTCAAGATATTCGAGATAATGATGGGCATAGTAGGGCAAAAAACCTCTGTCTGCAGATGATTGATTCAATTATAGCTTCTACAAAAAGAAATTCCGACATAGTTGGTTTAGCACTTAACCCTGAGGATGCATATAAACTAGAAAAAGAAGGTAAGCGTGCTATATATATCGGTATTGAAAATGGCTATCCAGTTGGTAATGACCTTTCAAATATTAGTTTGTATTATGATAAAGGGGTTAGGTACATTACATTAGTGCATTCATCTAATAATGATTTAGCTGATTCTTCAACTGACTCAAAAGGTTCTGAACACAATGGACTAAGTGATTTAGGTAATGAAGTTGTAAAAGAAATGAATCGTTTAGGAATTATGGTTGATGTTTCTCATGGTAGCGATAGTTTATTTTATGACACTATTGCTCTTTCGAAAGCTCCAATCATTGCAAGTCATTCAAATGCAAGAAGTGTTACAAACCACAAGAGAAACATGACTGATGATATGCTAAGGTTAATGGCCAAAAATGGTGGTGTTGTTCAACTTACAATGCTATCTAATTATCTACGTGAAGTTCCGCCCAATACCAAAAAAGATTCTGCTGTTGCGGCTTTAAAAGCCTCTATGAAACCAGTTACAGAAATGACCGAGGAAGAACAAAACAAAGCCAGAAAATTAATGCAAGAGCTTAACAATAAATTTCCTGCACCTCCAGCAACAGTTAAAAATGTAGTCGATCATATTGATCATATAGTCAAGATCGCTGGAGTTGATCATGTTGGTATTGGATGCGACTTCGACGGAGGAGGTGGGATTGAAGGTGTTTTTGATGCTAGCGAAGTTATGAATATTACAATAGAACTTGTTAGAAGAGGTTATTCTGAAGAACAGATTGAAAAAATTTGGGGTGGTAATCTAATTCGAGTTTTCAGGGATGTTCAGGCCATTGCGAAAAAAATCCAAGCTGAAGAAGTTTAATACCTCTTTATTATATGATTGTGTTACGATTGTTATTTTTAATGATTTTACTTTGCACGACAATAAATGCTTATGCGCATCCTCTAAAGCTATCATTGTGTGAAATTGAGTACTCATCTGAGAAAAAAAAAATATCTATAAATCTTAAACTTTTTCTAACAGATGTAAATGAAGCAATCGTATTTGATCCATACAGTAAAGAACTAGCTTTTTGTCAACCNAATGAATCTTCAATGGCAAATCANCTGCTNCTAAATTATTTGAATNAATTTTTNTANATCAAAGTAAACAGTNAAATAATTGAACTAGAAATACAAAACAAAAATTTNAAAGGAGAAGGTGATAANACAGCTTTATGGNTATCCTTTGAATTCATGCAAACATCACCTTTAAAATCANTTGAAATTAAAAATGCTGTTTTCACTGACCTNTTTTTTGATCAGAATAATATTGTTTATGTTCATGTTGATGAAAAATCAAAAAGCTTAATGCTGGACAAAAAGAAATCTGTACATCAATTAAATTTTTAAAATGGGTTCATTTGGCTTTTATATAAAATTGGGTTTCGAACATATTTCTGATTTTGCTGGATATGACCATATGCTATTTTTAGTAGCATTATGTGCTATCTATAGAATTCAACAATGGAGGAGTATTNTTATTTTAGTAACAGCCTTTACAATTGGACATAGTGTAACCCTATTGTTATCATCATTAGATATATTAACTATTCCNTCGAATATNATCGAATTCTTNATCCCCATTACAATATTTTTAACTGCAATAAATAATGTTATTGGATCAAAATCGTTTCAAAAAAATTCTAAAATGAGAAAAAATTATGCTATGGCTTTATTTTTTGGTTTTATACATGGCATGGGTTTTTCTAACTATTTTAAAGCACTTTTAATGGAATCATCATCAGTTGCATTACCATTATTAGGATTCAANATTGGCATTGAGCTTGGACAAATTCTTGTAGTTTTCTTAATTGTTTTAACTGCGTATATTTTCTTAACTAAACTAAAAGTTAAACATCGTGATTGGAATGTTTTTATTTCTGGCNTAGCTGCGGGGATATCATTAATATTTATTTTTGAAAATAAAATTTGGTAAATTTTAATNATAGCGAATTGGATTTAAAGTTTTTAATTAAGAAGAACAATAATATCATTTTTCAATTGTTCTATATCTAATTGTAAAGTTGAGTTATAAATACCTCTAATTCTCTTGTTCTGATCTACCAAAATTACATGTTCAGTGTGCAAAAAATCAGAACTATCCTTTGAAAATCCAATTTCTCTTTCTACGAAGTAAGATTTCCTAGCAAGATNATATATTCTATTTTTTTTACCAGTTAGAAAGTGCCAATTTTTNGATTTTATATCATAACTTTCNTCATAAGATTTTAATNTTGAGATAGAGTCAATCCAGGGTGTAACGGAAAAAGATAAAATTTTTAATCTGTTATCATTAATAAAAAATTCTTCTATTAATTTTAAATTACTTGTCATAATTGGACAAATATTAGTGCATTCAGTGAACATAAAATTTGCAATATGTACTTTACCCTCAATATCTCTNTGAGANACATTATTNTTATTTTGATCTATAAATTCGAAGTCCCGAATCTTATGATGAATTTTTTTTTCTATTTCCATTGAGTTTGAAATAAAAAAAGGAGTAAAACTAGATGAATTGTAAAAAGNTAAAGATTCTTTTTTTTTGTTGCAATTAATGAAAAAAATAAATAAGAAGTTAATCAATACTATTCGATACATTTACACAATTTTTAGTTCCTAATAAACCATAGCGACGTTTATTTTTTATAATATAATTTGATTTAATTTCCCCATCATTATACCAAAATTGCTGCNTTCCNTGCTCTTTTCCATTTTTGTAATTTCTCCTTTGTATTAAAGTTCCATNTATATTCCATGATCTATATAACCCATGATATTCATCATTTTTTAAATTATATTCAAACGCTAAACTACCATTAGACCAATACCCTTTATGAATNCCAGTTTTTATTCCATAATNGTATTTTCTTTTTTCTTTGACAAANCCGTTATTGAAAAAACTCACAAAATCCCCATGCTTTTTACCATTTAAATAACCCTCTTTTAATATTGTATCGTAGTTTTCATTTAATCTATATAGTTTACCTGAAAAAAGTTTATTTTTTAAATAGTAAATCCCTTTTAAATAAGACAAGTCTATTGAATCCTTACTTATGTATATTCCAGTTTTCTTTGGATGGTAACATGAAATTAAGAGAAAAATAAAAAATAAACCAGACTTATTTCGTAACAGTTCCAGGTGTTCCATAAAATCCATTTCCGTTTATGTAGGGATCATTATCTGTGATATGATAGTGATAAATTCCATCGGGATAATCAGATGTTGAATGATTATGACCATGATAAGCATCTAAATCTTCATTTGTTATTAATAAATCATTCTCTAAAGGGCCATAGACTGGAAATCCATCTAATAAAAAACCCAAAAAACCATCCTTTTCATTTTTCTGAGTTAGATAAATAGGTTCAATGTGATAATGATAAACTCCCTCTGGTTGAGGGTGACCATTATATTGATCAAAAGAGTTTATNTCGTTTGTCAATGGTGCATTTTGAGCTGCATATTGATTGAAAAAGGACACCCCATTTATAGCAACACCAATNGGGCCCATTGGGGTTGACTCTTTATTATTTGCTTCTTGAGGATTAAGTGGAATTCTATATTTAAAATCAAATGAATTTATAGGATTGGGATTTAAATTAAATGAATTATTAGATCCATTATAAGCCTCGTACAAATCACTTGAGGAAGGATAATAAGGACTTTTATGATCTGGTGTTCCATCTACCTCAACTACAACATAGTTTCCTTCTAAATAAATATTCGCTCCATTATAAAAATTTTCATAAACCTTTGGAACCCCTTCTCCAACAGANGATTTGNTATTTAAATCTGAATTTANAGTTTCAGAATCATCCGAACCANTTGAGCATCCANAAAGTAATAAACAAACTAGGGTCGATAAACAAACTAAGATTGATTTCATATTTATGATATAATATAAAATTAAAGTTTCATGTTAATAAAAACAATTAAATATTAAATTTTAAATATAACTTTGATTATAAATTATCTTAATCTGATATCATAATTAAAAATGGATGGATAAAGCATTAATAAAAAATAAATCCTATATAAATGGCAAATGGACTTGTGAAGGAAATAAAACTTTTAAAGTTTCGAATCCAGCAAATGGTAAAACTATAGGATNTGTAAATGATGGTGGAATTGAGATTACAAAAAAAGGAATTNAATCTGCCTATAAAGCATACAAATATTGGAGNCAATATACTGCTAAGGATAGGTCTATGATTCTTGAAAAATGGAATAATCTAATACNAGAAAAATCTGATAGTTTAGCAGAAATAATAACTCTAGAATGTGGAAAACCTATAAATGAAAGTAAAACAGAAGTTACTTATGCTGCTTCATTTGTTAAATGGTTTGCCGAAGAGGGGAAAAGAACATATGGAGATATTATTCCATCACACACAAAAGACAGAAGAATCACTGTTATCAAACAACCAATTGGTGTGGTTGCAGCAATTACTCCATGGAATTTTCCTTTAGCTATGNTAACAAGAAAGGTTTCGCCCGCCCTAGCAGTTGGATGTACAGTCGTAATTAAACCAGCTGATGAAACTCCATTCAGTGCTCTTGCATTGGCTCATCTTGCTGATAAAGCTGGNTTTCCCCCNGGAGTTTTTAATTTAATTGTTGGAAAGGATTCAGCTAGAATTGGTAAAACTATNTGTGAAAACAATCTAGTTAAAAAAATATCTTTTACAGGGTCTACAAAAATTGGGCAACTTTTGATNTCCCAAAGTTCAAAAACACTAAAAAAACTAAGTCTTGAATTAGGTGGAAATGCACCATTTATTGTTTTCGAGGATGCCAATATTGACAGTGCTGTGGAAGGGGCTATTTTGTCNAAATTTAGAAACTCTGGTCAAACCTGTGTTTGTGTTAATAGGTTTTTAGTTCATGAAAAGGTTTACGATGAATTTACTTCAAAATTTTTATTGGCCGTATCAAAACTTAAAGTNGGAAATGGAATGGATAANTATGTAAATATCGGTCCCTTAATTAANAATGAAGCAATAAAAAAAACTGAATCTTTCGTTAAAGATGCATTGAAAAATGGAGGNAAATTACTTACTGGNGGAAAAGTAATAAATAAATATTTTTTTGAACCAACAATTATTGTTAATGCAAATTCAAAAATGAGATTAGCTAAAGAAGAAATATTTGGACCTGTATGTCCNATTTTTAAATTTTCCTCTGATGAAGAGGTAATCAATATGGCAAACGATACAATNTATGGACTAGCTTCTTATTTTTATTCAAAAGACATTAATAGATGTTGGAAGATTGCTGAAAAACTTGAATATGGGATGGTCGGGATAAATGAAGGACTAATTTCAACCGAAATTGCTCCTTTTGGGGGAGTAAAATTTTCAGGACAAGGAAGAGAGGGTTCAAAATACGGTATAGAAGATTATCTTGAAATAAAATATATGTGTTTTGGAAACATTAAATAAAATAAATGAATAAAATAAAACTCATAAACAGATCAGANTATAAGTATTTTTATACTATATCAACTAGATGGATGGATAATGACATCTATGGCCATATAAATAATGTTAATTACTATTCATATTTTGATACCGCAGTAAATCAATATCTTATTGACAAAGGNAAATTAGATATTAATAAAGCTGAAATTGTTGGATTTGTTGTTCACTCAAGCTGCAACTATNTAAATCCTATCTCTCATCCCGAAAAAATTCAAGCTGGAATAATTGTTAAAAAAATCGGAAATAGTTCAGTAACCTATGGAATAGGTGTATTTAAAGAATATGAAGATAAAGTATCTGTTTATGGAGAATTTATTCANGTTTTTGTAAATAGAAGCAATAACAAGTCCGTACCTATTCCAAAAAAAATTATCAAATCCTTAAAAGAAATATTNATGTGAAANAAAAGCCCCAAATTTCTTTGAGGCTTANAAATTCAGTCTGTTAAAACATCTGGGGCATTATTAGCCTCTAAATTTGCTTTAATTGAGGGCAATGTCTCATTTTGCATCTTCATAATCATTGGTTTAATTTGNTCAACCATTTNGATTGCAATATTTAAACTTNTTTCATGTGAACCAGTTGGTCCATAAGTAGTTCTTATACCAGAATATGCNTTTCTATAGTGAGTTCTAATNGAGGGGGGATTATTTTCTCCTATTTCAGATCTAGATGAATTTCCATTCATTTTTTCCTCAATTTTTAATTGATCGGAATGTGCATCAAATAAATCCTTAGATATCTTACCTGGTTCGCTTAGAGATCTTTCAGCTGCTTTTTTATAGGCATTTAATAGTTTTGAATTTTCATCCATAATTTTAATTAATGAACTATACTCTTTTTCAAAAATTAATAATTTTTTTCTGTAAGAGTCATAAGTTTTAAAATCAGTACCTTTTAGAACACCNTCATAAATTGATTTAACTTGAAAATTAACAGGTCCATCTAATAATTTATATGATCCATTATTTTCTAAATAAATAGATGCCTCATAATTTCCNGGTCTAACATAAGCACCATATACTCTTCTATTTGTGATTCTATCTGGATCAATCGAATTAGAACTGGAATATCGAAGATTCCATGCAATTCTTCCAGAACCACTTCTTGCANTTTTTTTTGTATTACTAATTACATTNCCATCAGAATCCTTAATATTTAACCAAATCATTTGTCTTGACTCATTTTTTTCATCCTCCAATGCATCCCAACCNGGAAAAGGAATATTAGCCCTAATNTTATTTAATTTACTTTCAGCACTTTGTCTTTTTTGTTTAATTGTGGAAAAGTCTCCATTTAAGTGGTATGTAAATACAGCACCAAAAGTTGGGTTTTCGGCAAAATAATAGTCTGATCCNGTATTTCCAGTTTTACTTTTTGGTATATACCATTTAGCAGGTCTTGGAGTATATAATTTGGCTTCTTTTTTTAAATTTTCTTCTGTCATCTCTCTCAAAGCACTATAATCATCTAACACATAGAACCCCCTTCCAAAAGATGCAGCAACAAGATCAACCTCNTCTTTTTGAATAACTATATCTCTTATCCCCATATTTGGAATCCCATCCAATTTACTCCATTTTTGGCCTGAATTAAGAGAAACATATACACCAAATTCTGTAGCTATAAAAAGTAAATTTTTTNCAACAGGATCTTGAACCANTCTCCAAATTAGAGTTCTNTCTGGTAAATTACCTTTAATGGATTTCCATGTCATTCCCCTATCNGTACTTTTGAATAAGTATGGATTGAAATCGCCTTCTTTATGATTATCTAAACTAACATAAACTGTATTTTCATCAAATAAATCAGCTTTAATATCATTTATGAATGTTCTACTTGGTAGNCCCAACTTAGTTACAGGAATCTTTGTCCAGGTTTTACCATCATTTGAAGTAACTTGAATAAAACCATCATCAGTTCCAGCATAAATCAACCCTTCTTTTANAGGAGACTCTGAAAGTGAAGTTATAGTATTATAAGTAGACATNGCCTTTACATCCCATGGATTATCCCAGCTTTGTTGACGTCCCATTATTGGAAGTTTTATTCTCTCCTCATTTCTAGTTAAATCACCTGAAATTACTGTCCAATCGTCTCCTCTATTATCTGATTTCCAAACTCTTTGCGAAGCAAAATAAATTCTTGATGGTTTATGAGGGCTGACAATGATTGGAGCATCCCAGTTATATCTTTCATATGGATCACCCATTGCTGGTTGAGGTTGAATAAAAACTTGATCTCCAGTTATAAGATCAACTCTATGCATTCCTCCTTTTTGNGTTTCTGCATAAATAAGATTATTAAATTCAGGGTCGGTTGCTGACTGATGACCATCCGCACCTAGAGTTTTATACCAATGATTATTACTTATTCCCTCAATCTCATCGGTTGCTGANGGACCACCAGCAGACCCATTATCTTGCGTACCGCCAAAAATATGATAAAATGGTTTCTTATTATTAACAGCAACTTTATAAAATTGAGTNAGTGGAAGATTTTTAATGTAACGCCAAGTTTCAGCTAGATCAAAACTTTCATATATACCTGCATCAGTTCCAATCATAAGATAATNTGGATCATCATCTTTGAAAAGAATTACATGATTATCTGAATGTTTATCTTTTTCCTTTAATTGAACAAAATTATCTCCTCCATCCTCTGAGGTAAGAACCCTATTATTCATTAAGTACAACCTATCAAATTTATGAGGGCTCGCATATAGCTCTTGATAATAATGAGGTCCTGTCGCACCAGCAACTGCATCAGACATTTTCTTCCAAGATTCACCTTGATTCTCTGATCTATAAACTCCACCTTTTGTTCTTTGAAGTTCAATAGCAGCGTAGACTACATCTGGGTCTTGAGGAGAAATAGCTAATCCTATTTTACCCATATTAATAACTGGATCATCATCCTCNTCAATTTCACCATCACCATTGCTGTCTCTGTCATTTGGAAGNCCNCTATAAAGCTTTTTCCATGAATCTCCACCATCTAAAGACTTGTAGATTCCAGAACCTGGACCACCTCCCATTAAAGCAGCAACNGTTCTATGTCTGTCCCAAGTAGCAGCGTATAATACATCCGGGTCTCTNGGNTCAATCATTATGTCAGTAACACCTGTCCATTCACCATTTCCGAGTGTTTTTTTCCAAGTTTTACCACCATTTGATGACTTATAAAAACCTCTTTCTCCTCCTTTATTCCATAGAGGACCTTGAACAGCAACCCAAATTATATCGGAGTTATTAGGATGAACTAAAATTTTTGATATGTGTTCAGAGTTTTTTAGTCCCATATTTTTCCATGACTTACCTTCATCATCAGATCTGTAAATTCCGTCTCCATAGGCAACATGTCTACCCCCAACATTTTCTCCAGTTCCAACCCAAACTGTAGATGGGTTATTGGAATCAATNGTAACGCATCCTGTTGAGTATGAGGTTTCATCATCAAAAAGAGGAGTCCAAGTAGTTCCTGAGTTAACTGTTTTCCATAGACCACCAGAGCCTACTGCAACATACCATGTATTTTTATCTGTTGGATGAATTGCTATATCTGCAATTCTACCTGAAAGAAAAGCAGGNCCTATATTCCTAAATTTAAAAGCGGATAAATCTACTNTGATGTTTGATTGATAATTCTTTTTATTCCTCTTTTTCTGAGCTAATAAAAAAGAAGTACTNAATGATATTACTATTGAAAGTAATAAAAGGTTAATTTTTTTCATAATTTTTTTCAATTGTTTTAAATAAAATATTCTAAGTGTATATAATTATTTTTATTCTACTTATGTGTAAATTGATCTTATTTTAACCCAATAAATATATGAAATATGTTCATATTTGTAATTTAAAACATAATTAAGTTTGAATAAATGAATAGTTTAATATCTTATTTCGAGAATATCCCATCTTTGCATAGAGCTATAATTATTGTTGGGGGAATATCTTTTTTTTGGGTTTTNGAAGGTTTAGTGCCACTATTCTATTTCAAATACAAAAAGTGGAGACACGCGCTTCCAAACTTTTTTTTCACAATAACAACAATAATCATAAACTTTTTATTAGCATTTTTACTTCTCTCAACCTCTGATTGGGTGGTAAACAATAAGTTTGGATTTATACATATTTTCAAAGATCTTCCATTAGTTGTTGAGGTTATAATATCTATACTATTACTCGATTTTATTGGTGCATTTCTTGCACATTATGTAGAACACAAATTTAACCCTCTATGGATGATCCATCTAGTNCACCATTCTGACCATAACGTCGATACAACCACCGGTAATAGACATCATCCATTGGAAAGTCTNATTAGATTTACTTTTACATTANCAGCAGTATTTNTTGTCGGAGCTCCCATAGGGTATGTAATGCTTTACCAATCTCTTTCANTTGTTTTAACCCAATTTAACCATGCTAATATTAGGCTTCCAAAAAAAATTGACAAATTATTAAGCTATTTAATAGTATCTCCAGATATGCATAAGATTCACCATCACTATCGTTTACCATATACCGATGCNAATTATGGAAATATTTTTTCGATTTGGGATAGACTTTTTGGAACCTACATGTACCTAGANAGAGAAAAAATTATCTATGGTGTCGATGTTTTTCCAGATGAACAAAAAAATTCAAATATAAAGGANCTTTTNAAACAACCATTTCAAAAGTACCAAAGACCNACCAGATCTAGTGAGGTATAGATTTTTCTAANTGACTCAATAAAATTTGATCCTGNTTCCCAGTAGTCATATTTTTTAAAGTAACCTTTTTATTTTTAATTTCTTGTTCACCGATAATTACAACAAAAGGAATTTTCTTTTTGTTAGCATAATTTAATTGCTTATTTATTTTAACTTTTCTGGGGTATATTTCACAAATAATACCTTTTGATCTTAATTTGTTGAGTTTCTTCAAAGCAATATCTAAAGATTCATCACCAAGGTTTAAAAACAAAAGTTCAGTATTTAAATTTATATTTAGTGGGAATAAATCTAATTCCTCTAAAACAAGATATAGTCGATCAAANCCAAATGAAATTCCCATCCCACTCANATTCTTCAGTCCGAAAGAATTTGTTAAATCATCATACCTTCCTCCACCNCCAATAGATCCCATTTTCACTTTTTCAGGACCCATCACCTCAACTATTGTTCCAGTGTAATAATTTAANCCTCTTGCNAGGGTTAAGTCAATTTTTATATTTATTGATTTAAACTTAAAGTTATTTAATTTCGAAATGATATATCTCAATTCATTAATACCNTCCAGCCCCTCACTAGAATTATTTAAATTNTTTTCTAATTTATCTAGGATTTTTTCAGGACTTCCCTCTANGCTAACTATACCTTTAATTTTATCAATGCTTAATTGACTAAACCCTTTTGATTTAAGTTCTTNTTCAACTCCTTTAATTCCAATTTTATCCANTTTATCCATGGATACAGTATAATCAATTANGCTGTTTTTATTTTGGGTTAAATTGACAATCCCCTCAATAATCTTACGNTGGTTTATTTTAACATTAACACCTTTTAAATTTATATCATTAAAAACTCGATCCAAAAGAGAAATCATTTCAATTTCCTGCAATAGTGATTTCTCACCTACTATATCCGCATCGCATTGACAAAACTCTTGAAATCTTCCATGNTGAGGTCTATCAGCTCGCCATACATTTTGTATTTGATAGCGTCGATAAGGAAAAGTTAAATCATTTTGATTTCTGGAAACATATCTCGCTAATGGAACTGTTAGATCATAACGAAGAGCCTTTTCACTTAATGAAAATGAAAATTTCTTCAANTCATTNCTTTTTAATGAATCTAAGTCAACTTTTTTTAATTTTTCCCCAGAATTAAGAATTTTAAAAATCAATCTATCACCTTCATCACCATATTTGCCTGTCAAAACCGATAATCTCTCAAAGGATGGTGTTTCTAATGGCTCAAAAGCAAATGACTCAAAAGCATTTTGTAAAATTTTCTTTAGATAAGTCCTTTTTATTAAAACTTNAGATGAAAAGTCTCTGGTTCCTTTTGGAGTATTTGGTTTTATTGACATAAAAAAAGTATACTAAACAAATATCTTACTTTTCCATTTATTATGAAAGTCTTTTATCATACATATCAAACAACTCTCCTTTTGAAACATCAGCCCCTCTGACAATTAANTTNTGAATTTCTTTGTTTAGTTCGGTTTTATTAAGTTTTTTTTCAGATCTAAAGATTTCAATTTTATTTGAATTTATATTATTTAAAATGAATGAATGCGATTTTTCATTCTTAAGATCAATTAATTTGTCATTGGATNTAACAATGATTGATTTTATCGAATTATTATGACACTTAAAAAGAAAAAGATGAGTTTTATCAATATTTATTAAATAATTTACTCTGGATATGACCCTGTCCCAAACTATATCACTGAATAAGTCTAAAATCTTTTCAGCTTTATCAATGGATTTTAACTTAATATTTTTCCATTGAACTGAATCAATAGAATTTGACGCAAGATATAATGCAAACTCGTTGCTTAGCTCCTGAAATTGCTTCTTTGTCAATCTTGAGTATTTCAAATTTATTTACAGTAGTAAATTGGGACAAAAAATAAAATTCTAAGATTTCGCAGGAACTACTTCAAATGGATATTGAATAATAACATCCCTGTGAAGACGAATTGAGGCCTCATATTTTCCAATTCTTTTTATTGATCTACCAGGAACATTTATAAGTAGTTTGTCAATTGATTCCCCACTTGACTCAAAAGCTGAAGACAAATCCTTAGATGTGACCGAACCAAAAAGTTTATCACCACTTGATACTTTTGATGATATTTTCATCTCAATTTTCAAAAGTTTTTTACCGAGTGATTCAGCCTCTTTGATTATTTTCTTTTCTTTAAATGCTTTTTGTTTTAAATTTTCATTTAAAACTTTTTTTGCAGAATTAGTAGCTATAATTGCTTTACCCTGAGGAATTAAATAATTTCTGGCATAACCATTTTTGACTTCGACTAAATCATCTTTAAAGCCAACATTTTGTATATCTTCCTTTAAAATTATCTCCATATATATTTATTTTAACATATCGCCAACATAAGGCATTAAGGCAAGATGTCTTGCCCTTTTGATTGCAACAGAAACCTTTCGTTGGTATTTTAGTGATGTTCCAGTTAAACGCCTTGGTAATATCTTACCCTGTTCGTTAACAAATTTTATTAAGAAATTAGGGTCCTTATAATCAACATATTTTATACCAGTTCTTTTAAATCTACAATATTTCTTCTTTGTTGAAGTGTCAATATTTAATGGGGTTAAATACCTGATCTCACCTTCTTTTTTTCCAATATTTTGTTCTTCTATTTTGGACATATCAAGCTTTATTTAATTCATTTTTTTTAATTCTTTTTTCTGCCCAAGCTAATGAGTGCTTATCAAGCTTAACAGTTAAATATCTCATTACTCTTTCGTCACGTAAAAAAGAAACTTCTAGTTCTTTAATAGTATCACCAACAGCCGTGTACTGAAAAAGATGATAGAAAGCACTTTTTTTATTTTGTATTGGATAAGCAAGTTTTTTTAGCCCCCAATTTTCCTTATTTATAACGCTTCCACCTTTGGAAGTCAGAAACTTTTCATATTTCTGAACTGCTTCCTCTATCTGATTCTCAGATAGAACGGGATTGAGAATGAAAACAGTTTCATAATTATTCATAATTTTAATTTAGGAGGCAAAAATAGATTAACATAATTGTATCACCAAAAATTTAATATATTTTTTTGTTATTCAAGGTTAATAGGGGTCTACATCTACGATAACTTTTGTGCTTCTAAAAACACTAATACTTTCAAAACTCCGTATGGTTTTATTTAATAATTTCTTAAAAAATATTCTTGAATTATTGGATTCTAATTTTATCAACATTTCTTTAATATAATTGTTTCTTACTCTACTTACTAAAGGAAACACAGGGCCTAAAATCTTACCATTGTATGATTGTCTTAATACGTTTGAAAACCATTCTGAAGCCGAGTTTAAATTGTGCATATTTCTATTTTTTAAAGTAATTTTTATAAGCTTAATATAAGGAGGATAAATATTTAATTTTCTGTCATGTAATTCGGATTTAATAAATGACTCAATGTCATTATTTATTACACATTTTAATACATTATGGTATGGCTGATAACTCTGAATAACTACTTTTCCTTGATCAGCCGATCTTCCAGATCTACCTGCCACTTGAGTCAACATCTGAAAAGATCTTTCATAGGACCTAAAATCGGGAAAATTGATTAAATGATCTGCGTTTAAAACACCTACTAAATTTACATTTTTAAAATCCAGACCCTTAATAATCATTTGTGTACCAACTAATATTTTGATTTTTTGTAGTGAAAATAAATCAATTATACGATCAAAATCATTTTTTCCGCGAGTGGTATCCCAATCCATTCTACCAATTGGAATATTTGGGAAAAGTCCTTCTAATTGTTTTTCAATTTGTTGAGTCCCAGATCCCTTTGTTGTTAGATTTGTTGCAGAACAAGAATTACATACTTTAGGAATGGGTATGTTATATCCACAATAATGACACTGTAGCTTGCCAGAATTAATATGATAAGTCAAACTAACATCACATTGAATACAGCTTGGCATATGACCACATGTTAAACATTCTAGAATAGGTGCATATCCCCTTCTGTTTTGAAATAAAATAATTTGTTTTCCGTCCCCTAGAGTATTAGAAATTGAATTAATTAAATCTTGAGAAAAATCTCCTTTCATTAATTTTCTTTTATGAGATTCTTTAAGGTCAATTACATTAATATCTGGCAGCTTTACTCCACCATATCTCTGATTTAAGTATACCATACCATATTTTTTTTTCTTAACATTGATGATTGATTCAAGACTCGGAGTAGCTGAACCTAAAATTACTTTGAGATTTAAGATATTTGATAAATATACAGCTGCATCTCTTGCATGATATCTAGGGGCAGGATCAAATTGTTTGTAAGAGGTTTCATGTTCCTCATCAACCACTATGAGATCAAGTTTTTTAAAAGGAAGGAAAAGGGAGGATCTGGCACCAATTATTACTCTGGCATTATGTTTAGCCTGTGATACACTCTTCCATATCTCAGTTCTCTCATTAAGATTAAATTTTGAATGGTATACCTGAACAATACCAGCAAAATAATTATTAAATCGACTAACCATTTGTGAAGTAATGGATATCTCTGGAAGTAAAAAAAGAACTTGCCCCCCGTTGTCTGTAATCTCTTTAATTAACTTCATATAAATTGCAGTCTTGCCAGAAGAAGTGACACCTTGAAATAACACAATATTTTTTTTTAATAACTCATCTTTAATTTGATCAAAAGCTTTTGACTGATCAGGTGATAAATCTTGAAGAGAAATAGAGGTTTTATGTTTATTTGTAATTCTATCTATTTCTACATTTCTATCCTCAATTATTTTTTTTTCTAGGAGTTTGTTAGCGATTTGTGAGTTTGTATTTGATTTATTGAAAACTTTCTTTGCGGAAATCCATTTTTCACCTTTATTATCAAAACTATGTAGAGATAAAATAAATCTAGTTTGTTGTGGGGATCTCTTTAATAAACTTAAGTTTGCTTGAAGCTCTTTCGGATTTTTAATTTTAAATACACGTTCAATTTTTGATTTATATTTTTTTTCAATTTTTTGATATGATGTAATAAATCCATTATCTATTAGAGGTTGAATTAATTTGATTGGATTTTTATTTCCAGATATTTTTATCAAATCATCAATTTTTAATATTGACTTTTCAAGAGCTTCGTAAATCAAAAACTGTTCATCTGATAGTGAATTTTTGTCAATTTTAACCTCACTATTGATAATCATTCTTGTTTCACTCTCCAAAAGTAAAGTTGAAGGAATTGATGCTCTCATGACATGTCCNAAAGAGCAGTGATAATAATCTGCTATCCATTTCCAAAATTTAATTTGATAATCNAATAANAAAGGCTTTTCATCTAATATTAAATCGATTGGTTTTGCTTCATAACTTAGTGGGGGTAGATTATGTTTCTCAACAACAATNCTAGTATATATCTTTGATTTTCCAAAAGGNACAGTGACTCTTGATCCTCGTGAAATTTTATTGAACTCTTCTTTTGTGACCGAATATGTAAAAGGATTTGTTAATGGTAGAGGNAAATAAACATTAATAAAAAAATGCATGTTCAAAACTAGTAAAAGTTTATGTTTTAGTTNTTTTTCTTTGATCTATTTTTTANGCGCATTATGGTGGCATTTAGTTCAAAACCTAAAAGAAGAACATTNGAATTCAGCCATATATATAACATGAAAATTAACAAGGCTCCNATTGATCCATATAATTGATTATAAGTAGAAAAATTATCAATATAAATTCCAAAACCCCATGTTGTAATCATAATTAATATTGTTGTCATAACAGCTCCCGGTGAAAAAAAACTTGACTTTCTCCCTTCAATAGTTCCGAAATAATATAAAATTGAAACTGAAAAATAAGTCAAAATTATATAGAAAAATGACTGTCCTAATCTAATCCAATCAACTGTATTTTGAAGAAGCTCCTTAATGTTACTAAATATATAAATCTCAAAATAAACTGCTACAATTACAGCAATTAGTAAAGTTAGTGCCAATAAAATAGCTACACCCATAGAATACAAATATTGTTTGAAGAAATTTCTTGATAACTCTATATGATAGGATTCTTCAAAACTTGCAAATATGGCACTTACTCCATTTGCTGTTAGAATAATTGACAATAAAAAAACTGAAGACAATAATCCACCTCGAGGTTTATTTTGTATGTCTAAGAAAATTTCAGAAAAAAAAGTTTCACTATTACTAGGAACTAATATTTCAATGAAATTTAACAAAATTGAATCAAAATTATCAATTGGTATAAAAGGAATTAAATTTAAAATGAAAAGTAAAAAAGGAAAAATAGCCATAAAAAAACTAAANGAAATACTTCCCGCACGGGCTGTTAAAGCACCTTTTAATAATCCCAAAAAATACATTTCAAAAAGGTCATATAAAGAAAACCCATTAAAACCTGGTAACTTAATTGAGTTCAAAAAATTTTTTAATAATTTCAAGTGTATTTATTTTTATCAAAGATAGTATTGATTTGAATAACTTAGAAATAGCTGTAAACTTTATAAAGTTAAATTTATGGAAGTAATTTTACTTAGTGTTAACAAAACCAAAGACGATAGCATAGAAAAATTGATAAGCAATTATTCAAAAAAAATAAATCACTACGTCAAGTTTTCAACTTTTGAAATATCAAAAATAAAGTACACCAAAAAAAATAAAAAAGAAGAACTTAAAAACAAGGAAGGATTAGAAATTAAGAAATTTCTAAAAAATGAAGATATATGCGTTTTACTGGACGAAAAAGGAAAAAACGTTGATTCAATTCAATTTTCCAAATTATTAAATAATTATTACTGTACTAATAAAAAAAGATTAATATTCGTTGTCGGAGGTGCCTATGGATTTTCGGATGAAATTTATTCAATTTTTTCTGATAAAATTTCACTTTCAAAAATGACTTTTAATCATCAGATAATCAAGGTTTTTTTTTGTGAGCAACTTTATCGAGCTAACACAATATTAAGTAATGAAAAATATCACAATAACTAAATTAGATTTAATTTTTGCAACACATAATCAGAATAAAGTAAATGAGATAAAAAATTATATCCCAAAAAATATAAACTTAATGAGTTTAGATGACATTGGTTATAAAGATAAAATTAAAGAAACTGGAAAATCTTTTTATGAAAATGCACTGATAAAGGCAAGACACATAAACAATAAATTTGGTATCAATTGCTTCTCTGACGATAGTGGCCTTGAGGTGGATTGTTTAAATGGAGAGCCTGGAGTTTTTTCTGCTCGCTATGCTGGTAAACCATATGATAGTGAGAAAAATATTGATTTTTTATTGAATAAAATGAAAAACTCAAAAAATAGAAATGCAAATTTTAAAACATGTATAGTATTAATTCATGGTAATGATGTTAAATTTTTTGAGGGAAAAGTTGAAGGGAAAATATTAAATAAAAGAAAGGGAACAAAAGGTTTTGGGTATGATTCAATTTTTATGCCCAAAGGTTTTAAAAATTCTTTTGGTGAACTTAGTATGACTAAAAAAAATAAAATAAGTCACCGAGGAATTGCCCTTAAAAATCTAATTAATTACCTAACCCATAATTTTCATTAAAATTTAAACTAAAATAAATATGCTTTTGAATTATTCTTTTTTATTTTAGTTTATGTAAATGAAAAATTTATTTTACTTTTTTATCATTTTTCCTTTTTCATTATTTGCTCAAAATCAATCCACTTTTTTAAAAGGTTCTGTTGAGAATGAAATTACAGAGCTACCTATGCAAAGTGTCCATGTCATTAATTTAACACGAGTAATTGGAACAATTACGGATGATAAAGGTGAATTTGAAATTGAGGCTTCAGTTAACGATACACTTTATTTTTCATATGTTGGATATAAACCCATCAGGGTTTCGGTAACAAGTGATATGATTAAATTTAAAAACTCTAAGTTTAGATTAACTGGATTAGCATTTGCATTGGAGGAAATTATTTTGAGACCCTATGAACTTACAGGGTATCTTGAAATAGATGTTAAAAATGCTCCTATAAATTCTGCAGGAAGATATAAAATTACTGGTTTACCCAATTCTGGTTATGAGGCTGGAAACAGAAATAAGAATTCAATAAGTAAAGCTTTAGGAGCATTATTTAATCCAGCTGATTTTTTGTATAACTTTTTTGGAAAGAATCCAAAACAACTAAAAAAATTAAAAAAGATGAGAATTGATAATGAAATAAAAAACTTATTAGCATCAAAATTTGATAGACAAGTATTAATTGAAATCCTTGACATTGAAAAAATTGATTTAGAAGAAATAATAAGAAATTGTAATTATTCAGATACGTTTATTAAAGAATCTAATGATCTACAAATTTTAGAGGCTATGACTAGTTGTTACGAGGAATATAGAATTATTCAAGATCTTAAATAATTCATTTAAAATAAAAGAAATGTATCTTTGTAAATTAATATTTTAATTAAAATATGTTACTTACTGACCTAAATGCAATTTCCCCAATTGATGGAAGATATAGATCAAAAACTAAATCTTTGTCAAATTATTTCTCAGAACAAGCTCTAATTAAATTTAGGTTAATGGTTGAAATTGAATATTTTATATCTCTCTGCAAGATTCCACTTCACCAGCTGTCAAATTTTGACCAATCCATTTTCAAAGACTTAAGAAAAATATATGAAATATTTAATTCTGAAAATGCTAGAGAAGTGAAAGAAATAGAAAAAATAACAAACCATGATGTTAAAGCNGTAGAGTATTATTTAAAANAAGAATTTGATAAACTTAATTTGGGAAATTATAAAGAATTTATTCACTTTGGGTTAACATCTCAAGATATTAATAATACTGCAATNCCTCTTTTAGTCAAAGAGTCCATAAATGAAATTTATTTACCTCAATTAAATAAAGTTTTAAAATCAATGAATTCACTTTCAAGAGAGTACAAAGATATTTCTTTTCTCTCAAGAACACATGGACAACCTGCATCTCCAACAAGATTGGGTAAAGAATTTATGGTATTTATTAAAAGAATTAACCTACAAAAAGAAATATTATCAAAAATACATCATGCGGCAAAATTTGGTGGTGCATCGGGAAACTTTAATGCACATAAAGTAGCTTATCCTAATGTAGATTGGAAAACTTTTGGATCNGATTTTGTTGAATCGAAATTAAAACTAAAATACTCATTTCCTACTACTCAAATTGAACACTATGATTCATTTGCCTCACTTTGTGATACTTTGAAAAGAATAAATACAATTTTAATCGATTTTAATAGAGATATTTGGTTCTATATTTCTTTTGATTATTTTAANCAAAAAATAAGTGATGGTGAAATTGGGTCATCTGCAATGCCACACAAGGTTAATCCNATAGACTTCGAAAACTCTGAAGGAAATTTAGGAATTGCCAATTCAATTTTTGAATTTTTTTCGCGTAAACTTCCGATATCAAGAATGCAAAGAGATTTAACTGATAGCACTGTCCTGAGGAANGTAGGCGTCCCGCTTGCACACACAATAATTGGGTTAAAATCAACTTTAAATGGTTTATCTAAGTTAATTGTTAATACTGAAAAGATTGATTTTGATCTAAATAATAATTGGTCGGTTATAGCAGAAGCCATTCAAACAATTTTAAGGAGGGAAAAATATCCAAAACCCTATGAGGCACTCAAGAAACTTACAAGAACCAACAAAAAAATTGATAAAAAAAGTATTCATAATTTCATAGATGAATTAAAAGTAAATGATTTAATCAAAAAAGAATTAAAATCAATCACCCCTAATAACTACACNGGCATATAGAATGAAATATAAAATTTGTTTTTTATTATTAATGATCACTCTATTTAATTGTTCCAAAGATAGAGACGATGACATAATTGAATTGACTGGAGACTATGAAGTAAGTGACTTTGTATGGAAAGGATTAAATGAGTTTTATTACTGGCAAGAGAGCGTAACAATGCTTGCTGATAGTATTGATGACAATAAAAATAATTANACAAAATTTATTTCAGAAAACCCTGATCCAAAACCTTTTTTCCAATCACTTTTATCAACCAAAGATAGATTTAGCATTATTGTCGACGACTATATTGAATTACAAAATACCCTTCAAGGAATAGTTGCATCCAATGGAATGGAGTTTGGCTTATCACTTCAATGCTCNGATTGTGAAGAAGTTTTTGGTTATGTAAAATACACTCATCCAAACTCAGATGCATTTAACAAGAATATCAAAAGAGGAGATCTTTTTACCCATGTNAATGGAATAAAGTTAAATACAAATAATTATAGAGATCTACTTTATAATGATGCACTAGTGTATGAGATTAGTTTATCATTATATGAAAATGGATCATTCAATTTAACTGGAGATAAAATTGAGTTAATTAAAGAAGAAAATTTCCAAAAAAATCCGATTCATATTAATAAAATAATTAATTATGAATCTAATTCTATTGGTTATTTAATGTATAATCAATTTCTATCTGATTACAACGATGAGCTAAATGAAGTCTTTAATAATTTTAAATCTAGTAATATTTCAGATTTAATCCTTGATTTAAGATATAACGGAGGTGGATCAGTTAGTAATTGTGTTGTGTTGTCAAGTTTAATTACAGGTCAATTTACAGGTGAAGTTTTTTCAAAACAAAATTGGAATTCAAAATTGAATGAATATTGGGAATCTCAAAATTCCGATCAACTTACAAATAAATTTATCAGTTCGCTATCAACAGGAGAAATTCTAAATAGTTTGAATCTAGAAAAAATATATATTATCACTTCAAACCGTTCAGCATCAGCCAGCGAACTATTAATTAATGGTTTAGATTCACACATTCAAGTTATTCAAATTGGAGACACTACAGTTGGAAAAAATGTAGCTTCTATAACAATACATGATTATATAGATAATGATGGGAATAAAAACCCCAATCACACATACGCAATGCAACCAATTGTATTAGCAATTGAAAATAGTGCTGGTTTCTCTGACTATCAGGACGGGCTTAAACCTGATCATTTTATTAAGGAAGTATCAAATAATTTAGGTACTCTAGGAAGCATAAGTGACCCATTATTGTTATATACAATAAATATTATCACGGGGTCATTTAGATCGGATTTTAATATAAAAAATCCTTTTGGTAAAATAATTTTTGATTCGGAAATGAGAAGAAATCAAAGGTTAATTTTAGATACTGATATCTTTAATCTTCAAGATTAAAGTTATTTAGTCAAATACATCTTTCTTCTTGAGTATAAGTCATAAAATTGATCATCTTTTAGATTATCAATAAAAAGGATGCTCTCTCCTGTACTTTTCATCTCTGGCCCCAATTGTTTGTTTACATTTGGAAATTTATTAAAGGAAAAAATAGGCTGTTTTATGGCATATCCCTTTAAAAAAGGCTTAAAGTTAAAATCACTCAACATTTTATCGTTCAACATAACTTTAGTCGCATAATTAACATATGGCTCACCATATGCTTTTGAAATAAAGGGAACAGTTCGAGAAGCTCTGGGGTTAGCTTCTATAATGTACACTTTGTCATCTTTAACAGCAAATTGAATATTAATTAATCCTTTTGTTTTGAGAGCAAGTGCAATTTTTTGAGTGTGATCCTTAATTTGTTGAATAACATACTCCCCAAGATTAAAAGGAGGAAGTGTTGCATTTGAATCACCTGAATGTATACCACAGGGTTCAATATGCTCCATTATCCCAATAATATAAACATCTTTACCATCACATATTGCATCAGCTTCGGCTTCTATAGCACCATCTAGGTAATGATCTAATAAAAGTTTATTATTTGGTATTTTTCTTAATAAATCAACAACATGAGCCTCAAGATCTTCTTTATTAATAACTATTTTCATCCCTTGTCCACCAAGAACATATGATGGTCTTACTAAAATTGGAAAATTCAATTTCTCAGTCAATTTTAGAGCTTCGTCAGCAGTTTCTGCCACTCCAAAGTCTGGATATGGAATATTATTCTTTTTTAAAAGAGTGGAAAAACTACCTCTATCCTCAGCCAAATCAAGAGATTTAAATGTAGTTCCTATTATTTTAATGCCATAACGATCCAATTTTTCTGCTAATTTAAGAGCTGTTTGACCTCCCAATTGAACGATTACACCTTCTGGGTTTTCGTGTTTTATAATATCATAAATATGCTCCCAAAAAACAGGTTCAAAATATAATTTATCAGCAACATCAAAATCTGTTGACACAGTTTCGGGGTTACAATTAATCATAATGGTTTCATAACCTGCCTCACTTGAAGCCAATACTCCGTGAACACAACAATAATCAAATTCAATACCCTGCCCTATTCTATTAGGCCCTGAACCTAAAACAACAATTTTTTTTCTTTCACTCACAAAACTTTCATTAGAACTATAAGGTTTACTGGAATCAACCTGCATTTTTTCCTCAAAAGTAGAATAGTAATAGGGTGTTTTTGCTGAAAACTCAGCTGCACATGTATCAACTAATTTATAAACACGTTGAATTCCAAATTTTGCTCTTTTTTTATAAACCTGACTTTCAAGACAGTTGAGCATGTGAGCAATTTGCCTATCTGCAAATCCTTTCTGTTTAGCCTCTAAAATTAGGTTGGAAGATATAGTATCTATTGAGAAATTAGAAATTTCAGACTCTAAATTGAATAACTCCTCATATTGTTTTAAAAACCACAGATCAATTTTTGTTATTTCATTTATTCTATTTAAGGGAATTCCTATTTGGATTGCGTCATAAATTACAAAAACCCTGTCCCAGCTTGGATTTTTTAATTTATTTAAAATTAAATTATAATCATTATAACCCTTGCCATCAGCTCCAAGACCATTCCTCTTAATCTCTAACGATTGGGTTGCCTTATGAAGAGCTTCTTGAAATGATCTACCAATGCCCATAACCTCTCCAACTGACTTCATTTGAAGTCCTAAAATACGATCAGAACCTTCAAATTTATCAAAATTCCATCTTGGGATTTTAACAATTACATAATCTAATGTAGGTTCAAACAATGCTGATGTAGACTTTGTTATTTGATTATCTAATTCATCAAGTGAATATCCTATGGCTAGTTTTGCAGCAATTTTTGCTATAGGATAACCAGTAGCTTTTGATGCCAATGCAGAAGAACGAGAAACTCTGGGATTAATTTCAATTGCGATTATATCCTCATTTTTATCAGGACTAACGGCAAATTGAACATTACAACCTCCTGCAAAATCACCAATACTCCTCATCATTTTAATAGCCATATCTCTCATCCTCTGATATGTATGATCTGACAAAGTCATTGCAGGAGCAACTGTAATTGAATCTCCTGTATGAATACCCATCGGATCCATATTTTCAATTGAACATATGATAACAACATTGTCTTTTTTATCTCTTAATAATTCTAATTCATATTCTTTCCATCCCACTAGTGCTTTGTCAATTAAAACTTCGTGTATCGGTGAAGCCTCAAGTCCTCTGGTAAGCAACTCATCAAAATCTTCTTCTTTGTGAACAAATGATGCTCCAGTTCCACCTAATGTAAAAGAAGGTCTAATAACTATTGGAAATCCATATTGTTGAGCAATTTCTTTTCCCTTTAGAAATGAGTTTGCAGTTTCCGCAGGAGCAACTGGAATGTTAATTTTTTTTAAGAGTTTCTTAAATTGATCTCTATCCTCTGTAATTTGAATTGCGTCAATATCAACGCCTATAATATCAACACCAAAATCCTTCCAAATTCCTTTATCATCG
Source organism: Flavobacteriaceae bacterium (assembly GCA_002713495.1). Classification (GTDB taxonomy): domain Bacteria; phylum Bacteroidota; class Bacteroidia; order Flavobacteriales; family Flavobacteriaceae; genus Marivariicella. Next base: position 66,649 of record PATA01000018.1, read on the forward strand.
GCCTCAATACAGAGATTCAAGGCTGTTTGACCACCCATAGTTGGTAGAACTGCATCTATTTGATGTTTATTTAAAATCTCAATTATTGATTTAGTGTTTAAAGGCTTAAGGTATACATGATCTGCCATTGAGGGGTCAGTCATTATTGTTGCAGGATTTGAATTTATTAAAACAGTTTCTATTCCATCTTCTTTTAAAGACCTTAAAGCTTGTGTTCCAGAATAATCAAATTCGCATGCTTGACCAATAATAATTGGTCCCGAACCTATGATAAGTATTTTTTTTAATTTTTTATTTTTTGGCATTTAGACTTCAATTATTTTTCAGTTTCAAGATAAAAAAAAAGGTGTTACTTTTAAAAGTAACACCTTAAATAAAAATTAATTTTATTTAACATTATTTTTTATGTCTTGGCTCAGATGAAACAGAAATTTTTTTTCTTCCTTTAGCACGTCGATTTGAAATAACTTTTCTGCCACTGGTAGTTGACATCCGCTCACGAAAACCATGTTTGTTTCTTCTTTTTCTTCTGGAAGGCTGAAATGTTCTTTTCATCTTTATAAAGTTTTAAAATAGTTTACTTCAAATAAGCCGTGCAAATATATAACATCTTTTTTTATTTAGTTAAAGTATAGTATAGATTTAGATCTCTTTTTTTACCTTTGAATATATTTTAAATATGTTTCCAAAAATCATAAAATTATTAATTTCTTTTACCCTCCTTGTATATTCCATATATCAGTTTAGTGAAAACTATATTGGTAATGGAATTTTTTATTTTTTTCTGAGTTGTTTTTTTGTTTTGATATACTTCAAAAATGAATTAATTTTTATGGCATTTTTAAGATTAAGAAAACAAGATTTTCAGGGAACTGAAAAGTGGTTAAATAAAATTTCGAACCCAAAATCAAATCTTGTCAAAAAACAACAAGGATATTTTTATTACTTACATGGAATCATTCAATCTCAATCAAACCTCACTGTTGCAGAAAAGAATTTTAAAAAAGCAATTAAATTAGGATTATCCTTTAATCATGATTTGGCAATGGCGAAATTAAGCCTAGCTGGTATTTGTATGCAAAAAAGAAGAAAACGTGAGGCAATGTTGTTATTAGGTGAAGCCAAAAAATTAGATTCTCAAGGTATGCTTAACGAGCAAATGAAAATAATGCGAGAGCAATTAAAAAAAATATAATATCAATTTAATATTAATCTAGGTAAATTTTCATTAAACCAATTCGCCTTAGTTAAAATTATTGCATGTGAACCCTTTATTTTTATTACAGGCTTCATAATCATGTTAATAGGAAATATATTATCGTCTTCACCATGAATATGGATTGTAGATTCCAAAAAATTATCCTGTTGCCAGTTTACGAGACTATTGATTGCCCACTTTAAATATTCGGGGTCTCTTTCCGAAAGGTATTTTTTGTATAAACTAACTCTGATTTTTATTTTATTACCAAAAACAAATAGAGCTAAGTTTTCAATGTCTTCAATCCACTTTATTGGTAATAGTTTATGAATCTTAGTATGTTTAGCCATTATCATTGAAGTTGGTAATTCTGATCTGGATTTGATACTTGAAATTATTATGATCTTTTCACATTTTATAATTTTTGCTATTTCTTGAACTAAAACTCCACCCAAAGAGACACCAACCAATATCGGGTCTTTATACTTAATGAACCTTGACATTCTNAATGCATAGGAATTTAATGGCTCATCCTTCAATGGTTTTATCCAGACCAAATAGTTGACTGAAATATTTCTTGGAAGTTTTATTAATTCAAAAATTTTNGGACTTGCGGCCATTCCTGGCATAAAATATAAATATTTTTTTTTCATTTTTTGAGTATAGTATTATTGATAGTATACTATTTTTTTGTAAATTTGATACCCTTTGTCTTTGACTAAATAAGATAAATAAAATTAATTCTTATTTAAAAAGCAAATATCTAGATCTTGACATAAATTTTTTCGATATGATAGAAATAGTACTGAAAAACAATGAATTCTTAAGACAATTTGAAACAAAAGTTGATGACTCCTTAGCACGCATTGAATATGCTGAACAAGAAAGAAAAATATTTTTAACTAAAGTTGTAGTTCCAGATACAATTAAAGACAAAAGTTTTGAAGAAAGATTCATTAAATCTGTACTTGAAGTATTGTCCGAAAAAAAAATAAAAGTTGTACCGACATCTCCAAAAATTGCTGGTTTTGTAAGAAGAAATAAATCATACAAATCTTTGCTGCCAGTTGGAATAAAGCTTTAAAGTTAAAACCTTAAGTATCCTTCCTTATCAATTTTCTTAAGTCTTACTTTTTTAATTTCATTAATTAAAGCTGGGTCCCAGGGTGTTCTGACTTTAAGATAATTACTTGAAAATCCTGTTATGTAGCCCTTTTTATTTTCACCCTCTAAAAGCACATCAACATTTTTTCCTATTTGACTTTGATAAAAATATCTTCTCTTCTTAACCGAAAGTAACCTTAGCATTTTACTTCTTTTATTTCTGATATCTATAGGAATAGTATCTTTCAATGAAAGTGCAGTTGTGTTAGGTCTTTCAGAAAAAGAAAAAACATGAAGATAACTTATTGGTAAATCATTAATAAAATTATAAGTTTTTAAGAACTGTTCATTTGACTCACCAGGAAANCCNACAATTACATCCGCACCTATACAAGCATCAGGATTATGCTCCTTTATCTTAATTATTCTAGATCTATAAAGNTCAGTTAANTATCTTCTTTTCATTTTTTTTAATATGTAATCACTTCCACTTTGNAGAGGAATGTGAAAATGTGAGACAAATTTTTTACTATTAGAAATAAATTCTATNATTTCATTTTTTANGAGGTTAGGTTCAATTGATGATATTCTTATTCTGTTAATTTCGTTTATTTGATCGAGTGTCTTTANTAAATCAAAAAAGGTATTTTTGTTTTTATTTATATCCGAATTGCCTTTTCCATAATCCCCTATGTTTACCCCAGTAAGAACTATTTCCTTAATACCATTTGATGCTATTTTTTTAACATTTTTAATTACATTATTTAATTTATCACTTCTAGACTTTCCTCTCGCTTTGGGAATAGTACAGTATGTACATTTATAATCACAACCGTCTTGAACTTTTAAAAAAGATCTGGTTCTATCATCCAAAGAAAAACTGCTTTGGTATGATTCCAGCTCATTAATATTGCATGAAAAGATTTTTCCAATGTCATTTTTTGAAAGATCATCTAGATAATTGGATAATTTAAATTTTTCATTTGCTCCAAGGACAAGATCAACCCCAGGAATAGTAATAATTTTATTGGGCTGTAACTGAGCATAACATCCTATTGCAATTATATAAGCCTTTCTGTTGATCTTTTGTGCATTGTAAACTAGTTTTTTAAATTTTTTATCAGCATTATCTGTAACTGAACAAGTATTTATAACATATACATCCGCAACGTTATTAAAACTAACTTTTTCGAATTTATTNATATCAAGTTCTCTGGAAATAGTCGCTGTTTCGGAAAAGTTAAGTTTACAACCCAATGTCGTGAAGGCTATCCTTTTTTTCAAAGCAGTTTAATTTATTAATTTATGATTTAACTAATTAAGAACAAAAAGTTAAGGACTATTAAGTAATTATTATTTCTTAAACTTAGAATATTTGTTCTTAAACTTATCAATGCGACCTGCNGTATCAACTAATTTTGATTTTCCAGTGTAATATGGATGAGATGTTCTAGATATTTCAAGTTTAACAAGAGGATATTTAGTTCCTTCAAGCTCAATAGTCTCCTTGGACTCTGCGGTTGACTTTGTTATAAATATGTCATCGTTGGACATATCTTTAAAAGCAACCAACTTGTAATTTTCTGGGTGAATATTAGGCTTCATTTTAAATTAAATTGAATGCAAATTTAGTTTATTTTTGATAACAGGCAAAAATTAACTCAATCTTAAAATTATAATTTTAAAAAAACTATATTTAAAAAAAAAAAATGATTAAATCTGAAATACAAACTTCGACATACGCCCTGAACTTTGGTACTTTAATAGGTATTGTGACAGTTGTTTTCAATCTTATGCTTTTCTTTCTGGATGCTCATTATCAGGGAGGAACCTTAGCTTCAATTGTTCCTATATTAATATCTGTAGGATTTATTAATTATGGAATATTTCAATACAGAAAAGATAACAATGGATATGTTTCAATATCCGAAAGTTTAAAGGTAGGTGTGGGTGCAGCATTAATGGCTGGAATTATTGGAACTTTATATGGGTTATTACTTACAGAGTTTTTAGATCCCCAATTTATGGATAAAACATTTGAAATAGCAAAACAAAAAATGTTAGAAGGTAATAAAGAACTCTCCATAGAGGATGCAAACAATGCAATAGAAGTTTCAAAAAATTTCACTACAATACCGATAAGAATTGCTGGAGGACTTCTTGGTTCTATTTTCTTTGGATTTTTTATTTCATTAATTGGAGGACTCATATTAAAAAAATCAAAACCTGAATAGCATCAATTTTTGTAAATTTGACAAAAATTTTGATTTTGGACGTATCGGTTGTTATTCCTTTATACAACGAAAAGGAATCTTTAATAGAATTATATGATTGGATATATTCTAATTTTAAAATGTCTAAATATTCTTTTGAAGTTATATTTATTGATGATGGAAGTAATGACGAATCATGGAAAATTATCTGTGAATTGATAAAAAAATCAAATAATGTAAGAGGCATTTCACTAGTTAAGAATTATGGAAAATCTCAAGCATTAAATGCTGGATTTAAACATGCAAAAGGTAATTTGATAGCAACTTTAGACGCAGATCTACAAGATTCACCCGATGAATTAATCCCAATGATTGAAATGTTAAAAAAAGAAAACTTAGATATTGTTTCTGGGTGGAAAAAAATAAGGCATGATAATCTATTTTTAAAAAATTTACCATCTAAACTTTTTAATTTTAGTGCACGAGCAATCTCTGGTATTAAGTTACACGATTTCAATTGTGGAATTAAAGTTTATAAAAAGAATGTAATTAAATCCATAAATGTTAGTGGAGAAATGCACAGATATATTCCCTTCTTGGCATCTCAAGCTGGTTTTAAAAAAATTTCTGAAAAAGAAGTTAAACATCAAAAAAGAAAGTATGGAGTCACAAAATTTGGATCTGAAAGATTTATAAATGGTTTTCTTGATTTATTAACACTATGGTTTTTAGATAAATTTGGTAAACGGCCCATGCATTTTTTTGGGCTAATAGGAAGTTTAATGTTTTCAGTTGGTTTAATTTTTACTATATATCTGGGCATTGATAAAATATATTTCAATACTAACTCAAGATTAATAACTGAAAGACCTCAATTTTTTATTGCATTAACGACAATCATAATTGGAGTCCAATTTTTTATTTCCGGATTTATAGGTGAATTGCTACTCAGACAAAGGAGAAACAGCGATAAAGATTATACAATATCTCAAATTATACCAAGTGACTAAGATTATCAAAAAAGCTCAAATTTGGTGTAGATATCCTTTTGATAATGAAACCCAAAAAAAAGTAAAAGAATTATATAATTTTCCTGATCTATTGGAGGATGCTTTCTATAAAGATATAGAGTTTGGTACCGGTGGCATGAGAGGGGTAATGGGTGTTGGAACTAATAGAATCAATAAATATACGCTTGGCAAAGTAACTCAGGGCCTAGCTTTGTATCTAAAAAGTGAATNCAAAAAGGATAAGATCAAAGTTGTTATTGCATATGATTGTCGAAATAATAATNTTTCATTTTCAGATATTGTTTCAAACATATTACTAGCAAACAACATTGAAGTTTTTTTATTTTCATCTTTAAGAACTACCCCTCAACTTTCATTTACAGTTCGGTATTTAGAAGCAAATTGCGGAATTGTTTTAACTGCCTCACACAACCCTCCTGAGTATAATGGATTCAAAGTTTATTGGAAAGATGGTGGACAATTAACCTATCCGCATGACAAAAATTTAATGACAAGAATTAATTCANTTAAATTTGAGCAAATTATTTTCAAAACAAAAAATAGATATGCTAATTATCTCGATAAAGAGATTGATGATGCCTTTATCAATACTTGTATTAAAATNGGAAAACAAGATGAATGTGTTAAAAGAGATATTAAAATAGTTTATACTCCTTTACATGGTACTTCAATAAAGTCGATACCCCAAGTTTTAAATAAAGCTGGTTATAATTTTTTGACAACAATTACTCAACAATCCGAACCAAATGGCAACTTTCCAACAGTTAAATCTCCAAACCCTGAAGAACCTGAAGCNCTNGAAATGGCAATAAAANAGGCAACTAAAATAAATGCAGATATTGTTTTAGGAACTGATCCTGANTCAGANAGATTAGGTGTTTCTGTTAAAAACAAAAAAGGTAAATACATNATATTAAATGGNAATCAGACAATGCTAATTATTGCTAATTTTTTGTTGAACAGCAGAAAAAAAAGAGGAATTTTAAATAAAAATGATTACATAGCATCTACAATAGTCTCTTCTCCAATTATGGAAAAAGTTGCAAGAAATTTTGGTATCGAATGTGTTTGGACATTAACAGGCTTTAAATGGATTAGTAAAGAGATAGAGATTAGAAAAAATCAAAACTTTGTTTTTGGAGGAGAAGAAAGCTTTGGATACCTGGTTGGCAGTAAAATTCGAGACAAAGATGCTGTAACCCCAGCATTAGTTATTTGTGAGATTGCCTCTATTTTAAAAAATAAAGAGAAAACTTTATATGATTACATGATTGAATGTTACAAATTATTTAATCCACATAAAGAAAGATTGCTCAGCTACAAAATTGAAGGTGTAAATGGAGAAAAAGAAATAAAAAATATGATGTTTAATTTTAGAAATGATCCTCCAAAAAAAATTAATGGTCAAAAAGTCATAACGATTGATGATTACCTAAATTCAACAAGTAAATCATTGATAAACAGTCAAATAAATAAATTAAATCTTCCAAAGTCTGATGTTATAAGTTATCGATTAATTGACAATACTAAAATTTCTATCCGACCAAGTGGGACTGAACCCAAAATTAAGTTCTACTTTAGCGTAAGTTTGGATAAATTAATTAAAAACGACTGGGAGTTAACTGAAAATCAATTAGATAATAGAATTAACTCTATTATTAAAGATTTAGATCTATAATGAATTACTTCAAAAAAATATTACAATATGCATATCCCTATAAACAATATGCATTTTTAAATATTTTTTTTAATAGTCTATATGCATTATTCAGCGCCCTATCAATGGTTGCATTTATTCCATTACTCGAAGTATTATTTCAAAACACAAAAAAAATATTAATTAAACCTAGGTATGATAAATCAATTTCTTTTAAAACCTACCTAGAGGACTGGTTAAACTACCATATAACTATCGAAATGAGCAATAGCATAAGCTCAACGTTAATGTATGTAATTATGTTGATAATAATACTTTTTTTGTTAAAAAACTTGTTTAATTATATGGCCTTATATTTCATTACGTTTCTGAGAAATGGTGTTTTAAAAGACGTTAGAAATGCACTTTATAAAAAAGTACTTGATTTACCAATAGCTTTTTTTACAGAAAAAAGAAAAGGTGACTTAATGGCAAGAATTTCATCAGATGTACTTGAAGTTCAAGTATCTTTTTTATCAATTCTTGAGCTTTTAATTAGGGAGCCATTAACAATAATCTTTACACTGATTGTTATGTTTTCTATAAGTGCAAAGCTCTCTATTTTTATTATAGTTTTTATTCCCATATCAGGATTTTTTATATCATTAGTTGGGAAAAAACTTAGAAGAGATTCCGATCAAGTGCAAAAAGAGCAAGGCCACTTTTTATCAATAATTGATGAAACAATTAATGGTCAAAAAATTATCAAAACATTTGGTGTAAAGAGTTCTTTTTTAAATAAGTTCAAAGCATCAACAAAAAAATTCTTCAATTTTTCTAATAGATTGTTACATAGAACAAACCTAGCTGCACCAAGTAGTGAATTTTTAGGCATTTCAATAATTGGGGTTCTACTATGGTTTGGAGGACAAATGGTTTTAATTGATGAAACAATTAACGGAAGCACCTTTTTGGTTTTCATTGGATTGGCATACAATATACTTACTCCTGCAAAATCAATTAGTAAATCTATTTTTAGTATTAGAAAAGGTGATGCGGCGGCTGCTAGAATAATTAATATTCTCGAAGCAAAAAATCATTTAAAGGATAGAGTTGATGCAATAGATAAATCTTCATTAAACTCAAGAATTAAATTTAAAAATTTATCATTCTCATATGATAAAAAAATAGTTTTGTCAGATTTTGATCTTACTATAAATAAAGGAGAAACAATAGCTTTAGTTGGTCAATCAGGAAGTGGAAAAACCACTGTGGCTAATCTTTTATCAAGGTTCTACGATTTCAATAATGGATCAATAACTATTGATGGAGTTTCACTAAAGAAAATTAAAATGAAATCTCTTCATAAATTAATTGGAATTGTTACCCAAGACTCAATACTTTTCAATGATAGTATAAAAAACAATATACTTATTGGAAAGGAAAACGCCACAAATATAGAATTAGTAGAAGCTGCAAAAGCAGCAAACGCCCATAAATTTATTATGGAAATGAATGATGATTATAACAGCAATATTGGAGAAAGTGGAATGAAATTATCTGGGGGTCAAAAACAAAGAATTTCAATAGCAAGAGCGATTTTAAAAAATCCGGAAATTTTAATCCTAGATGAGGCTACTTCATCTTTAGATTCAGAATCAGAAAAATCGGTACAAAAAGCACTTGACAATATAATGAATGGAAGAACTGCAATTGTAATAGCTCACCGTCTTTCAACAATTCAAAAGGCAGATAAAATAGTTGTTATGCAAAATGGTGAAATAGTTGAGAAAGGTACACATAACGAGTTAATGTCAAAAAAGAAAGTATACTATAATTTAATTCGTTTGCAAGAGGTTTAATTTTACTAATTAGAAAATTATGCAAATGAAATGGCACAATAATTTGATATTTGGTGTAATAGAAGGTTTAGACAAAATTTTTTTACAAAAAAAATATACCAATAAAGTTGTAAAAAATATTATTGAAAAAAATAAAAAATGGGGGGCTCGTGATAGGGGTTTAATTTCTCAAACAATTTTTGAATGTGTTCGTTGGTATAGAAAATATATTTATTGCTCAGGTTTAAAAGAATTAAATAGTCAAAAGGACCTATGGGATTTTTTGGGAACATACATTGTAATTAAAAAACAAGAACTTCCAAAAATTGATCAATTTTCATCAATCAATAAAGTAAAAATCGAGAGAAAGCAATTTGAAATTAAAAATAATAGGAAAATTAATGAATCAATTCCTGATTGGTTAGATAAAATTGGTATTGATAATTTTGGAGAAGAAATCTGGAACAAAGAAGTGTGTGAATTCAATAAAAGATCTCATCTAGTAATCAGGTGCAATACACTTAAATCTAATATTATTGAATTAAAAAAACAACTTGAAATTGAAGAAATAAACTTCAGTGAAATCAAAAACTATCCTAATGCATTAATAATTAAAGGAAAAAATAAGATTACCAACCTAAATTCTTATAAAGCAGGATTTTTTGAAATCCAAGATGCGAATTCTCAAAGGGTTGCCTTGTCATGTTCAATTAAGCCTGGTATGACAATAATTGATGCTTGTGCAGGTGCAGGAGGAAAAACAATGCACATAGGGGAGTTATTGAATAATAGTGGAAAAATTTTTGCATTAGATCCAGATCAAAAAAAATTAAATGAATTAAAAAAAAGAGCAAAAAGAAATGGCATAAATATTATTAAAACATTGAACAGCAATAATATTAAGTCAATTATGGGTTTTGTTGGAAAAGCCGATAGAGTTCTTATCGATGCTCCATGTAGTGGCCTAGGCGTAATTAAAAGAAATCCAGATACTAAATTGAAAATGAATCCATTAATTCTTAAAAGCAAAATTAAAATTCAAAAAAAATTGATTAATTATTGGTCAAAATATGTAAAAGAAAAGGGAGAATTAATATATGCTACTTGCTCAATCTTTGATCAAGAAAATAAAAATCAAATAAGAAAATTTTTAGAAAATGAGAATGGAAAAAATTTCTTTTTGAAAAAAGAAGAAACTTATCTATCACACATTACCGGTTTTGATGGATTTTATATTGCTCAACTAAAAAAGTGTGAATAAGTGGTGGATTATAATTCAAATTATATGATCTAATTAGAATATTAAATAGGTAATTTTACATATCAAGATACTGACGCATGATCCATTTTTTTGGAAAAAAAAACAAAACTATTTTTAGCGTTGAAAGTACCTCTCCATTCTTTGGAGAGGATATAAATAAATTAAATTGGCTCTTAAATGCTACATATATTGAAAATAAATCAATTAAAGGAAAGTTTATTGGTCCAAGACCAACCATGGTTACACCATGGAGTACAAATGCTGTAGAAATACTTCAAAATATGGGCGTAAATAATGTGTCTCGAGTTGAAAAATACTTTTTTGAAAACTCCAATGTAGATTTTGACCCAATGCTACAAGAGCGTTTTAGAGTTTTAAATCAAAATATATTTCAACTTAAAAGTGAAGCAAAGCCAATTGAAAAAATCAATAATATTGATGAATTTAACAAGCTTGAAGGATTAGCTTTAAGTGATGATGAAATTAAATATTTAAATAATCTAGCTATAAAATTAAATAGAAAATTAACTGATTCTGAAGTATTTGGTTTTTCCCAAGTAAACTCAGAACATTGTCGTCATAAGATATTTAATGGAAAATTTACTGTTGATGGAGTTATAAAAAAGTCTTCACTTTTTGAAATGATAAAAAAAACATCTCAAAAAAATCCAAATGGAATTATATCTGCCTATAAAGATAATGTTGCTTTTATAAAGGGTCCAATCATTGAGCAATTCGCCCCTTCAAGAGGAGATAGACCAAGTGTATATAGGAAAAAACTAATTAAATCGGTTATTTCACTTAAAGCTGAAACACACAACTTCCCTACTACTGTAGAACCTTTTAATGGAGCTGCAACAGGGTCCGGAGGTGAAATAAGAGACAGAATGGCTGGAGGCATTGGATCAATTCCCTTGGCAGGGACTGCAGTTTACATGACACCTTATTCAAGGGTTTCAAACAATAGGTTATGGGAAAATAAGTTTCCAAAAAGAAAATGGCTTTATCAAACACCATTGGATATTTTAATAAAAGCATCAAATGGTGCATCAGATTTTGGGAATAAATTTGGTCAACCTCTCATAGCTGGTTCAATATTTACTTTTGAACACGCAGAAAATAATCATAAAATTGGTTATGATAAGGTAATAATGTTAGCTGGTGGGGTGGGTTTTGCAAATACAAATCATGCAATAAAAAATATACCCAAAAAAGGCGATGCTATTGTAATCCTTGGAGGAGATAATTACAGAATAGGCATGGGTGGTGCAGCAGTTTCTTCAGAAAATACAGGTGTATTTGAAGCTGGTATTGAGCTTAATGCGATTCAACGTTCAAATCCAGAAATGCAAAAAAGAGTAGCCAATGCCATCAGGAGCCTTTGTGAACAAGCTAAAAATCCAATAATATCGATACATGACCATGGTGCAGGAGGTCATTTAAATTGTTTATCTGAGTTAGTTGAAAAAACAGGTGGCAAAATTATAATTAATAAACTACCAATAGGTGACCCTACTCTCTCAGATAAAGAAATAATAGGGAATGAATCTCAGGAAAGAATGGGGCTAATAATTTCACAAAAAGACATTCAATTATTAGAAGATATATGTATACGAGAAAGAGCCCCTATGTATTTGGTTGGCGAAGTAACTGGTGATCAAAAATTTACATTTTTAAATAAAGTTGGTAATAAAAAACCTATAGATATTAAATTAGAAGCCCTTTTTGGAAATCCACCAAAAACAATTATCATTGATAAAACTTTAAAAAATAACTTTAATTCGGTTGTATTAAATAAAGATTCAGAGGAAGTATTATCAAAAATTTTATTATTGGAGGGTGTGGCATGTAAAGACTGGTTAACTAATAAAGTAGATAGATGTGTTACAGGGAGAGTAGCTCAACAGCAAACTGTCGGATCAATTCAATTACCTCTTAGTAATTGTGGTGTCATTGCACTTGATTATGTTGGAAAAAATGGGATTGCTACGAGTATCGGTCATTCTCCAATTACAGGTTTAATAGATCCGGAAAAGGGAAGCATAAATTCTATTGCTAAGGCACTAACCAATATAGTTTTTTCTCCTTTAGAAAATGATTTAGAATCAGTTTCGCTCTCAGCAAACTGGATGTGGCCCTGCAACAATCCAGGTGAGGATGTCAGACTTTATAAGGCGGTTAAAGCATGTTCAAAATTTGCTGAAGAACTTGGGATTAATATACCTACTGGAAAAGACTCTTTATCAATGAAACAAAAATATTCTGACATGGATGTAAAAGCTCCAGGAACAGTAATAATTTCTGCCACTGCCCACTGTTCCGATATAAAAAATATAATTACCCCTAATATTAAAATTAATGGAGGTTCTCTATATTACGTTGATTTTTCTTGTGATAAAAAGTTTTTAGGCGGAACTGCTTTTGCTCAAATTCAAAATAATATTGGAAATAAGGCATCGGTAATTAGAGATTCTGATTATTTTAAAAAAACATTCAATGCTGTTCAAAAATTAATAAAAGAAAGAAAAATTTCTTCTGGACATGACATTAGTTATGGGGGATTTATAACAAGCATTTTAGAAATGTTTTTTTCAACTCCTACAATTGGTGCTAAAATAAAATTAGATGAAGATATTAATATTAATAAAAATTTATTTTTTGAAAACCCTGGGATAATTCTTCAATCAACTTATAATTTGAAAAATTATTTTGATGCTAAAGAAATTAATTGTGTTAAAATTGGTAATATCAATAAATCCTCAAGAAAATTAAGAGTTGAGTTCAGTAAAAAAATTATTGATTTTGATATTGATTTTTATAGAGATATTTGGTTTAAAACATCTTATCATCTTGATAAAAAACAAACAAAAAATTATAAAGCATCAGAGAGGTTTAAAAATTATAAAAATCATATTTTGAACTTTAAATTTCCTAATTTTTTTTCAGGAAATTTTAATTTAAATCCCTCAAAAAAGAAATTAAAAGCAGCAATAATAAGAGAAAAAGGAAGTAATTCTGAAAGAGAAATGGCTTATGCAATGCAATTAGCTGGATTTGAAGTTACTGATATACATATGACAGACATAATTAATGATTACTCTGATCTTTCTGAGTATAAATTTATAGTAGCTGTGGGTGGCTTTTCAAACTCTGATGTACTTGGATCTGCAAAAGGTTGGGCTGGCTCTTTCATATATAATAAAAAGGCAAAAAAAAGTTTAAAAAGTTTTTTTAAAAAACAAAATACTCTATCCCTTGGGGTTTGTAATGGATGTCAATTATTTATTGAGTTAGGTCTTATCAATCCTGAATTAGATCAAAAGCCAAAGATGCTTCATAATGATTCAGGAAAATTTGAATGTATTTTTACAGCAGTCGATATACATAAATCTAACTCAATACTATTAAAAGGACTGGAAGGAACTAGATTAGGAATATGGGCCGCTCATGGAGAAGGAAAATTTTCTTTACCAGGTTCCAAAAATCAATACCAAATACCTGCCACATATCATCATAATACATATCCAGCAAATCCAAACGGATCTGATTACAACGCTGCAATGCTATCAAGTAATGACGGAAGACATTTAGTGATGATGCCACATCTAGAGCGATCAACCTTTCCATGGAATTGGGCTTATTATCCAGAAGACAGAACAAAAGATGAAATCTCTCCATGGATTAAAGTATTTGAAAATGCATATGATTGGTTAATGGAGAATTAGTAATTTTTTTTCTTTGAAGCTTAATTAATTTGTACATTGAAAATAAAAAAACCTATGAATCCTTCTCGTCTTTTTGATATTCTTGAGTATGCTAAAAATAATCATCCTCTTAAAAATGCCTTAAACACAAAGTATAACGGAAAATGGGAAAGTATTTCAACACTCGAATACGCTGAAAAAATAAACATAATTAGTTCTGCCCTTATAAGTATAGGTGTTATGCCTGGAGATAAAATTGCTATGGTTTCCTCTACTAACAGATCTGAGTGGTCTATTGTTGATATGGGGATAAGCCAGATAGGAGCTATCAATGTTCCTCTTTATCCTACAATTACTTCAAATGATTACAAATACATACTTAACCACTCAGAATGTAAATATTGCTTTGTGAGTGATACTGAAGTTTTTGAAAAAATTAATCCAATTAAAAACAACGTTAAAAGTCTGAAAAATATTTATTCTTTTGACGATGTTAATAACTGTGATAATTGGAAAATTTTATATGATTTAGGAAATGAGAATGAATATGAGAAATTGATTATCGAGAGAAAAAATAATATAAAATCTCATGACTTAGCAACAATAATTTATACTTCAGGAACAACTGGAGTTCCTAAAGGAGTGATGTTAAGTCACAATAATATTGTTTCAAATGTAATTTCTGCGTCATCAAAATTTCCTTTCAAAGAGATAGGTATTAAAACTGCTCTAAGTTTCTTACCTGTTTGCCATGTTTTTGAAAGAGTTCAATTATACGGATATTTGTATCATGGAATAGCAATTTATTTTGCTGAATCACTTGAAACAATTGGTGAAAATTTAAAAGAGGTTAAACCTCAGATCATGACTGCTGTTCCAAGACTTCTGGAAAAATTATATGATAAGTTATATGCAAAAGGGCAAGAATTTTCTGGACTAAAAAGAAATTTATATTATTGGGCAGTTGATATTGCTCTGAAATATGAGCCCTATGGTAAAAATGGTATTTATTATTCAATAAAGCATTCTATTGCAAAAAAACTTATTTTATCAAAGTGGAAAGAGGCGCTTGGTGGAAATTTACATTTGATTGTGTCAGGAAGTGCTCCTCTTCAGCCAAGACTGGCAAGATCATTTACTGCATCTGGAATGACCGTAGTTGAAGGGTATGGTTTGACAGAAACATCCCCTGCAATTTCAATAAATGATTTAAGAAAGAATAACTATAAAACAGGAACAGTTGGAAAAATAATTGAGAATGTTGAAGTAAAAATAGCTAGAGATGGTGAAATCCTTTGTAAGGGTCCAAATGTAATGATGGGCTATTATAAGGAAGAATCTTTAACATCAAGTGTTATGTCTGGAGACTTTTTTCACACTGGGGATATTGGAATAATTGACTCCGAGGGTTTTTTAAAAATTACAGACAGAAAAAAAGAAATGTTTAAAACATCAGGAGGGAAATATATCGCTCCAGCTATTATAGAGGGGGAAATGAAGCAATCCTTATTTATTGAACAAATAATGGTTGTTGGAGAATCTGAAAGAATGGCCGCAGCAATTATTCAACCTAATTTTGAACATTTAACCAATTGGGCTAAAGATAAAAAAATAAATACTTCTAAAGAAGATATACTAAAAAATGATCTGCTATTAAATGCTATTCAAAAAGAAATAGATAGACAAAATGAAAAGTTTGGTCAATGGGAAAAAATAAAAAAATTCAAACTAACCTCTGAACCATGGACAATTGAAAATGGTCTTCTCACCCCAACCATGAAGCTTAAAAGAAAAGCAATTAAATCGAAGTATAATAATCTAATCCAGGAAATTTACTCCTAAACAGAGAATCAAATTCCTTTTAATTTAGTATGATATAATTTATGTATAATATTATGCATGCATAATAATTTTTATTATATTTGAATTTAATAAATGGAAAAATTAAAGACTTTTGATTATGCTTTAAGGTCAACATGGCAAAGTGTTGCAAATATGTATAACAAGGAAGCTTGCAAATATGATTCTACAATGTCTGCTGGATTTGCTTTACTTAGTATTGAATCATTCGGAACACCATCTACAGCCCTAGGGCCTAAAATGGGGATTGAAAACACAAGCCTGTCAAGACTTTTAAATAGTCTTGAAGAAAAAAGATTAATTGAAAGAAAACCAAATCCAAAAGATGGAAGAGGAAGATTGATTTATTTAACAAAACTTGGTTTTGAAAAAAGAGAACTTTCAAAAAAAATTGTTCTTGGGTTTAATAAATCTATAACAAATAAATTAAGTAAATCAGAAATTAATACATTTTTTAAGGTTATTAATTGCATAAACACAGAAAGTCAAAAATAAATTTAAATAAAAATAATGGCAACTGATATAACAAAGAAAAAAACACTTGGGGGAGGATTTATTATCCAAAATAATTCAAATAATTCAATTTTTACTCCTGAAGACTTCTCCGAAGAGCAACTCATGATGAGAGATGCGGTCAAAGATTTTATAGACAGGGAAGTGTGGCCTCATAAAGAACGTTTTGAAAATAAGGACTATGCGTTTACCAAACAAATAATGGAAAAAGCTGGTGAATTAGGATTTCTT
Source organism: Flavobacteriaceae bacterium (assembly GCA_002713495.1). Classification (GTDB taxonomy): domain Bacteria; phylum Bacteroidota; class Bacteroidia; order Flavobacteriales; family Flavobacteriaceae; genus Marivariicella. Next base: position 83,241 of record PATA01000018.1, read on the forward strand.
GGAGTTTCGGTTCCAGAGGAATATGGTGGTCTAGGAATGGATTTTATATCAACTATGTTAGTATGTGATTATATCTCTGCTGCTACAGGTTCACTTTCTACTGCATTTGGTGCACATACAGGGATAGGTACACTTCCAATAACACTCTATGGAACTGAGGAACAAAAACAAAAATATGTCCCAAACCTAGCCTCTGGAAAATGGTTTGGGTCTTATTGTTTGACTGAACCAGGAGCTGGATCTGATGCTAACTCTGGTAAAACGAAAGCAGTTCTCTCAAAAGATAAAAAGCACTATCTAATAACTGGACAAAAAATGTGGATATCAAATGCTGGATTTGCAAGTATATTTATTGTATTTGCTAGAATTGAAAATGATAAGAACATAACTGGATTTATTGTACCGGCTGATTTTGATAATGGAATTACATTGGGAGATGAAGAAAAAAAATTAGGTATTCATGCATCATCAACTAGACAAGTCTTTTTTAATAACACAAAAGTACCAGTTGAGAATATGTTAGCAGGAAGAGGTGAAGGTTTTAAAATAGCGATGAACGCATTAAACGCTGGTAGAATAAAACTTGGGGTCGCAGTTGTTGATGCTCAAAGAAGAGTATTAAATGGCTCTGTGAAGTATGCAAATGAACGCATACAATTCAAAACCCCTATTTCTCAATTTGGAGCAATCAAAGAAAAATTTGCTAGAATGGCATCCGATTTGTATGCGTGCGAATCTGGATGCTACAGAGCAGCCTCTGACATCAAAGATCACATTGAATTTCTTAGATCTGAGGGAAAAACTCATCAAGAAGCTGAACTAAAAGGTCTTGAAGAGTATGCTATTGAATGTTCGATGATTAAAGTTTTTTGTTCTGAAGCAATGCAAAATTCATCAGATGATGGAGTTCAAATTTTTGGAGGAATGGGATTCTCAGCTGACACGCCCATGGAAGCAGCATGGAGAGATGCCAGAATTGGTAGAATATATGAAGGGACTAACGAGATAAACAGGATGGTATCAGTTGGAATGTTATTAAAAAAAGCTGCAAAAGGACACCTAGACCTTATGACAGAAGTAATGAAAATAGTTGAAAAAATTAAATCTAACAAGTTTGATGAGGTTTATCATGATTCAAAATTTGCTCAAGAAGAATTCTTAATTCAAAAAATTAAGGATATATTTTTACTACTTACAGGAATGGCTTTTCAAAAATTTGGGGCTGATTTAGAAAAAAATCAAATTACTCTTCTGGCATTATCAGATATTTTGATTTACTCATATTTTACAGAATCTACTTTACTTAGAACAAAAAAAAATCATGACAGAAATAATAAAAACTACTCTGAGACTCATAAATATATGACTCAATTATTTTTATATAATTCCATAGAGAAAGTTAATGAAAAAGCAAAAGAAATAATTATAAGTATTTCTAATGAAAAAGAAAAAATTGGATTACTTAATTCTTTAATAAAAATGACCAGATATGATAACTATCCAAATATTGTAGAGTTGAAAACAAAAATAGCAGATGCAATTATTGAAGAGAATGAATACAATTTATAATGACAAAATTTTGGACAGTATATCTTATTAGATTTGTTTCAATCTATTTCATTTTTAGCGTTATAATTGCAAGTTTTTTGTATCCTGGTGGAAATATTTTTGAACCTGAACAACCAGGATACTCTTTTGCAAAAAATTATCTAAGTGATCTTGGAGGTTATAAAAGCAGGTCAGGAGAAATCAATTTTTTATCCTCTTTTATCTTTAATTCATCCATGGTACTTTACATAGCATCTGGAGTTGGTTTTTTATTTGTTCCCAATCTCTTCAAAGAAAACCAAAAAAATTATTTCCTTTCAATCATTGGTAGCATCTTTTTTTTTAGTGGATGTTCATTTTTTTCTGGGGTTGGACTTACACCTCATGACCTTTACCAAGAGTTACATGGTTATTTTGCAAAAAATGCATTCAGACTTCTTGTTCCAGCATCAATTATATATGTAATAGTTTTATATAATAGTTCTGTTGATAATAAATATACATTAGTTACACTTGGTTATCTGATTTTCACTTTTGCCTACGTGTTATATCAGTTTTTTGTTGAGGATGCTTTAAAAAGTCCTGAATCCCTTATGGAGTCAGTTATAATACAAAAGATTATTGCAATTGTTAGTACAATTAGTATTTTCTCTCTAACATATGGATTTGAATCAAAAATAAAAAAAAGAGATTTATTATAAATTAATAACCAGAAGCATTACCGTCCTTTCTTGATTCTGAGGCTCCGTAATAAACTTTATTTACATCATCAATCTTAATTGCCTGATAACCTCCATAAGAACCCAAATCAAAACTAACTTTATGACCTAATCCCAATAATTTTCTTATGGATTCATAATCAAATCCAGTTTCTAAATAAATAGTCCCACCATCTAACATAATACCACCTGTTGGTTGCTCATCTGAGGAATGTCGAATTCTTGGGGCATCTCCAGCCTCTTGGAGGTTCATTTCAAAGTCAATCAAATTAATTACAATTTGCGCGTGCCCCTGGGGTTGCATTGCTCCTCCCATTAATCCGAAACTTATAAATGGTTTACCATCTTTTGTTATGAAAGCCGGAATAATTGTATGAAAGGGTCTTTTTCTTGGTTCGTATACATTAAAATGATTTTTATCTAAAGAAAAAAGCTCTCCTCTATCTTGGAGCATAAAACCAAGTCCAGTGGGAACCATACCTGAACCCATCCCTCTATAATTACTCTGAATTAATGAAACCATATTTCCATCAGAATCAGCCACGGTAAGATAAATGGTATCTCCATTTTCTAAATTTGCTGGATTTACTTTATTTGAGGAGACCTTTGGATCAATCTCTAATCTTCTTTTATTTGCATAATCTTTTGAAATCAAATACTCGGTAGGTATTTTATTAAAATCAGGGTCAGCATAGTATTTTGCTCTGTCAGCATAGGCAATTTTTTTAGCTTCGACAAAATGATGTATATATTCTGCTGAACCAAAACCCATTTTTTTTACATCAAACCCCTCCATAATATTTAGAATTTGTAATGCTGCTATTCCTTGACCATTTGGGGGTAGTTCCCATATATCATATCCCCTGTAACTTGTAGATACAGGTTCTATCCAAGTTGAATTATGAGAATTTAAGTCATATTCATCCAAGAAACCACCTTGCTCTGCCATGAAATTGGATATGGTTTTTGCTATAAACCCCTTGTAAAATCCATCTCTGCCTTTACTGGAAATTATTTTCAAAGTTTTTGCTAAGTCCGGATTTTTAAAAACTTCTCCCTTAGATGGTGTTTTACCATTAATCATATAAGTGTCCTCAAAATTAGGATAATTAATAAATTTATCTGAAGCTAATTTCATGTAATATGAAACCACTTCAGTTACAGGAAATCCATTTTCTGCATACTGAATAGTTGGAATTAAGATATCCTTCATCTGCATTTTACCAAATTTTTTATTAAGTGAAAACCACCCATCAACACATCCAGGAACAGATACGGGAAGTGGACCGTAAGAGGGTATAGATTTTAAATTTTTTGATTTGAAGTATTCAATTGTTAAATTTTTTGGCGACCTACCACTAGCATTTAAGCCATAAAGTTTTTTATCTTTTTCATACCAAACAATTGCAAAAAGATCACCACCTATTCCATTACTAGTTGGCTCCATTAAACCAAGTGCAGCATTTGCTGCAATTGCTGCATCAATTGCATTTCCTCCAGACTTTAAAATATCGATTCCTATTTGTGTAGCTAAAGGATGGCTTGTAGCAACCATTCCATTTTGACCAAGAACCTCTGATCTAGTTGTAAAGTTTTTTCCAGTGATTCTGTCTTGGCAATAATTGTAAGAGATATTAAAAATTAATAGAATAATTATTAATATAAATTTATGAGTATTCAATTTGTCAATTTTATGATTTCAAATTTAGGGATTTTTATAAATTTAAGTGATAGCTTAAATAAAGTTAGTAATAGTTATCCACACTCAATCTCCTATAATCCCCTCGCCTATTCCTTAAATATGGACTAAAGTCAAAAGTTAAAAACACTTCAAATGTACTTGGTGAATAAGCCTTTGCAGGATCCTTTCTAGATGGGAAATTATACAAGGTTCCAAACTCAAAATTTTCATAGGAAAGTGCAACAGATATTCCAACATTTAACATTGAAAAAGCTTCAGTGCTTTTCATTGATTCATTTAAACCAATTGAAAACTCACCAAATTGAAATTCCTGAGAAAGATAAACATCCGTACTGTAAGATGATTTTGAAATATTTGTAAATGTGTATAACGTAGTATATCGAGGAAGAAAACCCTGATCATATGGATTCAAATCGAATTCATATGCACCTTGGATTGAAAAACGTATTGGCATTTTAAATTCCTCATTTTCTTTATTATAAGATATGTTAGGTTGATTTAAGTGTTGAGCGCTAAGACCAAATAAATATTTATTAGAATGTATGATAAAAGAAGCTCCTAAATCTAAATAATTTGCATTTCCAATTAATGGTGCCAATGGATCATTAGAAAGAGATTGTAAATATCCTGAAACCAGTGAAAGCTGATCTTCAAAAACCAGTTTGCTAGTATCTAGCTTGTTACTTCCCATACCCAGGGTTATGGAAGGTAGGAAGAAGTCTTCATTGTCTAACTGAATTTTGTATATAAATGAAAGTGAAGGGTTTGTATGAACTAATCCAGCATTATCAAGTGTATAAGAGTACATGTCAACTCCCAAAGAAAAATAATCTGAATCAAAAGAAAGTGAACCAAAAAAATATCTACTTTCAATACCTTGATTAGAAACTAGGCCGATGGTATTATATAAAACACCCGTTTTGTTCATATTATTAAGACCTAAATAACTAGGATTGGTTTTTTGCATAAATCTGGATCGACTAACTATCAGGTCATCTTGAGCTTCAATACTTAACATTGGTAAAAGAAAAAACAATAATATTAATTCAATTCTTCTCATACTTATCTTAATAAAATAAAAGTTCCATCTCTAAACACCTCAACTCCATCCGCAGTTTTTCCATCTAGTGTATAAATGAAGAATGGAGTTATAATTTCTTTTTTTTCATCGCCTGTTTGATCAGGACCACACCAGCCGGTTAAAGTCAGAGCTTGTTTAGTCGGGTCTGTTGGAGGAACACCTATTTCCTCATATAAGAGAGCCCCTTGAGCATCGTAAACTCTAAAAGTAGCCTCAACTAAACCATTGAATAATGGCTTATAACATTGGTTAAAAATATCTCCGTTTGGAGTAAAAACATTTGGAGATAAGACACTATATCCCTTACCAACTTTTATTGCTTTTGTTAGCTCTGCTCTACAATCAAGATCATTATAAATCCTTATTGTAGCATAGTAAGTTCCAGAAATAGCATACTCATGAGTTATAGGATCAGGTTGATTTCTTTCAAGCACTTCAGTTTGATTTCCATCACCAAAGATAATTTCAAAAGAATCATACTCATCCTCAGATCTATCATAAAATGTTACATCTTCTCTAGCAAGAATCTGTCCTCCAGTTAATAATGAATTAACAGATTCATAATCAAATTCAGGAGTACCAATACCAATATTAATTTGACGTGCAATACCACATCCGGCAAGATTTAATATTTCAAGACTGGCAGAGTTTACAGGATTATCAATTTCAATAATGTATTGATCCTCTCCTATTTCTGTAGCAGTTACAGGATTACCACCATACCTGAATGATAAAGGACCTGTTTTACCAGAATAAACATCTAAGAATATTGTTCCAGCTTGGCCAGAACATAAAGCAGAGTCAACTGTTGGACCTGAACGTATTTGTAAAACATTTTCATTTTCAACCGTTATTATACCTTGAAATTGATAATTTGTTGAGGTTGTACCACCTGAGCAACCTGATAAACTTGCAGAACTTATAGTATACCTATATGTACCTTCAGCTAGATTATTTAAACTTGTAAAACCAGTAAAATTAGAATTACCATTTGTCCCATCCAATGGTGTCCAATTTGCAGAACTTACAGTTGTATTTAACATTTTGAGCTGTGAAGTTAATGATGCAATCTGCAGTGAAATTGCTGCTCCTGAAACTGAAGTAATTCTAATTTGAATATTTTGAGTTGATCCAACAATAGGAGCGGGCTCAACAACAGCAGTAAGCTGAGGGGAATTATCAACTATTTTAGCTAATTCCTGAACTACAGATTCTATTGGCTCGTTTGGTATCTGGGTTGAATATGTAAATGGTATATTATTTACCAATATTGAATACACCTCTAAACTGTCTTTGGATGCAGTGACACCTTGAAATAAAAGAATAGCCTCGTTAGGGTTTAGATCTGCACCTTGAACATCCCAATTAATTTCATAAGGTGGAGGTATCGATCCATTTTCACCTTGAACATCTATTGCAATAGTTCCATCTTCAGCATCTATTTGACAGCTTACTGGTGTTGATGATGCACCACTTGCATTGGCAACACCAACAACCTCAATACCACTAAACTCAGGTGTAAACAAAAACTCTATCGTTTGAGGATTTCCTGAAGCATCGGTTATTGTGCATCCATTTTTATCTGTTATTGTTAAATTATATTTCCCAGGTAATGGACTAAAAGTTATGTTATTACTTAGACCATTAAATGCTGTGGCATTAGCAGTAGAATTTGGATCAGGATAATAATCCCATTTCAAACTATAATAAGGTTGGCCGGAAGCGTCTAAAAATGGTGTACCTCCAGAGATTAAAAATGGATCAAAGAATACCCCTTGATAACTATCGTCACAAGCACTAATAGTGAAATCATTAATACCGGAATAACTTATTGATGAAAGATCCTCTATTTCAAAATTCAGGAGTACAGTACAATTAGTCTGATTATTATTTACTTCCATGTTATAAGAGCCAGCCTGAAGATTCTGGATCAAGACATAATTTGTGTTAAGATCAGGAGTATAGGAATTTCCTGATAAAACATTGGTAGCAAGTGAACTAGAGGCCCCTGAGGAAAGTGAAGAGCCGCCTGATACTGTGCTTTGAAGTGTTGTCCCATTTAATGTGAATTCAAAAACTGTTGGGTCTGGCACTAAATCAAATTGACCATTTCCTAATTTAAATCTTATGGATGCTGTGTTTTGATTACATGTAATATCATCAAATTCAATGTCTTTAATTTCTAGTTGTGTTGGATCATCTATTTCAAAAACAAATCCTCCCTGAGTATTATTTCCTACCAAAATACTTCCACAACCAGATGAATCTGAAACAACTGCTCGGTAATACCCTACATTTAATCCAGTTAAAACCTCAAATCCAGCAGTATTTGGTACCTCATTCCATACAGTTTTTGCAGTCGGGGTAATTGGAGTTAAGTTCATTGTTAAACCAAAAACAGAACCAACTGAAAGTGGTGTAGTAGAGTTAATTACCTGTCCTCTTACAATTATTGTTGATCCACTCAAATAGGCTTCAAGAATTGGATCAGAATTAATGACTGATGCAAGGTTAGATGTTAAATCTAAAACACCGGTATTATTATTAACGGTAATTGAGGAGGTAAATGTCGAACCATCTATATCAATTCCTAAGATTCCAATGTCTGTTGGGGAAATATTTCCTGAAAAGGAAATAGAAAAAGTATCAAGCGTTAACTGATTTCTTCTTTCCCATTTTATAGTATATGGACTAATCCCTCCACTTATTGAGCCATCAAGTTTTATTGTTGGACCATTAGGACTTGGTGTTGAAGATGCACAATCTTGAACACCAGTTATATCAGCATTTGCTGACAGTCCTGACGCAGCTTCATTAACAAGAGTAATAGGAATTGAAACTTCTGGTAAACATCCTGACTCATCAGTAACTGCAACAGTATATGTGTCAGCAAAAGGTAAATTACTGACAACAATGTCCTGACCTGGATTAATAGAGGTATTAAATATATAATTACCATTACTTGAGGTTATTCTTACAGGGAAAGTAGTAGTTGAAACTGATCCAGAATAATAACCACCCTGAGTATTTACAATAAATTGTCCAGTACCTCCCCCACATGGAATTGGTGTGATTGAACCCTCGGTGAGAACTAGGGGACCTCCNGCAGGGTCGGTAAGGACAATTGTTTGTAGAACTAAATTATTTGCATTCGTGTTACAACCAGAGGAATCAGAAATTACTATGTCATAACTTCCAGCAGGTAAATCATCTCTTAAAAATATAGTACTTGTAATTTGTTCAGTAGGGTTGCCTCCAATTAGACTGTAAAAATANGGTGGCTGACCTCCTGATANGGCAAATTGAATTGAACCTAATGGAACNTCATCAGGAGAGCATACTCCTTTAGGCTGAATCACNACCGGATCAATTGTATTATTTAATTNGGTAAGTGATAAAGGAACCGGTTCAGTAATTTCAAAATCCAGAGAAACCTCAGCACAAGGATTAACCTGAGGATTTGTTTTATATACTTTTACCCTGTAAATTCCAGCAGGAAGATTATCGAATGAATTTACAGCACCTGTGGGGTTAGATTCCTCAGACACAAAATTAGCAGGTAATAGATTTCTTCTATTAGGAGTTATAGTCGNAGTACTTAGTGATGATGAAACAGTACCAAGGCTTGTTTTAACTAAGTACTCCCACTCAATCCAAGCAGTAGCAGCACCCGTAACACTAATTGCGATTTTTCCATCCGTCCCGCCAACACACTCATTTTCTAATAAATTATTTGATGAGGGNGTAATTGATAAAGAAGAAGAAGTCCCTTCAATTTCTATAACACCTGCAGTTGTTACAGTACAATTTGAAAGATTAAAATCAGTTACAGTAAGCTCATATAAACCTGGAGCAACACCGGCTAAATCTTTGACGTTATATGTAACAGGGGGTGTTAACGATAGATTTGTCCATTGATAACTATAATTTCCTGTTCCACCAGTAACGGCAGAATTTGCAACTGATATCGTTCCATCATTTTCACCTGCACAGACTTGATCAGATGTGGTGATTAAATCCTCATCAATTTCTAAAACAGCAGAAATTGGACCAAAGTTTTTAGTGTCGGGAGTAGAGCAAGTATTATTAAGAACTTCTACTCTGTAGTTTAATCCTGGTGTTAAACCAGTAAATAATGGTGTAACCGTAAATGTTTTTGATAATGATCCAACAGCATAAGCTTCTGTATCAAATAATGAGTATGAGGGCGCTGCACCNGCAGTACCTTGGTAAAGATTAACTGTTAAAATATTTCCAGTTGCAGACATTTGATCACTAGTAAAACTTCCAGAAATTGGTATTGAAATTGTTCCTCCACAAGTCTCAGAAACAGTTCCAATATTGACTGAAGGTTCTTCAATTAAAAACGGACCTGCTGTTGTAGAACATCCTGTCAAACCATCAATTGAAACAGTTAATGTGTAGGCGTCCGCAGGGAGACTTCCAATTTCTAAATTATTATTTGTGTAAGAAGGATTTCCTGCTGCACTCCAGGAGAAGACATAATTAGATTTAAAATTATCAACAATTGTAGTAGTGCTGAACTCTGTTGACCTATCATCTATACTTAGGGTAATACTTGCAGATGAAACAGTTCCAGTGTAATTAATTAANCCTCCTACGGATTTAGTCCTAATATCTATATAATTTGAATTAGCGGATGAGGAAACTAAAGTGTTAGATATTTTTAAAGATAAGAATGTTGCAATTTGAGCTAAAGAATTAGTTTCTGTAACTGTATGGGAATATGTAGAGCCACCAGCAGTAATAGTAACAACATCAGTAACTGATGGCGTTCCATTTAATGTAATTCTGAGAACCTGATCCGTTACATGGGTTGTTGAAGTAGTAAANGCAATTCCTGGTACTCTAGCTTTTATATCAATTGAGCCCAATCCACCTACATTTGCAGTCGCAGAAACAGCTGAGGATCCACTTGAAATTTGATTTGCTAGGCTTACTGCTACATCACTAATTGACTGATCAGGGTTACCATCATTAGGACTAACATCAAAAACACCTGTATTGTATGTTTCAGTTCCATTAATTTTAATTTCATAGAAATCCCCTACTCCATGATTCTCATTGGTAGATGATCCAATAATTGAAATTCTTGTCACTTGAGCAATATCAGGGACACCTCCAGTTATAAATGAATCTAGAGGATTTGATACTGGATCTCCTATTTTNCCATCAGGTGNAAATCCACCAGCCGTACTACAAGACACATCTTGAACTAATGCTTGTATTCCAGCGCTATCAATAACTACATTTGGAGCAACAGTAATTTTTCCTTGAATTGTAGCCTCCGTACAAGAGGGGTTACCGGTAGTTCTTAGTGTGTATGCATATATAGTGGTAGTAGTAACTGTAATAGTTGGGCTTCCAATTAATTGAAAAGTATTAGCTACAGCTCCGTTTCCTAGATTAATTCCAGGAGGTAACATTTCTAAAGTATTTGAACTAGTCACCTCTTCAAGACCTGTTGCTCCTCCCCCAATTGTGTAAACTATGGGGTCAATTGCATTTGTAGCACAAACAATTTGGTTTGTAGTTGAGACTCCTGAGCTAAGAACGACTGTTGATCCCGGTATTAAAGTTATTGTACCATTAGCAGTATCATGCGGTAAACATGAAGTGCCTGANGTAGTTATTGTAAAAGTATAAGAAACCGCAGAGGTTAATGGATTTGGAAGACCAGTGCCGTCTGGGGTTCCNGCTATTGTAAAATAGTTTTCATTGGCAATATTTCCTGAAGAAGCTAAAGCTATATTTCCTGAACCAGCTATTGTACCNGAACCTGAAAAATTAAGATTGAAAGGTATTCCTTGTACATCAGCAGTTAAAACAATTGAAGCNGAGGAAGTTGTTGCGGTTACATTACTTAATCTGTTACCAGAGGAAGTATTTATTTTTGAGGAAAGTCCATTTGCAATTGCTGAAGCATCTTGATCAACTGCTCCGTCTCCGTTGGCATCAGTAGTGGTGAAAATATATGAAATTCCATCAATCTTAATTATATATTGTGCACCTATCGCACTAGAAGCTGTTATATCCAATGTGTTTTGCTGAGTAACTACCACTTGATTTGGTANAACACCAGGTGGTAATCCATTTGTACCAACTAAAGTAGGTATTGAGGCTCCAGTTGAAGTTCCAGTGAGTTGGAACTTGATTCCATCAATAGCAGATCCAAGACAAACCTGTTGGGCATTATCCGAACCAGGAAAATTAGAGTCTGATGGGTCGTATGTTATTGTTTCTGGTGGACTTACTTTTATTGATCCTTGNAATACATCATCACCACATCCTAATAAATTTTCAGAAGTTCTTAATCTGTAGAAGTAAGTTGTTGTAAACAAACTACCTGANTTNGGTTTTCCAGAAATTGTAATTCTAGCNGANCCAACAGTATTAANACTTGTAATNGTTGGNGTAACAGANTTNGTNAATTGNGAAANNCCAAAAGGATCNCCAGAAATTTTGGCTCTTAAAGTTAANTCNCCNGNTCCAGGTCCAGAAATAGCATCAACTCTTCTTCCAGCATTTGAATTTATTTCACTTATTAAAGCGTCTCTAACATTTGTTTCACTTAAGGCACCTGATGCTACTGTATGACTATAGGTATTTGTCTTCACAGGATTTCCACCAGTCACATAAATATAAACTTTTTCACCTGCAACAAAGGTTCCTGTAATAGAAACCACATCTTCTTGCTGTAAATTTAATTTATTAGCATTTACACCTGTGGGNAGTGAGGTTGTAGAATTTGGTGTTATATCTGTACTAGTTACTGTTCCNGTTGTGGTAGCTAATTCCAGGTTATATGTTCCACCTGGTGTTTCCGCTTTTAAATATATAGCATTATTAGTTAGGTCTGGAATTGCAAATATTGACGAGTTAGCNTCTAACCTTGGAACTAAATCATTGATNATATTCGAAATACTTGTTTGTCCAGCCTGAACTGGGTGATCATAATTTAATTCGTCAATTGTAACCGTAACTTTATCTCCAGCAGAGAAAGTACCGGAGATTGTAATTTTATCTTGTTGAGCAAAATCAGCAGATTCTAATACAAAGTTTTTAGCTCCATTGCTTATTTCATAAGTAATATCAATTATATCTGTTTCATTACAAACTTCCTGACTATCAGTACCACTTGCTGATGTGAGGGTAATTTTAGAATTAGGTAGGATACTAATTGATATAGTTTGCTGTCCAGCTGGACTACAACCGGTTCCAACAGTGGTAACATCAAAAGTGTAAGTTTTTGTGCTACTTACTGAGTCTGAAGGTGATCCTGTTATCGTCACATAATTTTTATTTGCAACATCTCCTGCAACTGAATTATCTAAAGCAATAGTTGTTGTTGAAGTCAATGATTCATAACTAAATGACTTTCCTGGTTGATCTGCAGTTAAAATTATTGTAGTTCCAGATGTATTTGCAGTAACTGGACTGAGTCTTGTGCCTGTAGAATTATTTATTTCATCTACTAATTCCTGAGCAGCAGTCTCACTTGTAACAGAAGAATTCGCAATAGTATATTCATAAGATATTCCGTTAATTTTTATTGTGAAGACCTCACCTGCTGATAAAGTTGTTCCAGAAACTTTAGTTGTCTGCACTTGTGAAGTTGTATATGGAGTTAATGATATTCCAGGGGGGATACCATTTAAGCCAACTAAAGGTGCTACAGTTACAGCTGTAGCAGAGCCCTGAACTTCAAGACGAATTCCATCTATTGTTCCACCCTCACATACAGCTTGAACCAATTCACCATTTGTAGTTGTTGATACAGTATCACCAACAAATAATGTCGTTGTTATTGTCGCAGAATAATTCAATTGTTCAGCTGGAATGACTGTTATAGTTGCTGATTGAGTAGTTGAAGTAACTGAACAACTTGAATTCACATTACCTAAGCTTTCTACTACATAAGTATAAGTTAAAGGTGAATTTGCAGATGGAGATAAGCCTGATAAATCAGGAGATCCAGATAAAGTTAATAAACCAGTACCAGAAATATTCTCCCTTGATAAAGTATAACTTGAAGTTGCAGCTAAAGTAAAAGGAGTAACTGAGTAACCTTGAAATGCTCCAGCACCATCTGCAGTTAATACAAGTTTTGATCCACTTGAAGAAGACGCTGTAACATTGATTGAAACATCATTATTTATTTTGTCGACCAATCTGTCAATAAAAGTAATAATAGTCTCTCCAATAACAGTTGAAACAGTATAAGTAGTTTCATTAATTTGTACTCCAAAAGTTTCAGATACTGGAGCTGTAGCTGGTCCTGACCATATTATTTCATCAGATTGATTGGTATCGCTGTAACTTTCGGTAAGTCCAGGAGGCACCCTATCAAAACCAGAATTATTTTGAGTTGTCAGAGAGACTGCACCACCATAAACTTTAAAAGATACTGGGATTATATTAGAATTTTCACAAACCTCTTGAGAATCTGTTCCTGGAGCAGTTCTCAAACCAACTATTGGTTGAGCAAGTAAAGTGATAGTCCCAGTAACAGTTGCATGAGGGGTACAGGATGTTCCAGTTGTCTGGATAGTGTAATAATATGTTGTTGCAGTAGTAACTGGATCAGGGTCACCTGTTAGAGTTACATAATTATCATTTTCAATATCTCCCGCTACTGAGCTATTTAGCGTTGATGAATTGGTGGCTGAATTTGCATTAGTAGATGTAGCCGTGTATGAAAATGATATTCCTGGAACATCAGCTGTTAATACAATTGTTGTTCCTGAAACTTTAGCGGTTACTGGGCTCGCTCTATTTCCAGTTGCAGTATTAATTGAAGTTACTATTCCAAGCACCACTTCAGAATATGTTTTAGTGACTGTTGTGCTATATGTATACTCTACACCATTTATATTAATTACAAATGAATCACCGGATGACATAGTCCCTGAAACCTGTGTTGTTCGAACCTGAGCTGTTGAATTGGGAGTAAGGGCAATACCTGGAGGTAACCCAGTAAATAAACTTAAGGGAGCTGAACTAGCAGTAACTGAAGATCCAGATAAATCTAATCTTATTCCGACCAACTCATCACCATCACATACAACTTGATTAAGTAATCCATTAACTGTTGCGCTTGTAGTTGAAAATGTAGAGGAAACTATTGTTGTAGGGTGATTAATCCTTTCACGTGGTTTTAATTTAATAGAACCTGTATATATATCTTCATCACAAGAATAAATATTACCTGTTGAATTAATTGTAAAATTATATATGTTGGTATTATTTAAAGTAACTGATGGAGTCCCAGATATGGTTATAACACCTGTTCCTCTCACAGGAGCAACAGAAAGATCAATTGTAGGATCAGCAACTACAATAACACTTTGTGGAACTCCAAGGTTTGTACCTGTAACTCTAACTGTTCCACTAGCTGTTATTGTGGCTGAAATACTCGAGGTCAAATCAAGCGTTACTGGGTTGCCGATTGAACCAGTTCCAGAAACCGAAGAAGTAATATTATCAATAGAGGTTCCAATTACTTTTCCAAAAAGCTTAAATGAACCATTCCCCATATCCATTGCTTCAACAACATCTTGAATTCCAGCTGTATTATTTATTTCACTTACAAGACCACTAGCAATTTGAATATTGGTAGTTATTGTTGTTACGGCAGTAAATATTGCAGATCTTGAAGCATCAGTTGTTAGAGTTACAGTATATGAATTGTTAATTGCTGTTCCTTGTCCTGTTATGGTAATTAATTTTACATACTGATTTATTGCACTTGCAACTCCAGATCGAACAGTAGCCAAAGTTGAGTTTGGTGACGCTGTATAGGTTACTGTATGTGAACCCCCTCCATTTACACTCAGTGCAATACTGTAAGTTTCAGTTGAAGAACCCGAATTAGCACCGGAAAAACTTATATCATCTGTTTGATTCAAAGGAGTGAAATTTTGATCAACTCCCTCAGGTAATCCAGTTAAACCACTTAGTGGTGGTACGCTAGCTCCAGTGGCTCCATTGAAGACCTCGAGAGTTAAATCTACTATATCCTCCCCTACACACAATTCCTGTGCTTGAGTTCCCGATACTGAAGTTCGGGTTAGCAAAGACTCAGGTTCAACAATTATATAACCACTTGCTGTTCCAGGAGTACATGAACTTCCAGTAGTGAGAACAGTGTAATTATATCTTGTAGGCGAGGAAACAGGAGCGGTTGGAGTTCCTTCAATGATGTATACTCCCACCCCTTGAACAGGGTTTGTTGGGGTAGACATTGAAAGATTAGTTGAATTTTCTAATAGATTTATACTAAAATAGGTTGCGGGATTTATTGCTGATAATCTTATTGTACCGGCTGTTGATGCAGCGTCGGCATTAACAATTCTCAGTCCATCAGCATTAATTAGGTTTGCAATTGCAGTGGCAACAGCATCTTTATCAGGTGTTCCTGTAACCACATAGTCATATATCTTTCCAGAAATAAATATTTTAAAGCTTTCTGAGGCTGCTGCATTTCCTCCACCGGATACCGTAACATCATAAATCATATTTGTTGGACTAAAAGTACCTGTTACACCAACTGGTAAACCAGTTGTTCCAGAGAGAGCAGGGATGTATGCTCCAGTGGCTCCTCCTGTAACATTGTAAGTAATTGATACAGGTAAAGAAGTATTTACACATACATCTTGAACCTCACTTCCTGCAGCTGAGGTTTTGGTCAGAGTCTGATTTGGAGGGACATTAAAAGGAACAGTAACTGAAGGAGCCCCGCATCCAGTTGATGTTGCAGTAATATTAACTGTTCCTGAAAAATCAGAATTCCATGTTAAAACTCCTGTATCACAGTTAATTACTCCAGCAGAGTTATTATCAATAGACCAAGTAACACTATTTCCAGAACCTGGATCTGAATAAAACTGTGTGGATGCGGTAGATCCAGGACAGCTGGGTAAAAAGCTACCTCCTTGAACTATTATATCAGTTGGTGTAACTGCTCTACTAGCAATTACGATACTCTTTGTTGAAAGTGGTGATGTTGTAACCCCATCACAACCGATTGCAGTAGCGTTTAAGTTAAAGCTTCCATGAAAACCAGAGGTCCAATCAAGGATACCTCGCTGGGTAAAAGTTGTATTTGCCTCATTATCAATAACAGTAAGGGGACTTCCGGTTCCTGGATTAACCGAAGATAAGGACCAGGTAATGTATTGATAGTTTTCTGATTGAGCAAAAAACTGTGTTGATTCAGTGGAATCTGTAATTTCACAATTAGGTTGAGCTCCAGTATGCGTATTCCAATTAGGACCACAAACATATCTTGAAGATGCTATCTGCGTATATGAACTTAAATTGTAAGCTGGAGAAAACGCATTATTTGGAACTGGTATCCTTTCAAATTCCACGACAAAATTTGTACCATAATCACTATAACCCAGATAATCTGCCGTTACTCGTAAACTAGAATAAGTTGCTCCAGCGTTTTGAGAAGAAGCTGTTACTCCCTCAGAACCTCTGAATGTATGAGTAGCACCGTTAATTTGACTTATAAAACTTGTTTGTATGTCGTTAGCTGTTGCACTTGCCGTAGTAGTGTATTCGTAACAGCGTCCGTTTATTTTCATCCTATAAACTTCTCCCGCAGGTACGTTTACTGTACCACCAGAATTATTAGTAATTTCTATTAACTGTCTTTGAAATTGTTCAAGAACAGAGGGTTCGGATGGAGAAGAGGGTGTCTGTAATGTTGTACTTGCTGAGTTTACCGTTACTGAATTTAGTGTTGCCGCAGTAGAAGAAATAGATGCAGAAATATCAAAATTTGTGACCGATGAAATACTTGAAGTAACTTTAACATGTGTATTACCAACATTGGTTGCAGTTAAACTAAAAGGTGATGAACCAAAGCTTGAATTTATAAGTGTAGTAATTGATTCTACTGTTGCAGCTACAGTAAGAGGAGCTCCAGTTACAGTATATCCATGAGAGGTTCCGTCAACAGTTACGGTTACTACATCAGTAGCTGCAACTGATGCCGAAATAAAAATATGCTCCTCAATTGGATCCGCTGCAAAAACTTCAATATTTTGAGTTTTAGTTCCTGATGGTCCATTACAACCTAGGGTCTGAACTGAAATAGTTGCTATTCCAGCAAAATCAGGATTCCATATTACTGAACCAGTATTAATGTCTATTGTTCCGGCACCAGCAGTCAGTGACCATTGCAAGCCAGCAGCATTTGATTGCCCACAAGCATCAAAATCTGTAATTTCTGGTGTTCCNCAACTTGCACCATTATAAATTCTAACACCCCCATCATTAATCATAGTCTCAGAAGTTAATTGCATATTTCCAGAGACACCATCATATCCGGTAGGGTAATTAGCAATAATATATACTGGGGGAGTAACTGGTTGATTAACATCAATTACTCCACTAATTGAGGGATCAGAGCAACCAGCACACCAAATTGGAGTAATACTCATGTTAGATCCAATTGAAGTAGTTGCAGATTGAGTGCTAGTTGTTGAATATGTTATTTGAGGAGTGTCACCTGAGGAATATGTTTCAATTGAAAGAACAACCCCTCTTTTTTCTGCTTCTATTGTGATAGTTGAACCATCAACAGTAGAGGAAATTAAATCAGTAGCATCCATAAATCCACTTAATTCAGTTGCAACTGCGGCAGCTCCAATTCCAGTTCCTGGAGAACTAACATAGGGTACTCCATTAATAACTATGGTATAAACCTCACCATTGGAGTTTGTTGTTCCTGTCAAAGCAATTGTTGAAATATCTTGAGCCAAACTATTTTGAAATCCAATGGTATATGGGGTATCTTCTTTATGGGCTACAATTGTTATTGTTCCAGCTCCAGTATCTCCTGTTGCTGCAACTCCTGTAGTAGCATTGTTTATCCTAGCATCATTATTAATTGCATTTGTAAGTAAAGTTACCAAACTTCCAACAGTAGCTGTTGTTGCGGTTACAGTTATAGAAAAAGAATTAATTACTACAGTATATAATTCTCCAACTTTTGGCGCTCCAACAATATTAATTCGATCTTTCTGGTATGATTCTGTTTTAACGGTATAAGAAAGACCACTAGTTGGATTACCTGAAAATCTATAAAGCGTTCCGCCTATTCTATTAACTGTGATGCCATTCACTGAATTTGAAGCATCTGCATAAGGGGGCTCTGTTGTAGCCTCATCGTTGGATTTACTATTATCAGATGGATCAATAGAAAAGGGAGTAATAACTAGATCAGCAGTTCCTCCAGCAATCTCAAAATCAATTGCTTGAATTGGATCATTTCTACAAACAGTTTGATTGATTGGTCCACCACTTTGAGTTATATCCTCAATTGGACTAACTATGACAGTAGCAGAATTTGAATCTTTAAAGCAGGTAGAGGATGTCGATTTAATAACCGATGGAGCGGAAATACTTGCATTAGCACTACCACCCAGAGTTCTTGTTATCGTAATTGCAGTACCTGCCGCTTTACCTCTAATATCAATAGTACCATTTTGATAATCATATGCTTCGACAACATCACTAATTCCCGCCGTATTATTAATTGCATTTGCAATTCCCTCGGTTATTTTAGAGTTTAAAGTAACTGTTGTGACTGTTGTAAAAGTTGCCGAAGTAGTCGCCGCTGCATCCACAGTTATTTTATATGTTTCTCCAATTGCAGCTCCGTTACCAGAAACTGTAATTCTTTGAACAGGATATATATTATAGGTATTAGTTGAGCGAATTCTAAAATATGTAGTTTGAGTTAGAGCAGTCGCTGGGTCTAAAGTTGTAGTATTTACATTATTATAACCTCCACCAAGAGCGGAAAAATTTTCATTATCAGTAGAACCAAACCATGCATTAGATATATTTCCAAAATTAGGTGAATTCGAGACTCCAGTAGCTGATATATCAACTGGAGTAGCACCGGAACAAATGGTTTGATCTGCAACTGTATTTGCCTTATTAATATCATCAATAACCGAAATTAATACAGAACTTGTAGTTGCACTGCATATGTTTGGAGTAGTATCGATAGCTGTCATGGATGCAGTACCCCCTGTATTATTTGAATCTGAATAAGTGTATGTGGTTCCTGCAACTTTTGGTGTTAGAGTTATTACACCATCTACATTAGCAGCATTTACTGGTAAAGAGGTATCAGCTGTTATTGAAGCTACCAGAGCATCGGCCTTAGTTTTGGTTGTTGTTCCAGTAACTACCGTAATAGCAGTTCCATTAATAATCATTGAGAATGCTTTTCCTGTTCCAACATCACCAGTAATGGTTATTTGATTAATATTGTCAGTAACAGATGAAATAGCTTGTCTTCTGTAATAAAGTGATGAAGTTAAAGCACCTGGTGGTTGATAGGATGCTGAAGTAGCATTTTGGATGTTTGTCCAATTAATATTATTAGTTGATACCTGCCATTGATATGTAATTGCTCCATTTACAGATGTAGCATCTTTAACACTAAGTAATTGATTTGGAATACTATTGTAGCATATAAACTCAGGCATGGCAATCTGACCTACGTCAAAAGCATTAACTGTAATTTTATGAACCTCTGAAGGAATCTCACACTTAATAGTACCTCCTGAAACTCTCTGGGTCATTCTTCTATAATATGTGGTTTGGGTTACAGTTCCCACTGTAAAGCTAACTCCAGTAGCCCCGGGAATGTCTTCCCAATTATTATTGTCAAGTGATATCTCCCACTGATATTCAACTCCACTAGCTGCTGCTGTCGCACCAGTAACTGATAGAGGAGTTGGAACTGAGGATGGGTTGGATGGGTCATAACAGTACACTTGATTATTCCCGCTATTTATAATTCCTCCTTGAAGAGGGTCAACAGTAATAGTCCCTTGTATTTGTGATTCACTACACCCATTAGTATTTGAAAGTGTTACAATGGTATAAGTATACTCTGTTGTTATAATATCTGTTGTACTTGGTGTTCCAGATATTCTAAAAACTCCACCACCNANATAATTTCCAACTACACCGTTAGGCAGACCATCTACAACTAAGGCTGTAGGAGGNTTNACTGTTGCGCTAACTGATCCAACAATATTATAATCAATATTAGTGATTGCAGTATTATTACAAACGGTTTGAGTAGTAGTTCCAGCTGCTGATATTACAGTTATAGTTGATGCAGCGCTAACATTTAACACTCCACTTAAAGAGTCATTTATTGTGCATTCATTTGCTCCTGTTGTAGAGATTGTGTAACTGTAAGTTCCCGAGGCAACTCCAGAACCTATTGTTCCACTAATAATAATTTCATTAGTATTAGAAGTAGTTATAGAATTTGTCATCCTAGAGTCTCCTGCCGTACCTCCCAAATTAATCCCAAATGGAACTCCATTAGAAATTGACGTAAGTATAATCGTATGGTCCCCAACCTTCGCAACAGTAACACTTGCAGATGCACTTCCATCAATTGCAGTAAATAAAGCATCTCTAATAGTTTTTGAAGTATTACCACTTACAGCGTTATATGAATACATAACTCCATTAACTGCTATTATATATGATCCAACGGCTGCACCAGTTACAGTAACAGTATTAGATTGAGCTAATTTATTACCATTAACAGTAATACCTGAAGGAAAAGTAAGAGGTATAGCAGGACTTATTTGAGTTGCACTTCCTTTTAATTCATAAGTAATAGACTCAATAGCACTTCCAGCACAAACCGTTTGAGTAGTATAGGAACTTGCTG
>PATA01000019.1 GCA_002713495.1 Flavobacteriaceae bacterium
CAAGCTTTTTACCTCAGTGGGGGGAGTCTTGCAAAACAGATATTTCAATAACCTTTGGAGATATAACTGAAACCTATGGTAACCCTAATTTTAATCTATCCGCATCATCACCAAGCACAGGTGCCTATTCCTACAGTATTGCAGATGGATCAGTAGCTACAGTTAGTGGAAATACAGTAACTATTCAAGGGGTTGGAACAACCATTGTTACCGTAAATCAAGCTACAGACAGCAACTATAATTCTGCAACTGCAACAATGACTCTAACAATTAACAAGGGAAATCCTGTAATTTCTTTTTCTGATATAACCAAAATAACTATTGATCCAGATTTTAATTTATCTGCAACATCGAGTTCTACTGGAAGTTTTACTTATAGCTCATCAGATGGATCAGTAGCCACATTAACTGGTAGTTTAGCAAGTATACAGGGAGTTGGTTCTACAATTCTTACTGTAAATCAAGCTGCAGATGCAAATTATAACTCAGCCTCAGCATCAATGACTCTGACTGTTGTTAAAACAAATCCTGGTATTACTTTTTCAAGTATCACAAAAACAACTCTTGACCCAGACTTTATTTTATCTGCAACATCCAGTAGCACAGGTGCTTTTACCTACAGTATATCAGATGGATCAGTTGCCACAGTTAGCGGAAACACAGTAACTATTCAAGGAGCTGGTTCTACAATAGTGACTGTTGTTCAGGAGCAGGATATCAATTTTAATTCTGCAACAAACACAATGGTGTTAACAGTAAATAAGGTTAATCCAGTGATTAGTATTTCTGATATAACTAAGGAGTTTGATGATTCTGATTTTAATTTGTCAGCAACCTCTAGTAGTACCGGTGCATTTAGTTATAGTATTACCGATGGTGGAATTGCCTCAATAAGCGGAAATACTGTAACCATTTTAGGAGCAGGTACTACCCAAATAACAGTTAATCAAGCATCTGATAACAACTACAATTCAACTACGAAAATTATTAATCTTACTGTAAATAGAGCAGATCAGTACATAACTGTTGGTGATATTCCAACGGTTCAACCGCTGAAGGATTTTACAAGTTTACCTATTTCAGCTATTTCTAGCTCTGGTGCCCCTGTAGTGATTACTCTCTCCGCTGGTTCAGCTGCTAGCTTATCAGGTACGGTTTCGAATTATGAGTTAACTAGTATTAATCAAACCGGAGTAGTTACTATAACATTCACAACTGATCCTTCTTTTAGTTCAAATTATAATGTTGCGAGCATAGTGCTAACAATTGATGTAGTAAAATCAAATCAAAATATCATATTCAATCCAGAGCCACCAGAGAGCATTTATTACACAGAAAACCTTGGTTACACAATTAATGCTTCTTCAAGTTCTTTTCTTGATGTTGATTATCAATTAATTACTCCCGTTGGATCAAATACTGGGGTTATGTTAACTGATAATAGTCTTGCTATTGATTATATTGGTATAGTTTCAGTACGTGTCACACAATCAGGTAATAATATATATAACATGGCTGCTCCTAGGGTGGTTGAAATAAATATTTTAAAAGGAAAAACAACTCTCAGTAATTTTGGAATTCCAGATAAATTGATAATAGATGATGATTTTCAAATCACTCCTCCTTCTTCTAATAGAGATGGTGCATTTCAATATACCTCTAGTGATCCATCAATTGCAATAGTTTCTGGTGACCAGATTACTATAACAGGTATTGGATCGACCGTAATCACTGCAACTCAGTTAGAATCAGATAAATTCAGCTCTTCGTCAATAAGCACTGTATTTATTGTTAATGATTTAGATACTGATGGAGATGGGATAGGGGATACTATTGATTCAGATGATGATGGTGATGGTTACTCCGATGTAAATGAAAATTTATGTTTATCAGATCCATTAGATCCATTAAGCACCCCTTTAGATACTGATGGAGATTTTATACCAGACTGTGTTGATGTTGATGATGATGGAGATGGTGTTTTGGATACTGAAGATGTTTTTCCATTAGACGGTTCAGAGTGGACAGATACTGACGGAGATGGAATAGGAAATAACGCTGACTTAGATGATGATGGGGATGGTTACTCCGATGAGGATGAAATTAAATGTTTATCAGACTCTTTAAACNTTCTGAGTACCCCAACCGATAATGATAATGATTTTATTCCTGACTGTGCTGATACCGATGATGATAATGATGGTTACCCAGATGAAATTGATGATTTTCCTTTTGACCCATCTGAGTGGTTAGATACAGATGGAGATGGAGAGGGAAATAACCAGGATATTGATGATGATGGGGATGGAATTCCTGATTCACNAGAAGATAATCTTGATACTGATGGAGATGGTATTACTAACGATTTAGACGATGATGATGATGGAGATGGTATTCCAACTGCTCTTGAGGATGCTAATGGNAATGGNGATCCAACTGATGATGATGCAGATGGAGATGGTNTNTATGATGCATTGGAATCTGATACANATGATTCAGATTCGGATGGTGTAGTGGATAAATATGANGATAAAGATNANGATCCAAATAATGATAGTGATGGNGANGGTATCCCTAATATTGATGANAAAAATGCTGGCTCAGATCCACTTNATANTNCAGANTATCCAGAAGATTTNANATCAAATGGATTAAATTTTAAAATAACNAATTTCTTTTCNCCTAANGGAGATGGAATNGGNGATNTNTGGAAAATTGATGAGGTTGACAGGTATCCAAGAAGTCAGGTGTGGATTTTTTCTAAAACAGGNAAACAAATATTTAGTGCAAGNCCATANAGNAATNATTGGGATGGTCAGTTCAAAGGAAATGTACTTCCNTCTGGAAGCTACTTCTATAGATTAGATTTAGATGGNAATGGNAAAATAGATTTTGAAGGATGGATATATTTNCAGAGATAAAACGAATAAGGTTTATTACTCAATCCTNTTTATGGTNCCTCTNNGAGTATTNTNTANNTNTCCTACNAANGAATANTCGAAAGTATAGCTATTTTTCTTAGTTGTTAAAATCCTCATNCTAATAGGTCTCTTNTCCTGATTNTTTTTTGGATTTAATTTTGTTAAAACACACTCACAGTCATTNACCCAGCGAATACTAGCAGAATCAACTTCTCCNTTATAATACTCTATTTCAATAGAATCATTTCTTATAAAACGTGAGGATTCTAATTGGTTGTTTACAATAGTTTCAAACTCAAANACACCATTATGGAAGGATAAACAGTCTCTTTCAGCTGTGTAACAATTAATAAATGCCAAAAACAAAATAAAAGAAGATAATANTTTCATAATGTAAAAATACTAACTCTTTTGAGAATATTTATTGTAAGTACCATCAGGATTTAAAACAATTATATCGGCATTGATAATTTTATCCGAGATTATGTGATTGGGATCGGTTTTTGGTGAAATAGGTGTTTTAAGCGCCTCTAAAGGATTTAAACNAGATGATTNANTAGANTAGTGGGGTGTATTTGATAAATCACCGTAAACAAGCTCATTTAAAGATGTTTTTGGAAAAACTTCAACAATTTTGGCTAAAAAATCTAAACTTGGTTTATTTCTTCCAGACAAGATATGAGATATTGAAGATCGTTGTACTCCAATTTTTTCTGCAAATGCTGAGGCGGATAATCCACTATCATGAATTAAATTTTCTATCCTTTTTGTTATCTCTAAGTAGTTTAACATTGTAAACAAAATAAAATNTACATAAATATACAAAGAATTTTCAACACTAAAAAGGGGTTTATTTATTAAATTATTTATTTATATTTTANTCATAAACTATTGATTTTAAATATTTTATATANAATAAAGTTATTTTTGTTTACAATTAGTAAATTTTTAGTTACAAAACTGTATACAGAAGTAATTTTTTGTGTTTACAAAAATTAACAACCATTGAACTACATTTGTATTAATTATGGTANATATTAATAATTTTAAAGATCGATACCTTCCTCCAGATAAATTGAATTCTTTTCTTTGGAGCCTGAAAAAATTAGGAAATCTNACCGTTTTAGGGTATAGTGAACNGAAAAGACCCATATATGGGTATAAAATTGGNAAAGGTNCCTTAAAAGTACTTATTTGGTCTCAGATGCATGGCAATGAGTCTACTACTACAAAATCNCTTATTGATCTATTAAATTTATTTGAATCCGGAGATTATTCATATTTACTTAAAAAACTTAAACTTATATTAATTCCACAGTTAAACCCTGATGGTGCTGCNCTTTANACCAGACATAATNCTAATTCAGTTGATTTAAATAGAGATTTTGTTAATTTAACTCAATCTGAAAGTAAAACACTGATGAAGGTGTTTAATAAGATTAAGCCTGATTTTTGTTTTAATTTACATGGACAAAGGACCCATTACTCTGCAGGAAAGATGGGGTTACCATCTACTCTTTCTTTTTTGGCCCCTGCATCTGATAATAAAGGAACTATCTCAAAATCTAGAGAAGATTCAATGAAGTTAATTGCTTCCATTAATAATCACATGCAGAATTATATACCTAACCAAATCGCAAGATTTGATGATAGTTTTAATATTAATTGCGTGGGAGATAAATTTTCAAGCCTAGGAGTTTCAACGATTTTATTTGAAGCTGGACATTACCAGGACGATTACAGTAGAAATATCACAAGGAAACATATGTTAANCACTTTAATACATGTTTTAAAATCAATTATTCAAAATAATCATAAAGCTTATTCAGTAAATGACTATTTGAGTATTCCNGAAAATAATATGGATTATTGCGATTTACTTATAAAGGGCGTTGATATAAATGACAATCAATCAACCTATATTAATCAAGATTTAGTTATTAANTATAAAGAAATTTTAAAGAATTCNAATATAGATTTTGTTCCAAAGTTTATAGGTTATTCTGATAGCTATGTTGGATTAGCTCATAAAACAGTNGAGTTTAAAAATCTNGAAATTTCAGGCCCAATTAAATTCAAATTAAATTATTTGAGTNCAAAAATGAAACATATCACTGATAAGTTGTTAAATATGTAGAGAATCGCTTCTTTTGATAAGAATAATTCAATAATTTTNGTATTTTGTCGAAAAATTTAATAAAAATGGAACATGGAAGAATCAAGTTAGATGANATAGATCGTCAGATTCTCGATTTACTTATAGAAAATACNCGTATCCCATTTACTGATATAGCAAAGAAATTATTAGTATCTGCAGGAACAGTNCATGTTAGAGTAAAAAAAATGGAAGACGCAATGATCATTAGAGGTTCATCATTAAATCTAGATTATGAAAAACTAGGATATTCATTTATAGCTTATGTAGGTATATTATTAGAAAAAACTCAAAAAACAAAATTTGTAATTGATAAATTAAATGCAATTCCAAATGTCACAGTAGCCCACATTACTACTGGTAAGTACAATATTTTTTGCAAATTAAGAGCAAAAGATACAAGTCATGCAAAAGAAATTATTTTTTCAATTGATGACATAGATGGAATCAATAGAACTGAATCTATGATATCTCTTGAGGAAAGTATAAATGATAAGAAAAGATTAATGCACAGTATTTTTAACGACCTATAAAACTATGGCTAGAGAGCCCAAAATTGATAGATTTAATGAAGTAATNCGCTCCAAGTTTCAAATATATAACAGCTTATTTCTAACATTACCTTTTGATAGTATTAGGAGGACATCTTTAATGTTACCTCTATTTTCAGATTATTGTAAAAAAGGATNTGATAAGGGCGATAATCCAATGAGAATAGTAAATAAATTTTTTAATAAAATCTTACCAGATTACAATGAAAATCAAAAAAACGAGTTGTTATTTAATTTCATTCAGTATGTAGAACGTCAAGTTGTTTTATTTGATGCTATCGAAGATGCTGGATTTTCATATGTAAATAATCTTCATGGTAGAGGTACTCTTAGATTTATGAAAGAAGAGGCTGTTAGCTCAAATAATTTAGATACTCTTAGGGAGTATTTAAATAATTTTAAAGTAAGAATAGTCTTAACNGCNCATCCAACTCAGTTTTATCCCGGCAGNGTGCTAGGAATTATAAATGATTTATCAGAATCTATAAATAACGATTCTCTTGATACAACAAAGAAATTATTGGAACAACTGGGAAGAACAAGGTTTTATAAAAGTAAAAAGCCAACACCATATGATGAGGCAACAAGTCTAATATGGTATTTAGAAAATATTTTCTTTCACTCAGCAGGAAATATTGTAAATTATTTGAATAAGAACGTTTTTGAANCCAAAAAGCTTGATAATTCAATTTTTGATTTTGGTTTTTGGCCTGGAGGAGATAGAGATGGAAACCCATATGTTACCCCTGAAATAACATTAAAAACAGCAAACAAGTTAAAACACTCTGTACTTAGAAATTATTACAGAGCACTAAGAGCACTAAGTAGAAAACTAACTTTTGATGGTATACTTGAAAAAGTNGAAAATCTCCAAGATACAGTTTATAAAGCGTTATTTAATTCTGAAAAGCACAGTCTAAAACTCTCTTATTTAGAAGATGAGTTAAATCAGATCCATAAACTTCTCAAACAAAAAAATGATGGCTTGTATGAAGATTTGATTTTAGATTTAATTTATAAGGTTAAGTTATTTGGATTTCATTTTGCTAGTATGGATTTAAGGCAAGATTCAAGGGTACATTCTGATGTTTTTAATAATATTTTAAAGAACAANGAAGTNCTTGATTTACTAGGAAATGAANTAAAAGACTANTCTTTACTAGATGAAANAAATAGATGTGAAATTCTTACAAAAATTAAAGGAAATATTCTTCCTTCCTTTTTTAAAAATAAAATTACCTCCGAAACACTTGAAAGTATTCAGGTGATGAAAGAAATTCAAAAAAATAATGGTGAAAAAGGCTGTAATAGATATATAATAAGTAATTGTAACAGCTTAGAATCTATACTTCAGGTTTTTGCAATGCTTAGGTTAAGTAATTGGAACAAACCTAAGGTTGATATAATTCCACTTTTTGAAACAATTTCTGATTTGAAAAACTCAACATCCATTGTTAAATCATTATTCGAAAACTCAACATACCTCTCACATCTTCTAACTAGAGGAAACAAACAAACTATAATGCTAGGTTTTTCTGACGGAACAAAAGATGGTGGATATCTAATGGCAAATTGGAGTATATATAAAGCAAAAGAGAACCTAAGTAGGCTNGCATCAAAGCACGGTATTTCCGTTGCTTTTTTTGATGGNAGGGGNGGGCCACCAGCTAGAGGAGGGGGAAGAACTCANGAATTCTATAATTCCTTAGGAACTGATATACAGGCAGATGATATTCAATTAACTATTCAGGGGCANACNATAAGNTCAAACTTTGGAACATTGGAGTCATCACAATATAATCTTGANCAACTACTTAGCTCAGGTATAAAAAATGAAATATTCATAAATAATTCAAATAACCTTGATCCTAAAGATCGCGATACAATGGAGTCTCTTGCATCATTAAGTCACAAAGCTTACGAGGAATTTAAAGCACATCCTAAGTTTTTAAAATATTTAGAAAACATAACAACACTTCCATATTATGCTAAAACTAATATTGGTAGCCGTCCATCTAAAAGAGGAATAAACAAAGAATTATCATTGGATGATTTAAGAGCTATTCCTTTTGTAGGAAGCTGGAGTCAATCAAAACAAAATGTACCAGGTTTTTATGGAGTTGGAACAGCACTAAATGAATTTAAAAAGAATAAAAGCTTTAGAAACGTCAAAAGGTTATATAAAAACAATGCATTCTTTAGAACACTAATTGCAAATAGTATGATGAGTCTTACAAAATCATTTTTCCCTTTAACAAAATATCTGTCCAAAGACTCTGAATATGGAAAATTTTGGAATTTAATTTATCATGAATTTGAACTTAGCAAGCAAATGATTCTAGAATTAACTGGTTTTAAGAGTCTAATGCAAAATGAAAAGGCTGGAAAAGCATCAATTGAAATTAGAGAAAATATAGTAAATCCACTAATTACCATTCAACAATACTCATTGATGCAAATTCAAAAAAATAAAAAAGAAAATCATTTAGATGATAAAAGTTTGGCAGTTTTTGAAAAGATGGTTACCAGATCACTATTTGGAAATATAAATGCGAGTAGAAATTCTGCTTAGGATAAATAAAATTCAAATCCTTTTTTGATATTTTTAACCGGCACTTGAATGTCAATAAGTGCATTTCCTATTGATTCTATTAATACAAAATTGGTTTTACCATGACTATTTTTTTTATCATGTTTTAAAAGTGATATAATTTGATCGCAGTCGTTTTCGGTTAAATTAACTATTTCAAAAATCGAATTAAAAACGTTCTTAATTTCTTTAGCTTCAGAAATTTTAAGCTTACATAAATCATAAGAAATATNAGCCTCAATAATCATTCCTATTGCTATAGATTNTCCATGACTAAGTTTNTTATGAGTTTGTGAATTCANNAAAAATGATTCAATTGCNTGNCCAACNGTATGACCAAAATTTAAAACTTTTCGTTTATTNTTTTCAAAAGGATCATCTAATACAATTTTGTTTTTAATTTTTATGGATGTNAATATTTCATCTATTCCNGGTTCTTNTTTTTCTAATAGAATTGCTGAAACNTTATCCCAATATTTTTTATCTGTAATTAATCCATGTTTTAGCATTTCCGAATAACCANTTCTTAATTCTTTNATAGATAGAGTATTTAAAAAAAATGGATCAATTACTACTAGTTTAGGATCATTAATTACACCTATCTGATTTTTAAGATTACCAAAATCAATTCCCGTTTTTCCTCCAATTGAAGCATCAACCATTGACAATAGAGTTGTTGGGATATTTATGAAATCAATTCCTCGCTTGAAAGTGGATGCAATAAAACCTCCTATATCAGTTATCACCCCACCTCCAAGATTAATCACCAAACTTTTTCTATCTCCACCTTTATCAGAAAGAATAGTCCACACCTTTTGGCATGAGTTAATATTTTTATTCTCTTCTCCTTCATCAATTTCAATAACTATAAAACTAAATGAATTAGAAATACGTTTCTTAAAAATTGGAATACATTCTTTATTGGTATTTGAGTCAACCAAAACATATATTGAAGAATATGAGTTTTGTTTGACTATTTCATCAAGTTTATCATAGCCATTTTTTTCAAAATAAACTGAGTAATTTTTGCCCTTAATTTGATTCATTGTGCAAAAATAAAATTTTATCTTGCAAAAGAGATTAATTTCTTATTTCAATATACTTTTTAATTTTAAAAATTTGAAAAAAATAGTTGATTTTAATGACACTAAGACAGCTTTTGAATTAAAATCTAATAAAGAGCTAAGGCGAGCTTTTTATCTCTTTAAATTAATTTCTTATCCNTTTCTTGTAACTCTTGGTAAAGCATTAGTTTTTTTATCAATTAAATTACGTTTACCTNTAAATTTTATAATTAAAAATACTGTATTTGATCATTTTTGTGCTGGAATTAACGATGTTGATTCTGTTAGGGTAGTAGACTCACTTGCATCGAGGAATGTAAGTTCTTATCTACATTACTCTGTTGAAGCTGCACAATCAAATGCAGATTATGATCAATGTTTAGAGTCCACATTAAAAACTATTGATATTTCAAAGAATAATCTTAATCTTCCTTTCGTAGTTTTTAAACCAACAGGATATGGTTCGACTGATTTATTGGAAAAAAAAAGTAAATCAATACCTTTTAGTTTGATTGAAAAAAAAGAATGGAATAGAATGGTTAATCGTTTTAGGATGACATTTGAAAAGGCAAAGTCTATTAATATTAAAGTTTTTGTAGATGCAGAAGAAAGTTGGATTCAACCTGCAATTGATGAAATAGTCGAAGAGTTTATGNTTGAGTACAATAAAAAAGATGTGNTGATATTTAATACCGTTCAAATGTATAGAAAGGGAAGATTAGAATACTTAAAAAATTTAAAAAACAAAGCAACTAAATCTAANTTTAAGATTGGTATTAAACTAGTTAGGGGAGCTTATATGGAGAAGGAGAGATTAAGAGCTAGAAGAATGAATTATCAAAGCCCAATTTGCAATTCAAAGGAAGATACAGATAATCAATATAATAAAGGGNTAGAGTTTATGTTTGATAATATTGATCTGTTTTCAATTTTTTTAGGNAGTCATAATGAGCAAAGTGTATTGAATGCANTTNTNNTTGCAGATAAAATGNCNATCTCAAAAAATAACCAAAATTTGTATTTTGGACAGTTANTNGGCATGAGTGATAATTTGACTTTTACATTAGCTAAAAACGGATATAATTCTGTTAAATATTTACCATATGGACCTGTAAAAGATGTCATTCCGTTTTTAATTAGAAGAGCCGAGGAAAACACTTCTGTTTCTGGTCAAACAAATAGAGAGCTTGAATTAATTAAATCTGAGGTAAAAAGAAGAAAAACTATTGCTTGATATTTAAAATTTTTATCGTCTTAGTACAGTTTTCAAAAATAATTTCCCTGTATTTCATCAACATATTTCCACTTAGATTATAGATTTTACATGAGTCTTTTGAGGTATCACTTTTAGAAAAATTAACAGATGAGTTTTTAATAAACTCTTTGATTAGANCATCATTCAAATCAATAATTGAATCAATTAAAATATTTTGANCAATGTATTTTTTTTTTAATAATTCACTCTTAACTCTTGCTTCAGGTCCGTAATTACAACTTGTTTTTTTACCACTTAAAAAAAAAGATAATATTACAAGACCTATGCAAAGACCAAATAAAAAATAGCCAAATCTTTTAATTAATAACATTTAATTTATTTTAATTCTTCTTTTATTATCATCAACTACACTCATTTCTATTGTAGTACATTTAAAATCTAATAATTCATTAATTATTTCAGGCCATTCAATAAAACATTTATTTCCTGAATCCAAATATTCCTCTATTCCAATATCCAAAGCTTCTTCTAAATTTTTAATTCTGAATAAATCAAAGTGATATATTATATTATTTGTGCTGTTTTCATATGTATTTACAAGTGAAAATGTTGGGCTTGAAATATTATCATTGAAGTTTAGGTATTTACAAATTGATTTAATTAACGTTGTTTTTCCTGATCCCATAGGGCCTTTGAATAGCACAATTTGGTTATTTAGTTGTTTAGAGATTTTTTTTGAGATATAGTTTATTTCAGTCAACGAATATATTAGTTCCATTTTAATTTATTTGTATCATTTTGGAAGAAAAGTTATAAAAGGAATGATCATTTCCTCCATTGAAATTCCACCATGCTGAAAAGAATTTTTATAGTGATTTGCATAATGGTTATAATTATTTTGATAAATAAAATAATTATCATTTCTGCAAAATATAAATGAGTTATCTAATGAAATTCTTGGTAATTCATAATCCTCAGGATTTTTAACTTCTACAAGTTCCTTTTTATTATATGTCATACTCCTTCCTGACTTATATCTCAAATTTGAGCTAGTATCTTTTTTACCTTTAATTTCAATTGGATTCTGAACGTTAATTGTCCCGTGATCTGTTGTTATAATTAGTTTGAAATCTAAATCTCTAGCNTTTTTTATAATATCGAGTANGGGAGAGTTTTTAAACCATGATTTTGTTAATGATCTATANGCTTTGTTGTCGGGTGCAAGTTCTTTAATTATATCCATTTCAGTTTTAGCATGAGAAATCATGTCAACAAAATTATATACTAGTACATTCAATGAATTTACTTTTTTATTGTACATGTTTTGAAGATACTTTTTGGCAACAGATGGAGATTTAATTTTATTATAACTGAAACTAAATTTTTTGTTTTGATTATTCATTAGCAATTTCAATAAATCATTTTCATACAAATTTTTACCTCCNTCATCGATATCATTTTTCCAAAATTCGGGATAATTTCTTTCTATTTCCNTAGCAGTCATTCCTGAAAAAATCGAATTTCTTGAATATTGGGTAGTACTAGGGAGTATACTAAAGTAACACTCTTCTTTTCTAATTTTATAATACTCCTCAACAATTGGACTCAAAGCTTTCCACTGATCAAGTCGAAAATTGTCTATAAGTATGAGCAGAGTTGAATAATTGTCATCTAGAAAAGGAATTATTTTTTTATTAAAAAGTGTGTTTGATAATACAGGTGTATTTGAATCTTCTTTTTTTATCCAGTTGGTATAATTATNTTCAACAAACTTTGAAAAACTATAATTGGCTTCCTTCATTTGTACCTCATATATTTCAGACATTGCATGATCTTCAAGATTTTCTAATTCAAGCTCCCAAAATATCATTTTTTTGTAAAAAATAATCCAATCATCAGGTGTTGAAATTTTTTGAATCGAATTTGAAATGTTTATATATTCTTTTTGATATGACTCAATAGTTTTTTCTTCAATTAGATTTTTAGTATTTAATATTTTTTTTAAAGACAGGAGAATTTGGTTTGGATTAACAGGTTTAATTAGATAATCAGAGATTTTCCTACCAATTGCATCTTCCATAATTTTTTCAGCCTCATTTTTTGTAATCATAACGATGGGTATACTTGAATCATATTGTTTCAATTTATCTATTGTTTCTATACCATTTAAACCTGGCATATTCTCATCAAGAAGTATAATGTCAATTTGATTATTTTTGACATACTCTAAAGCATCTAAACCATTTGTAGATAAGGAGACTTTATAACCTTTGTTTTCTAGAAATATGATATGCGGTTTCAAGTGTTCTATCTCGTCATCAACCCACAGAATTCTGGTAGACTCCATACTTAGCTTTTTTTAATAAAAGAACCAATTTACGTTTTTATTATATTTTTTTTAAGAACNATTTTTTAAATTAATATTTNAGGAATAAAAATTGATTCTTTATAATTTTCTTAATTTTACGATCATGAAATTTAATCCAAGGCTAATTTTTATTAAAATAAATGGGGACTTGACGATCAAACTAAAATCGAATATTTCGAAATGATTTTAAAAACTGTTCCTCAGAAAACAATCGCTAAACCTGTAGATCTTGAGGGTGTTGGTCTTCATACTGGTTCAAAGGTAAAATTGTCTTTTTTGCCTGCACCAGTTGATACAGGATTTGTTTTCATAAGAAATGATATAAAAGGTAAAAATAAAATTGGAGCTGATGTAAATTACGTAGTAAATACTGACAGAGGAACTAATATTGAAAAAGACGGCATTAAAATTCAAACATCTGAGCATGTACTCGCAGCTCTTGTTGGCTTGGATATTGATAATTGTTTTATTCAAATCAATGGACCAGAACCACCTATTATGGACGGGTCTTCAAAGTTTTTTGTTGAGGCTCTTGAATTAGCTGGGATTAAAGAACAAGATTCTCTTCGCGAAGAATTTGTAGTAAATGAATTAATTAGCTACAAAGATGATGAAACTGGAAGTGAAATCACTTTGATTCCTTCAAATGAATATCAAGTNACTACTATGGTAGATTTTGGAACTAAAATACTTGGTACTCAAAATGCTTCTCTAGAAAAGTTAAATAATTTTAAAAATGAAATTTCTTCAGCGAGAACTTTTAGTTTTCTTCATGAGTTAGAAGGGCTTTTAGATAATGGTTTAATCAAAGGGGGAGATTTAAACAATGCTATAGTTTATGTAGATACCCCTCCATCAAAATTATCAATGGAAAAATTAAAAAAGGCTTTTAAGAAAGACAAATTAAGTGTTAAGCCTAATGGTATTTTAGACAATNTAACCCTACATTATTCAAACGAAGCTGCAAGACATAAACTATTGGATGTTATAGGTGATCTTGCATTAGTTGGAACTAAAATAAAAGGTAGGGTCATAGCAAATAAGNCTGGTCATAAAACAAATACCTCGTTTGGAAAGAAGCTATTTAATATAATTAAGTCAGAAAAAAGATCCAATACTCCCTTTATAGATATAAAAAAGAAGCCATTATTAGATACAGTAGCGATAATGAAAATCCTTCCACATAGACCTCCCTTTTTATTGGTTGATAAAATTTTTGAATTATCTGAAAATCATGTTATTGCTTTGAAAAATGTAACAATGAATGAACCTTTTTTTCAAGGACATTTCCCCGGAGTTCCAGTAATGCCAGGAGTTCTTCAAATTGAAGCGATGGCCCAAGCAGGGGGTGTTTTACTATTAAATACTGTTCCTGACCCTGAAAATTACATAACTTTGTTTATGAAAATGGACAAAATTAAATTTAAGATTCCTGTATTACCTGGTGATACGATGTTATTCAAATTAGAATTGATTAGTCCTATAAGAAGAGGTATTTGTCATATGCGTGGTTNTATATATGTTAACGATAGTATAACTACTCAAGGAGAATTAATGGCACAAATTAAAAGAAAAGAAAAATGAATCAACCCTTAGCATATGTTCATCCTGGTGCTAAAATAGCCAAAAATGTAGTTATTGAGCCATTCACAACTATTAGTAACAACGTAAAAATAGGAGAGGGTACATGGATTGGTTCTAACGTAACTATCATGGAAGGGGCAAGAATTGGTAGGAATTGTAATATTTTTCCTGGTTCAGTAATTTCAGCTGTTCCTCAAGATTTAAAATTTAATGGTGAGGACACAACAGCAGTCATAGGCGATAATACNACCGTAAGAGAATCTGTAACTATAAATAGGGGAACTAAAGATAGGATGAAAACNAAGATCGGAAAAAATTGCTTAATAATGGCATATTCACACATAGCTCACGACTGTGTTGTCGGTAATAATTGTATTTTTTCAAACAATAGCACATTAGCAGGACATATTACAGTNGGCGAGCATGTTATTCTGGCTGGATTCGTTGCTGTTCATCAGTTTTGTACCATTGGAGATCATGCCTTTGTTGCTGGTGGGTCTCTTGTGAGAAAGGATGTTCCACCATTTGTTAAAGCTGCAAGGGAACCACTTTCATATGTTGGTATTAACTCTGTTGGTTTGAGGAGAAGAGGTTTTTCCTCTGAAAAAATAACTGAAATACAAACTATTTATAGATTATTGTTTCAAAAAAAATATAATAATACTCAAGCAACTGAAATTATTGAAGCTGAAATGATAGCNAGTCCTGAAAGAGATGAAATATTAAATTTTATTCAAAATTCTCAAAGGGGAATAATGAAAGGGTATTTTCAAAAAAATTGATTTATGGCAAATACATCCGACATAAGAAAAGGCTTATGTATCAAATATAACAATGATATATATAAAATTGTTGAATTTCTGCATGTCAAACCAGGAAAAGGCCCTGCCTTTGTTAGGACTAAGCTTAAAAGTATTTCTTCTGGAAAAGTTATTGATAATACTTTTTCTGCAGGACATAAAATTGATTCAATTCGTGTTGAAACGAATAAATACCAGTTTCTTTACAAGGAATCAGATCAATATTATTTTATGAATACTGAGAATTATGAGCAAATAGNTATTAACTCTAATATTATAGATTCATCAGAATTATTAAAAGATGGTGAAATTGTAAATATTTCAATAAACTCTGAAGATAATATGCCTTTGTCAGTAGATATGCCCGCAAGTGTCATTTTGACAATAACCCATACTGAGCCTGGAGTCAAGGGAAACACCGCAACAAACGCCACAAAGCCTGCATTAACAGAAACAGGAGCAAAAATTAATGTTCCTTTGTTCATAAATGAAGGTGACAAAATTAAAATCGATACCGATAAAGGAATTTATTTAGAAAGAATTAAAGAATTGTAATATGAGTGTACTAGTAGATAAAAATTCAAAAATTATAGTCCAAGGATTCACTGGTGGTGAAGGTACATTTCATTCGACTCAAATGATTGAATACGGAACTAATATTGTAGGAGGTGTTACCCCGGGGAAAGGAGGTCAGTTACATTTAAACAAGCCTGTTTTTGATTCAGTCAATGAAGCAGTCAGTAAAACAAATGCTGATACATCTATAATATTTGTTCCTCCGCCATTTGCAGCGGATGCTATCATGGAATCCGCTGATGCAGGTATAAAGGTGATCATTGCAATTACCGAGGGTATTCCAATTTCAGACATGGTTAAAGTTGTTCCATATGTAAAGGCTAAAGGATCAATTTTAATAGGTCCAAATTGTCCGGGAGTTATTACACCTGAAGAGGCTAAAGTTGGAATTATGCCGGGTTTTGTTTTTAAAAAAGGATCTGTAGGTATAATTTCAAAATCTGGAACTCTTACTTATGAGGCTGCTGATCAAGTAGTTAGAGCTGGTTTAGGCATAACAACTGCAATTGGAATAGGTGGAGACCCAATTATAGGAACAACTACTAGAGATGCAGTGGAGTTATTCATGAATGATCCGCAAACTAAATGCATTGTTGTAATAGGTGAAATTGGTGGACAGCTTGAAGTTGAGGCTGCAAGATGGATAAAAAATACCGGAAACTCAAAACCTGTAGTTGGTTTTATTGCTGGTGAAACTGCTCCTAAAGGCAGAACTATGGGTCATGCCGGAGCAATCGTTGGAGGTTCTGAAGACACAGCTCAAGCTAAAAAAAGAATTATGAAACAATGTGGTATATANGTTGTTGATTCCCCTGCTGATATTGGAAAAAAGGTATTTGAAATTTTAAAATGATGGAATTAGTTAAGAATAAAAATGTCATTGTAACAGGTGCAACTAGGGGAATTGGTAGAGGAATAGCTCTCGAATTTGCAAAACATGGTAGCAATGTTGCATTTACTTATACTAAATCAGTTGACCAGGCCAATAATCTTGTTAAAGACTTAGAGTCATATGATGTAAAAGCAAAAGCTTATCAAAGTGATGCATCAATTTTTTTAAATGCTGAAAAGTTAATTGATTCAGTATTAACAGATTTTTCAGGAATTGATGTTCTAGTTAACAATGCTGGGATTACAAAAGATAATTTATTAATGAGGTTAACTGAACAAGACTTTGATGACGTTATTAATGTCAATTTAAAATCAGTTTTTAACATGACTAAAGCTGTTCAGAAAACTTTTTTAAGACAAAAAAGTGGGTCTTTAATTCATATAAGTTCTGTTGTTGGAATCAAAGGAAACGCAGGGCAATCAAATTATTCGGCATCAAAAGCTGGGATTATTGGGTTTTCAAAATCAATAGCTTTAGAACTTGGTTCAAGGAACATCAGAAGCAATGTAATAGCACCAGGGTTCATCGAAACTGAAATGACAGAAAAATTATCTGAAGAANTAGTGGAAAAATGGAGGAATGCCATACCTTTGAAAAGAGGNGGNACTCCAGAAGATGTNGCTAACCTNTGTGTNTTTTTGGCTTCTGANNTGTCTTCATACATTACNGGNCAAGTTTTNAATGTTGATGGAGGAATNCTCACTTAAATATATATTAATTAAATAAAACTAAATATTATGCAACGTTTACCTAAAATTGGATTACCTATTCTTGCTGTAGGTTTTTTGGCTTTAATTTTAATTTCACGATCATCTATTAATATAGGGTATGGTGAAGCAGGAGTTCTTTTTAAAACCTTCGGAGGAGGAGTAGTTACTGACGAACCGCCTTTGGGTGAGGGTTTTAAAATTATTGCTCCTTGGAATAAAGTTTATTTATATAACGTCAAGCAACAAGAATTTTTTGAGGGAAATATGCAAGTACTTTCATCTAATGGTTTGGAGATTTCACTTGATCTTTCGGTCTTATATCAACCTGATTATACTAAATTAGGTCTTCTACATAAAACAAAAGGTGAAAACTATGTAAATATTGTATTGATTCCTCAGATCAGAGCTGTTGCGAGATCTGTCGTTGGAAGATACACCCCTGAGCAGCTGTATTCTACTAAGAGAGATGCAATTCAAAATGAAATTTATGAAGAAACTAAAAAAGCAGTCGCGGANCAATATATACAATTGAATGCNGTTTTAGTTAGGGATGTAAATTTACCTGTTGCAATTAAGGAAGCTATTGAAAGAAANTTAAGACAGGAGCAGGAAGCTCTTGAGTATGAATTTAGACTTGAAAAGGCTAAGCAGGAGGCAGAAAGACAAAGAATTGATGCGGAAGGTAAGGCTAAAGCTAATAGAATTTTAAGTGCCTCTCTAACAGATAAAATTCTTCAAGAAAAAGGTATCGAGGCAACAATAAAATTATCAGAATCAAATAATTCTAAAGTAATTGTTATTGGTAGTGGTAAAACCGGGATGCCAATTATTCTCGGAAATCAGTNATTTTTAATAGATTATATAACCCTTGGGATTACTCCTAAGGGTTTTTTATGACTTATGGTAAGATTGGATTCTTCAATATTTTCTTTTCTTAAGGATCTTAGATCAAATAATAATAGAAATTGGTTTAATGAAAATAAAACANCATTTAAGAATATTGAATACAAGATAAAATCCTTTGCATCTAATTTGTTTGATGAACTCAATAAACACGATAATATTGAAACTTACAAAGTCTTTAGAATTTATCGAGACATCAGATTTTCAAAAAATAAAACACCTTATAAAACTAACTTTGGTATATCTTTTAAAAGGAAAAAACCTNATTTAAGAGGTGGGTATTATCTACATTTAGAGCCAAATAAAACTTTTATTGCCGCGGGTTTTTGGAATCCAAATAAAGATGACATAACTAGAATAAGAAATGAGTTTATTAATGATGCTGATGAATTTAGANCAATAATTGAATCAAAATCCATCAATAGCATTTGGGGAAGTATGAGGGGTGAAGTCTTAAAAAGCGCCCCCAGGGGATTTTCTAGAAATGAAACTAATATTGATTTAATTAAAATGAAACAATATATATTTATTAAGGAATATAGGGATAAAAATTTGTATTCAGATAATATACTTGTCCAATTTAGCGAAAGCTTCAAGACAATAAGACCTTT
The DNA here is from genome assembly GCA_002713495.1 of Flavobacteriaceae bacterium. Lineage (GTDB taxonomy): Bacteria > Bacteroidota > Bacteroidia > Flavobacteriales > Flavobacteriaceae > Marivariicella. The sequence continues at coordinate 18,942 of PATA01000019.1, forward strand.
TTTTAATTACATGTCAGATATTCTAACTACCGATTTGAATGGTNTTTCAATTATTTAATTAATAACTNTGATGAGNTTNAGAATAATCTTTTTTTTTCTNTTTACTCAAATTTTATTTGCTCAAAAAACCTCGGTAGTTATTGATACTGACTCAGCAAATGAAGTAGACGANCTCTTTGCTATTTTAGGAGCTTTAACGGAGNTAAAATTTGATGTAGTTGGCATAACTGCCTCTCAGTTTCATACTTCCCCTTATGCTTCAAAAAATACTGCTTTAGAGAGCAAAATAATTAATGACAGTATTTTATCNCTGTTAGATTATAAATCAATACCATCATTGATTGGAAGNAACCATCCAATTACTGATTTAGATTTATTAATTAATTCTGAAGCTTCAGATTTTATAATCAAAAAAGCAAAACTTTTTTCAAAAAAAAATCCATTAACTATTATTGTTTTAGGTTCATGTACAAANATTGCGACTGCAATATTAAAAGACCCTACCATTATAAATAATATTAAAGTATATTATCTTGGCTTTTGGCATGATNATATTACCAATTCTTATGATTTTAATGAATTTAATACAAAAAATGANCCGATNGCTGTTAACGTCCTTTTAAACAATAATGATCTTGATTTAACAATAATGAGTGCAACAACTTCAAAAGATTTAATTTTTAATAAATCTATGGTTTTCTCTAAATTAAATAATTATGATAAACTAGGGCTTTATTTAATTAATAGGTGGGAGTCATANAAACGCTGGTGGACAAAAATCGATCAGGAAAACAATAAATGGATAATGTGGGATGTTGCATTAGTTGAGGCTATCGCTAACAATGATATCGCGTTTAAAAGTTTATTTGATACCCCTATGACAAAATCAAAAAGAAAAATTAATATTTATACGAGCATTAACTCAAAAAAAATGATAGAGGTTTACTGGAAAAAGATTGATTCTTACTNTAATANATTAAATAATGAATGAATTAAAAATAAATACATCAATAGAAGATATTACTTCTTTTTTTAATTCTCATAATCTTTTAATGGAAGGNGAGAAGATTAACATGTTTACAAAAGCTGGAGAAGGCAATATGAATTTAGTTTTAAGAATAAAAACAAATAAAAGATCATTTATTTTTAAACAATCTAGACCTTATGCTGAAAAATACCCTTTTATTAAAGCCCCAATTGAGAGAATTAATACGGAATATTCATTTTATAAAACACTAATAAATAATGGATTTNCAAATAATATTCCCAATATAATTACTTTTAAAAAAGATGATTTTTTTATGCTCTTAGAGGACCTNGGAGAGTCTGATTTTTCNNATATTTATACTGAAAAATCTATTGACATAAATACAATCGANACCCTTATTGAAATTCTAAATAATATACANTCATGTAATGATATTCATAATTATCCTTCAAATCATAAATTAAAAAAATTGAATCATCAACATATTTTTGTTCTGCCATTTAAAATAGATAATGGCTTTGATTTAAACTCAGTTCAGGTTGGTNTAAAAGATTTAGTCGAAGATTTTACAAATGATATTATTACATTAAAAAATAANGTATCATCAATTGGAGATAGATATTTAAATACAGGTGAAACACTATTACACGGAGATTTTTACCCTGGTAGCTGGATGAAAAACAATGGTCAAATTTATTTGATTGACCCCGAGTTTAGTTTTGTCGGAGATATTGAGTTTGATTATGCTGTATTTGCTGCCCATTTAATTCTAATTACCTCTGATATAAAACTTATGGAGTTGATAGTAAATAAATATATGAACAAAACAATGAATTTGAAATTATTTTACAGTTATACAGGAATTGAAATTATTCGCAGGTTAATAGGTATAGCTCAGCTTCCTCTTAATCTAACCATCAAAGAAAAAAAGAATTTACTTTATTTTTCAAAATCATTAATTTTAAACTAGTTTATATGAAATCATATTTAAAAAAGTTATTTAGAGGATTAATTATTACTACGTTTTTCCTTAATCACAACAGTTGTTCAACGGTTAGGTTTATTGGAGAGCCAACTACTGCAAATTCATCAATTAATATTGATTATGAACTTTCTAGTATTGAAAAAAAAGATTGGTTTTTATATGATATTAGAGATGATAGTATTCCTGGAATGAGTGTAATAAAAGCCAGAGATGAATTGATTCAAGAAAAAACTGGTAAAAAAATAATTGTTGGTATTATTGATTCGGGTGTTGATATTAATCACCCTTTTTTAGCCTCTTCAATTTGGAATAATATTGACGAGATTCCAGGAAATAACATTGATGACGATAAGAATGGATATGTTGATGACGTTAATGGGTGGAACTTCTTGGGAAATTCAGGTAAAGAAAACATGGAGTATGTAAGACTACTCAAAAAAACATCACCTTCAGATTCTATTTATAATATTTACCAAAAAGAGATTGAAAAAGCAATTCAAAAGACTGAGCTTAACATAAAGCAGGCGAAAGATATTTTGGATGAATTATATGAGTCGGATAGTATACTTAAATTAATGACTAGTAAAGATGATTATAAAAAAGAAGACATTGAAAAATTAAACCCTAAAACCTTTAGAGAGTTTAAAGCAATTCAATTTAAAGAGCTTGCAGACTCATATAATTGGAACAAAGAAATGATTGAGAATGATATTAAGAATAGTCAGAATAGAATTAATTATCATTTTAACATAGATTTTGATGGCAGAATAGAAGTGGGCGATGATCCAGATAATTTAAAAGATGTAAATTACGGAAATGCAGATGTTATTGGACCGGTATTAGATGATGCTGTTCATGGAACGCATGTAAGTGGAATAGTACTGAAAGTAAATAGTAATATATCTATTATGCCAATTAGGACTGTTCCTGACGGTGATGAGTACGACAAGGATGTTGCTTTAGCGATTAAATATGCAGTAGATAACGGAGCGTCTGTAATTAATTTTAGTTTTGGTAAGTCATTTTCACCTCACTCAGACTGGGTATTGTCTTCATTAAAATATGCTGCTGAAAAGGATGTTTTAATAGTTAATGCAGCAGGGAACGATATTAAAGATATTGATCTTGAATCAAATAAATCATTTCCTACCGATGAGTATGAAGGTGTTGAAATGGTAAATAATATGATTACAGTTGGAGCCTCAACTTCAAATTATAACTCTAATCAAATGGCATATTTTTCTAATTATGGTTCCAAAAATGTTGATGTCTTTGCTCCAGGCTATCAAATTTATTCTTCTGTTCCAGATGATTCAAAATTAGAGATAAAAGGAAAATTTAAGTATTTAAATGGGACCTCGATGGCTGCTCCAAATGTTGCCGGTGTTGCTGCAGTATTAAGATCATTTTACCCCAAGATTCCAGCAAAAGACATTAAGGATATAATTATTAAATCAGGTGTAAAAATGTTTGAATCAATTGAAATTTCAGGAAAAGAAAATAAAATAAATTCTTCTAATTTGTCTGTATCGGGGAGCGTGGTCAATCTTTACAATGCATTAATAATGGCCTCATCTTACAAATAATTTTTTTATTTTTAAAAAAACTTTATAATCCATGCATTTATTGATGAGAAACTCTATTTCAATTCTATTTATTTTTCTTGCATTTTCTTGCAATAACTCTAAGGTTATCTCAAAAAATTATAATATAGTTTGGATTGTCTATGAAGATCAATCTCCTGAATTTTTTCCACAATATGAAAATTTACCAATAAATCTTCCAGCTATTCAATCTCTTGCAGATGATGGTATTATTTTTAATAACATGCATTCACCTGCACCAGTTTGCGCTCCTGCTAGAAGTGCAATTATAACTGGAATGTATCCCACAACATTAGGCACTCACAATATGAGGACTTACAATGCATATAAACCTGAAAATGAGCCTACGATTGGGATTCCAAACTATTCACCTAATTTCCCTGATTATATAAGACCATTTACTGAATATTTAAGAAATGCTGGATATTATTGTACAAATAATGCAAAAGAGGATTACAATTTTAAAATACCCGAAACTGCTTGGGATGAATCAAGTCTTGATGCTCATTGGAATAATAGGGGCGATAGCTCTCCCTTTTTTGCTGTATTTAATAATGGTCATATGCACGAATCTGGCATATGGAAGCAAACTAATAATAATATTTTAGTCGATAAATCTAAAATCAAAATACCTCCATATTTTCCAGATACTGAAACTGTGAGACATGATTTGGCTGTTAATTTTAGTAATTTAATTAGGGCTGATAGTACAACTGCAAAAATTATCAAAGAACTTAAGGATGCTGGAGAATATGACAATACATACATATTTTTTTATTCAGATCATGGGGGACCTTTTCCTAGGCATAAAAGAGCAATTTATAATACTGGAACGAAAGTTCCATTTATAATTAAACCCCCAAAGGGAGTTACGATAAACTATAATCCTGATCAGTTATTAAGTTTTATAGACTTAGCCCCAACTATTTTATCAATAGTTGGAATAGATATCCCTGATTATATTCAAGGAAAAGCCTTTTTAGGTGATCAAAAAACTGAAGAAAATAAATTAATTTATTTTGCAACTGATCGTTTTGATGAAGTTTTTGATAGATTAAGAGCGGTAAGTGATGGAAACTATAGATATGTTAGAAATTACGATACTAGTAAGCCTCACGCTTTAAATAACTCATATCGTATGCAAATTCCAATGATGAGAGAGCTCGTTGAATTGCATAAAAATGGGAAATTGAATAAAATCCAGTCATTTTGGTTAGACTCACCAAAACCTGCTGAGGAACTATATGATTTGAATGAGGATCCCTATGAAATAAATAATTTGGCCGATTCGAAGAGGCACACTGAAATTTTAAATAAATTAAGTACTGATTTAGACAATTGGATCAGGGAAACTAATGATCTGGGCGAATATCCTGAAAAAGAATTAATACCTGAGGAATATCTAAATTAATAATGAGACATTTACTTTTTACTTTTTTAATATCGTTTATATCATATTCACAAATTAATTATCAACCAACTCAGGATAATTTAGCTGCTAGAAAATGGTTTGAGGACTCTAGATTTGGATTATTTGTTCATTGGGGTGTCTACAGTGTTTTAGGTGATGGAGAGTGGGTAATGAATCAACAAAAGCTATCTATTGATGAATATGAGAAATTACCTAGTTTTTTTAATCCCATAGATTTTAATCCTAAAGATTGGGTCAAGATGGTTAAAGACGCTGGCATGAAATATATTACCATAACAAGTCGACATCATGATGGATTTTCAATGTTTAAAACCTATCAAAATGAATACAACATAGTCGATTCAACTCCATATGGAAAAGATGTTCTAAAAATGTTGGCAGATGAATGTCACAAGCAAGGAATTAAGATTTTTTTCTATTATTCAACATTAGATTGGCATAATGATGATTACTTTCCTCGAGGAAGAACAGGAAATGACATCGAGGGAAGAGGTGAGGGTGATTGGAATAATTATATTTCATTCATGAAAGCACAATTAACAGAATTACTAACAAATTATGGACCAATAGGAGGAATATGGTTTGATGGTCATTGGGATCAAAAAGAATGGGATCCAGTAACAAAAAAATATGGTAAAGATATGGTAGACTGGCATTATGAAGATATCTATAAATTGATTCATTCTATTCAGCCAGCCTGTTTAATAGGTAACAATCATCATTTAGCGCCCATACCTGGTGAAGATTTTCAGATGTTTGAAAGAGATTTGCCAGGGCAAAATACAACAGGATGGGGCAGTTCTAAAGAGGATATAGGAGATTTGCCAAAAGAAATTTGTGAAACCATAAATGGGTCATGGGGTTTTAATTTAAGAGATAGAAAACACAAGAGTAGCAAAGAATTGATTCATTATTTAGTTAAAGCCGCTGGTTACGGGAGTAACTTATTACTCAATGTTGGTCCAATGCCTAACGGAAAAATTCAACCCACCCATATAAAATCATTAATGGAACTTGGAAATTGGTTAAAATTATACGGAGAAACCATATATGAAACTAGACAAGGACCTTTAAATCCAAATGTAAATTATGTATCAACACAAAAAAAGAATAAAGTATATATACATTTTTTAAACTCCGAACAGACTAATTATGAATTCAATGGAATAAAGAATAGTGCTATTAAGTCAATAAAATATTTTAATTCAAACTTAGATGTAGAATACAGTCATAGTAATGATATATTAACCATTAATCTAAATAAGGATATAATTGATGAGATAGACACTATAATTACAATCTCACTATAATTTATATTATGTAAAATAGAATATGTATTGTTGTTTTCACCATTTAGGTCATTTAATGAGGATCCCCCTATTTCAATAAAATTAAAGATCAGGAATGATTAATAACTGTTCATCAATTGGCAATTCTAAAAATTCTAAAAATTCTTGATTAAACTGTTCCATTGTCATCCCAAAAGTATACTCAAATGCACCATCCCATCCCATTTCATCAATATTAGGCCATAGAGTTCTCCAAAAAGCATCTTGGTCATTTACTTTATTGAGAAGATATGCAACTCCCCAAGCACCAAATCTATAAGGAGAACAAGTTTCTCTTGTTGAATAATTAACATCCCATATATTAAAATTAGGGCATGAATCAAGATTTGGTATAATATCATATTGCATAAACTCCCTCATTTTATCTCTTAAGCTACCCCCTTGACCATCAACATTTGGAGAATTTTCAACAGAAATTCCATTCTGTCTTAATTTACGCTGAATAAATTCAGCATAATAGACAGCTGAACCTTCACTAAAGAATATTGGTCCCCAACCAATTCTTTTGGTATCACCATCAGGTCTAGTTTCCTCTTCCTTCGTAAATAAATTTGCCGCTTGAACTATGTGGGTGTATTCGTGTGCCATAACAGTCATAGCATTATGTCTATAATCTGAATTATTAGCGAATGTAAAGTCATACCTATGATACATTATATGATATCCGAAAAATCTTTGACCACTAATTGAACTACCAATGTCTTCAAACTCGTTTAAGGATATACACGTATCATAATTAGTAAACCTGTTCCAATGATCATTTCTAGTAGACCTTCTTTCGCAGAAAATTGCCTCTAATTCTCTTTTATCAGAAGATGACGCATCTCTGCCAACTGACCATACCTCGACAGGTCCATAAAGACCGTAATAATCTGTAATTAGTCTAAGTGTTTCTCTCAGACCTTCTCTTGCAAATTCAGGAAGATCATTTGAAAAGAACATTTCTGGCTCAAATTCTACAATTTGACCCCAGTATTCATCAACTCCATAACTAGTTGGAGTTTGCGATACTAAACTAAAAATTGGACTTATTTCAATATTTGAATCAACAATAATTATTAAACTATTTTCATTAGATTCAATACCATCCCATCCATCAAATCTATATCCTTCGTTAGGTGTAGCAGTAATAGTTACTTCAGTCCCTTCATCATATGTTCCTCCCTCAGTTGAAACAGTTCCTCCCTCTGATGCTAATACAGTTAGGGTATATTGATCAGGAGGAATTAATTCAAAAAGGGCTTTAAATGTTTGATTTGAATTTAAAGTTATTGTTAAACTTGCACTTGTTGAGTCACTTCCTTCCCATCCCGTAAA
>PATA01000020.1 GCA_002713495.1 Flavobacteriaceae bacterium
ATAAACCGAAAATGTAAAATATTGGTCATGAATGGATTACGAGGTTGGGTTTCACCGGTTTAGTTCCCGTCCAGACCGCAACCACTTCGAAATTTATAACTCCTTGATTATCAAGGAGTTATTATTTTAGGTGGTTCGAATCCCTCCCTGTTTTTAATAATATCATGTAATTATATAAAAATCAGTAGATTACACTGATTTTGGAAAAGATAAGTAATTAAAGTGTGTTATAAATTTGTCATATAGAGGATGATTCATAAAAAATTCAGAATTGTCAATCCCAATCTAAGGGAAACTAACTATCAATATTAACTCAATGATTTCAAAATTCTAAACTAGAGATGTAGTTTCTTATATCGTAATAAAATTGAGTTTTGAATTCTTCAGAGAGTTGAGAGTATAAATCAGGTCCTCCAATATTTTCAATCTCTCCTTCTTCAAACCACTTTTCAATTTTACTTTTTGATAAGTTTAAATGTTGATTTAAATAATTGATGAATTCATATAGTGATTCTTTATTTTCAATAGTTAGATAAAAGATCCCCTCTTCTTCAATTTCAATATTTTCCAAATTCTTGATTTGTTCCACAATTTCTTTCGTTCCAGTTAATTGTATGAAATCTTGACCGAATGTATATATTTCCATAGTATATATTTTATAGTTTAGTTTTTCTCTAAACCCTAATTTACAAAATTATAACACAGGTAAAATCGTATAACTCAGAGTAACATAAAAACTAAATGTGTAATAAAACAAAAACAATTTTATATTTATAAAAAATAAATAATATGGAATTAAAGATAAAGTGTATAGAAAATTGGAACGAACCACCTAATTATTCAACGACTTTTGAATATTTAGATAAACTTGTAGATGGTTTATCAAATAGTATGGTTGGACTAGAGTGGGAGGATTGTGAAGTTGGAGAAGAAATTACAGTTAATCCTGATCACATGTAAAATCGTATAATACAGATTTTAACTCCAAAGTTTTTTCATTTCAAATTCTATTGGAGACATTCCCTCACTTTCAGACAAGTTTCGTATCGTATTTTGAAAATTAGAATAACTTTCATAATCAGTTATTCTCGACCATGGTTTTAAATCCAAATAATATTGTTCACCTTTTTTTGTAATTCTTTTTTGAAACTTATTTCTGTATATTTCATTTTTATATATACTTTTTAAAACTATATTATCTATTGGAATATGGATATGTGAAATATTTCTGTTAAATCTTTTACAAAATTCTATATCAGTATCTTTTGTTGTGTGAAAATAAGTTAGAAAGTATTTTATAAGGATGTTGACCATTTTTTGTCTATGACCAATTGACATATAATCAAATGGAGGTGTATTATCTGACAAACCATGATTAGAAGTAATAATCTTTTTGTACCAATTATCTAGTTCAAAAACATCTAAAGGAAACCCATCTTTAATTAAATTAAAAACATTGTCTTTTACTTTTTGACACTTTTCTTCATATTCCGATCTCTTTTCACCCTCTAATCGATGTATGAATCTTAATCCTCTGATATTTTTTTCAGAGTCAACAGGGTCACTGTAAAAAAAGTTCCTACTAAAAGTTTTCCATGTTCCATTTAACCAGTTTTCTTTATTAAAAACATCTATACTCCAAGGTTTGACCGATTTGTGGTCTTTAAACTTTTTGAATTCTTCATTTATCATAAACCCAATTCATAAAATTATAACATAGGTAAAATCGTATAACTCAGAACCCTTCAAAATAATCAGATTATTTTACTTTGTAGAAATCAAATAAAATTTCCCCCAAAACATTTTGTATTTCATTAATTGAAATATCTGAGTCAAACATACCTATTCTACCTACTTCCCCTAACTCTTCAATAAAACCACATTTTGTTTCACAATATCCCCCAGATATCATTTCAAAATCAGTTTCTAACATAGATAATCTTTGATCATACTCGGGATGGTCAGGGTTTAAAATAAGAACATATCCTTGAAAATCAGGTCCTAATCCATATTGTTCACTAAGTTCTTCAACAGAGGAACATCCTTCTAAAAACTTATCTTTTAATTCTTCATATGTTTTTTTACAAAGATCACTCATAATTAAATATTTTTTTTAACTCAATATACAAAATTATAACACAGGTAAAATCGTATAACACAGAACTCATTTATACTTTTATTGTGTAGCTGTTTTTTTTATTTTAGATATATGGATAAAAAGTTAGATGAATATAATTCTGATTCGGCTCTTCATTACATGTTCTACAGGCCTCCATTACATCAATTTCTTTTAGGTAGAATTTTTAAAGATCAGGTATTTAATAATGTTCTTGATGTTGGTTGTGGTACTGGAAATTCTTCTATAGCATTATCTATGTACAGTGAATCTGTAACAGGATATGATCCAAGTATATCAATGATTCATAAGACTCAAAATCATTCAAAAATCAATTATACGTTTGAATTGGATCAGTTATTAGATAATTATAGTTTAATTGTTTTTTTCGGATCGTTGTTTTATGTAGATGATAAATCGTTCAGTTTATATCAAAATAAATTAACTAGAGGAGGTTTTTTATTATGCTGTGATTTTCAAATATTATATGAACCTGTATTGTCAAAATTAGAGTTATATATAGATGAAATTGAATATGATCATTTTAAAAACTTGGACTCATATAACACAAATTCATTCGTATTAATTAAATCTGAGAAATTTGAAACAGAATTTAGCTGTCAACTAAATGAATTAACTCATTTATTATTATCGGAAAGCCACATCAAAAAACAATTAATCCAGAAATATGAAATCTCAAATATTTTTAAAAATTTGATAGAGGAATTAATGATTCATTACTCACAAAATGAAATAAAAATTAAGGCAAATCTTTTCTACAGCTATTATAGAAAGAATTCAATTTAAGTTGTAAAAGATTTAGTTATGCTGCAGCTTTTAGAAAAACCTATCAACGAATCATTGACATTGTCTTGTCTAGTAATTTAATTTTATAATCTGATTGGTTAGTCGTTTTATGGTAATCAATAATTTGAAACTTATATCTAAAGGTTTGTCCCATTCTTCCTACTTTATGATCATTCATAATATAAAAAACACCATCTTCTTCAATATTACTAATAATTAGATGGTTGTGAGAAAAACTATATGAGTACTCCCTTCCCTCTGGCTCCTTGACTCTTTCAACTTCTTTTTCCCAGTAAATATCTTTTATTCTATACTTACTTCTGTTAACTTTTAATTCTTTACCAAACTTTTTAAAGTGTCTTTCTTTTTGTTTTTTGGTATTAGGAATCCATTCTAAACTACCTTTGAGACTAAAATTATGGTTGTCAAAGTGTAGTCCAATGATTTTATCCAATAACTCCTTTAAATTAACTTGGGAAATCAATGTTATTAAGGTCTAGGTTAAAACAAGTTAATCTTTCCAATCGTCTCCAATGTAGTCAACTTCAAAACTAAGTTCATCCTCACCGGTATCCTCATATTTACCATTAGTATTTATGAAGTCAATTAGCTCATCATCTTTCATTGATTCTAATTTTTTCTTGAGGTCTGGTTGGTCTTCAAGTTCCCACTCACAATCTGTAATAACAGTTTTTTTACCATATACTTTCATAAGTTCAATATTTTAATTTTTATGAACCTAATTTATAAAATTAAATTATCATCGGACTTGTTGAGTTTTGACAAATAAAAAATACCCTGCAACTACATCTGCACTTAATCTTAAAGTATAAAAAATAGTCGTATTTTGGAAAAAATTTCTGCTATAATCTAACTATTAACCTAAAATTTAAATCTGTGAATATATTTTCATTATCTCGCATTTCAAAGTTCATTTTATATTTCTTAATTACTGTCTATCCCCTTAATATTTTATCAGCACAAGGATTTGAAGGTTATTATCAAAATCCGAATATTCATAACAATACGATTGTGTTTGTAGCTGAAGGTGATCTTTGGACAGTACCTCTTAGTGGTGGCTTAGCACAAAGAATTACTACACATCCAGAGGAAGAAAATTTTCCATCAATCTCTCCTGACGGTAAAACTATTGCTTTTTCTGCGAGCTATGAAGGGCCTTTGGAAGTTTATACAATGCCTGTTGAAGGAGGTATACCAAAACGATGGACATATGAACGAGACGCGTCTGTAACAAATTCTTGGACACCGGATGGCAAGGTAATTTACAACACTAGAGCTTATTCTAAAGTACCTGATAATCAGATTATAACCATAGACTTGCTTACCAAGAACAAGACAAAAATTCCGCTTGCTCAAGCAAGTGAAGCAGCATATGATGCTAGTGGAAAAACAGTTTACTTTGTAAGACCAGCTTATCACAGAAATGTGACTAAAAGATATAAAGGTGGTACCGCTAGACAAATTTGGAAATTTACTGAAGGATCAAATGAAGCTATTAAGTTGACAAAAGATCACCTTGGCGAGAGTCATCATCCTATGTGGTTTTCCGGTAGAATCTATTTTATCACAGATAGAGATGGCATCATGAATATTTGGTCCATGAATGAATCTGGTGAAGATCTAAAGCAGCATACTAATCATAAAGAATATGATGTTCGCTCTGCAAGTATTTCCAATGGTAATATTGTTTATCAAGTTGCTGCAGATTTATGGCATTACAATACAATTTCTAATGAGAGTAAAAAAATAAATATAAAGTTGGTATCTGATCTTGACCAATTGCGAGAGAATTGGGATGATAACCCCTCTCAATATATAACTTCTGTTCATTCTGATCCTAAAGGAGAAAAGATTGTCATAACAGCAAGAGGTAGAGTTTTTGTTGCTCCTGTCAAATCTGGTCGATTTGTATCCTTTACGGATAAGAAGAAAGTACGATACAGAGATGCAGTATTTTCTCATGACGGTGAAAAGATTTATGCGCTCTCTGATGAATCTGGAGAATTCGAATTCATAAGTATGCCCTCAAATGGGAAAGGATCACAAGAAAATATTACTAGTAATGGTGACCTTCTTAGATATGGTGGTGTAACATCTTCTGATGGAAAATGGATAGCTTATGATGATTTAGAAAGTAATATGTATGTACTAAATATTGCAACTGGAGTTAGCAAAAAAATCTCGACAAACCAAGAGGGTATAGGTGATTTTAGATGGTCTCCTGACAGCAAGTGGCTGGCATTTGTACAAACAGCCCTTAATACAATGTCACAAATCAAGATTTATAATGTTGATATTGGTGCTTCTTTTGACCTAACTACAGATAGAGCCAATAGTTTCAATCCAAGATGGAGTCCTGATGGAAAGTTTATTTACTTTCTATCAGATAGAAATTTCAAATCTTTAGTTGGAGGCCCTTGGGGTACTCGACAGCCTGAGCCCTACTTTGATGTTAGTGAAAAAATATACCATGTAGCATTAAAAAAAGGAACACGCTCTCCATTTAGAGAAAACGATGAACTTGAAGGCGATAACAATGAGGAGGATACCTCAACAAAAAAGCGGAATAAGAAAAATAAGAGTAAAGCAAATGAAGATTCACTGGTAGTTAAGATAGATCGCGCTGGAATAGAGAAAAGAATCATAGAAGTTCCAGTCAAGCCTGGGAATTATAATGGACTTGAGGTAAGTGAAAAAGCACTCTATGTGATGTCAAGTGAAACAGGTGTGAATGCCAAAAGACATTTGTCTTTTGTTAAAATTGACAATAAAGATATAGAACTAAAAACATTGGTGAGCGAGGTAAATTCATTTGAACTTTCTGGAAATCGTGAAAAAATTTTGTTAAGAAAAGGGAGAAGTTATCATATGATTGATGCAGGAACATCCAAATTAAGTGATCTTTCAAAAAATAAAATAGATTTGAGTGGGTGGAAGTTCCCAATCACGCCCAGAGAAGATTGGAAACAGATCTTTACAGATGCATGGCGTATGGAGCGAGATTATTTTTATGACAAGAATATGCACGGTGTCGATTGGGAAGCAATGCACACAAAATACTTTCCGCTAGTTGATCGAGTTACAACACGTAACGAACTTTCAGATCTTATCGGAAGATTTGTTGGAGAGCTATCGGCTTTACATACAAGTGTCAGAGGTGGTGATCTAAGAGAGGACAATAAAAATATTTCAGTTGCAAGTTTAGGTGCTGTTTTTAGCAGAGATGAGAAAAATAAAGGTTTTAAAATCGATTACATCTATAAAGTTGATCCAGACTACCCGAATGAAAAATCACCATTGGATGATCCTTATCTAGATGTTCGAGTTGGAGATATAATCACTAAAGTGAATGGTAAAGACGCATTATCAGCCATTGATATGGGAGAGTTAATTCGAAATGAATCTGGAAAACAAGTAAGAATTACACTCCTAAGAGGCACCTCATTTAGAGATATTATCGTTAAGCCAATAGCAAGTGAATATAATCTTCGTTACCGTGATTGGGAATATAGCAATCGTCTTGATGTGGAGGAAAAGAGTGAAAACCAAATTGGATACATACACCTCAGAGCTATGGGTAGCAATGATATAAATCAGTTTTACCGTGAATTTTATCCGGTATTCAACAAGGCAGGCTTAATTGTGGATGTGAGGTACAATTTTGGAGGAAATATTGATAGTTTTATTCTTGAAAAACTTTTGAGAAAAGCTTGGATGTATTGGAAAGGAAGATCGGGAGAACCATACTGGAATATGCCTTATGCATTCAGAGGTCATATAGTTGTACTCGTGAATGAAAACACTTATTCTGATGGTGAGGCATTTGCAGATGGATTTAAAAAATTAAAGTTGGGTACCACAATAGGTACACGAACTTGGGGTGGTGAGATATGGTTGAATAGTGGTAACAGATTGAGCGATAACGGCCTTGCAAGAGCACCTATGATAGGTGTCTATGGTGATAATGGAAAGTGGTTGATTGAAGGACATGGGTTTGAGCCTGATATTGAGGTGGATAATCTTCCACATGCAACATTCAAAGGACAAGACGCTCAACTCGATGCTGCGATCAAGTATCTTCAAAAACTCATTAAAGAAGATCCAAGAGAAGTGCCTGATCCTCCTGCTTATCCAGATAAATCATTTAAAAATAATAAAAAGAAGGAAAACTAGCCCTATGACTGATCCTATTCAAAACTATGGGTTTTCAGTTATACATTATATCAATAATTAATATTTTACTAATTATTAATAAAATTATTGTAATATTTTTAATATTTAATTATAATATATTTAAATATTCTTCTTTAACAGTATAAAAAACTCATTAAAATAGTGTAAATAATTAAATTTATTTAAAGCTATTACCTTGAATAATTTAATTAAGGATTACAAACAGTACCCAGAAACTTGGGATGAGATGTTCGATAAATCTGGAAAATTGAGAGATGTGTATTCTCACTTTGAAGATTTCTTTGATAAAATTGAACATGAAAGTTTAAACAGAATGAAAGAATTGTCAAGTCAGTTCTTTCGAAATCAAGGTATAACATTCACTGTTTACAGCGACTCTCAGGGTATTGAAAAAATTTTTCCTTTTGATGTCATTCCACGAATTATTCAATTTAAAGAATGGAAAAAAATTGAAAAGGGAATTAAACAGAGGATTAAAGCACTAAATCTCTTTTTAAAAGATGTTTATAATGAAAAGTTTATCCTCAAAGATGGATTGATACCCCCTGCTTTACTTCTTAACAACAGGTATTATATCCGAGAAATGATTAGTTTAACAGTTCCAAAAGATGTTTTTACCCACATTTCTGGAGTTGATTTAATTAGAGATCAAAATGGTGAATTTTTTGTTTTAGAGGATAATCTTAGGACTCCCTCTGGTGTAAGTTACATGCTTGAGAACAGAGAAATAACAAAAAGATTATATCCAAATATGATGCCTCAACATAAAGTGTTACCTGTGGATAATTATCCTCAATTGTTATATAATCAATTGAAAACATTGGTAGATAAAAGTGATCCAGAAATTGTTTTGCTCACACCTGGGTTATATAATTCAGCTTACTACGAGCATACAACTTTAGCAAGATTGATGGGAGTTGAACTTGTCGAAGGAAATGATTTGATATTAAAGAACCATGAAGTTTTCATGAAAACCGCGAGTGGTTTAAAAAAAATTGATATAATATATAGAAGAATTGATGATGATTTTTTAGATCCATTAGTTTTTAATTCGAATAGTGTTTTGGGATTGGCAGGTATAATGGAATCTTATAGACAAGGGAAAGTTTGTATTGTCAATGCTCCTGGGGTTGGGATTGCGGATGATAAGGCAGTATACTCATACGTTCCTGATATTATAAAGTACTATTTGAATGAAAAACCAATTTTGAAAAATATTCAAACATATCGTTTATCAGATAAGGAACAGAAAAAATATGTTATAGATAACATACAAAAAATGGTAGTAAAAAAAACTGATGGTAGTGGCGGATATGGAATGTTGATGGGGCATATAGCATCGAACGATGAAATAGAAAAATACACAAAAAAAATTAGGAAAAATCCTGAAAACTATATAGCACAACCAATTTTAAATCTTTCCACGGCTCCTTGTATAATTGAAGACAAGTTAGCACCTAGATGTGTTGATTTGAGGCCATTTGCCTTATGTGGTGCTAATAAAATTATTGTATGTCCTGGTGGTTTATCAAGAGTTGCGATGAAGGAAAAATCATTAGTTGTTAACAGCTCTCAGGGTGGTGGTAGTAAGGATACATGGATAATAAATAAATGATAACATGCTTAGTAGGGTTGCAAATAATTTATTTTGGATGGACAGATATATGGAAAGAAGCTACGGGTTATTGAATTTAATTAAAACAAACTATAGTTCAACACTTGATTCTGGGGACTATTCCTCATGGAATAATATTACACAAACGTATCTTGGTTATGAAAGTAGGACACCTGTAATAAATCATAGGGATTCCCTAAAAATTATTTTTTCAATGCTTTTTGATAAAAATAATTCTAATAGTATTTTAAATATGATTTTTAAATCTAGAGAAAATGCTAGAAGTGTTCAGGAGCATATTTCAAGGGAGTTATGGCTATCAGTCAATAAGTTTTTTCTTCATCTATCACAAGAAAATATAAAAGGTAAATACAGAAAAAGTGATCCAATTACAATAGTTAACGAGCTTTTGCAATATAATCATATTTATTATAGTGTTGCCGATATTACTCAAGAAAGAGGAAATGCATATTGTTTTATGAATTTGGGAAAATATCTTGAGAGAGTTGTTCAAAGCATAGATTTTTTGAACGTTAGAATAATTAGTTTTGATGAAAAGAGTGAGAATATTTATGAAAGTTATTTTTTCAAAAATTTGTTAACCTCAATAGGTGGATACCAAATTTATTTAAAAACATTCAAATCGCTTTTTAAAATTGAAAACATAATTGAAATGATTGCCGTAAATGAAAGTTTTCCTCGCTCAATAATATACAGTATTAATAAGCTATTCAATCATGTTGAAAGACTCAATAATTTCAATAACATAAATGATAAGCGACTAATTTTTATTGTGGGAAAACTCAAAAATAACTTAAAGTACACAACAATTCAAACTATAAAGAGCCAAGGACTCACGAAATTTTTAGACGAAACAAAAACTGAATTAAACAAAATATCAAACACAATTAACAATACTTATTTCTATCAAAGCTATTAATATGGTGAAATATTATCTTTATCACAAAACATTATATACATACACAAATTTAATTTCTGAAAATACAAACAGAATTTATCTATATCCGTACAATGATGTTAATCAACAATTAATATCTCACAGCATTAAAGTAACAGGAGATCCCAATATAAAAACTCACATAGATGTATTTAATAATCGAGTTGGTTTTTTTAATTATTTGAAACCTCATGATTCTATGATGATTTCATCTGAAGCAGAAATTGTTCTTAAAGAATTCAGTCCCACAAATAACAAAAATTACGATAAAAATGATTGGAATATTTTAAGAAATTATGTATTTGATATAAACTTAATTCCTTATTTAAAAGTCGACCAATTTTTTCAAAAAAAAAAATTTAATAAATTTTTCAATGATTTAAAAAATAATAATGATTCAGTCCTCGATTTTTCGAATAAACTTTGTGAATATGTATATAAAAATTTCGAATATAAAAAAGGAATCACTGATGTTTATTCCACAACTGATCAAGTATGGAAATTAAAATCTGGTGTCTGTCAGGATTTTTCAAATGTACTAATTCAGATCTATAGATTGGTTAATATTCCTGCTAGATATGTCAGTGGTTATATATATGCAAAAGATGGATTAGTGGGTTCAGGAGCAACTCATGCATGGGTTGAAATTTTTATACCAAATATAGGTTGGTATGGAATTGACCCCACAAACAATTGCCCAGTTGGTATGTACCATATAAAATTGGCAGTTGGAAAAGGATATCAAGATTGCTCACCAGTAAAAGGTGTTTTTAAGGGTAATGAAAAACAAGAAATGAAGGTTGAGGTTTACTTAGATACCAAACCCAAAAGTAAAAACTACAAGTCTAGCTTTAAAATCTTTGACAACAAAATATTAACTGATAACAAGGATTCATTTGAAAACAGTTTCATAAAAAGTCAACAAATTATTCAACAGCAACAATAGAAATATATCAGTGATTGGTTCTACTTTATTTTTTTATTACATAATTAATTTATTATAATCTTTATCGAATCTTTTACATATTCTGACCTTTCTCCACAATCAAAAAATGTTTTCGAATAAATGCTGATTGTATCCCCAATCATTTTTTTAATCAAGGGTCCAATAATTCGTTTTGAATACATGATGCAATTTCCAGTTTCATTAAATATAGGACCTGAATTAGGATTTGTCCATCCATAACATTTCATTTTATCTTTTACATCATGATTTATAGAATTATTTTGAACAACAGGAATTATTTCTCCTTTAAAAAAGTCTAAAGTAACGGTAGTATCTTTTACTTTAATAATATTTCCTTGTTGTGTATACAAACTTTCAAAAGGATTATATAAGCCAAAAGAAAAAGATAATTCTGTTTCAACTTCCCAGTAGGTATTCGAATCAAAGCTTGAGTTAATCACTGGCAACCCACCATACTGACATCTAATTATTGTAGGGGATGATTCAATATGTAAATTAAATCTTCCTGAAGTTTCAGAAAACCAATCTGGAGTAACATGATGATATTGGTTTGAATCTTCATTAAAATCTGTGTATAAACTCACCCAACAATCTCCATCAGGACAAATGTAGTTTACTGATTCTTTTTTTGAACAACAAATAAATAATAAAAAAATAAAAATTTTTTCAAGGTAAAATTTCATCCAAAATTATACTAATTCATTTGTTTTTCTTTAAATCCTCACCTATACCTGCTTCTATCATTTCTCTTATTTCTTCCCTAGTAAAATCAATTTCATCTTCTAAAAAGTCAAGTGTCTCTTCCATATCACCAAATAAACGATATTGATCACATACATAGTTTATCATTGTTTCAACATAACTCATTTTTCAAATATTTATTTAATGGAATTGTATCTACAGATTTAATATTATTAATTTGCTGTTTGTTTTCGATTTTTGATAGAACATCAATAATTGCATCTTCTCTTTTTTTAATTGAAGAATAAAATGTTTGTTTTTCTCCATAAATGTTTTTAATGGTTACATTCCACTTTTTCATGAGAAAATATTTTTGATTAGCATATAAATTTATTAAATTTTAAATAAAGAGTAATTTAGGCACAATAACTTATATGTTGGAATGGAATGGATCAAAAAAAATATATAAGTTTAAAATCAAAAATTATGATAAAAAAATTGACACAATAGATCTTTATAAATTGATACATAGATAAATTTTAATATTTTTAGTAAACAAATTTAAAAACATGAAAAATTTAATGAAATTTTTTTTAAACTCTTACGAATTGGATTCGTCAATTTCCTACGATGATCCTGATCCGTTAGTCGAAAAAATGAAAGATGAAATACGTAGTTTAATTGAAAAAAAAGGAAAAAATGTTGTCAATGTTACTGCTGAATATGAGGATTTCATTGATTCTATTGATGTAAAACTAGACGATAAAGTTCTCAGGTTAACTGGAGATGATAACGGTACCCCATGTATTGATATCCTCGAGCTTCCATCTCCTGGTCAATGGGGTTATGGAAAAATAATATCTACAAACTATATAAAAAACGAAGAAGATTTAGAGAATTTTATAGATAAGCTCTAAAAGCTTTTGTTTTTCATACCATTTCATCTGTTATTTCGTTTATGTCATCATAAACTCTTTCATCATCATCCGTTTCGTATTCGATGTATGGATTTTCATCGTCAAGATTTAGATTTATACACTTAATGTAGTCTCTTTCAGATAATGTCTTTAAAACTTGTTTTTGGTCATTGAGGCCACACATAGTTAATTCCTCAATTTTTTTACCATCTATTTTGTACATAATTTTTTTTATATATGAATTTAATATAATTTAATTAGATGAAAATTGTTTATGTAGATCTTGATGGTGTTATAGCGGATTTTGAAAAGGGAAAAGAAAATCATCCTAAAAGTAGTATTACTCCCTATAGAGGTAGACCTGATAAATTGCCTGGAATTTATAAAGATTTAGATCCAATTGAAGGGGCAATCGAATCAGTAAATAAACTATTAAAATCTAAGTATAAGATTTATTTCCTTTCAACAGCTCCATGGGATAATCCTGATGCATGGACTCACAAAAGATTATGGATAGCCAAACATTTTGAGGAAAAATTAATTAGAAGAAGATTAATTCTGTGCCATCACAAACAATTATTGATGGGGGATTATTTAATTGATGACAGAAAATGGAATGGTGCATCTGAATTTACAGGAGAATGGATTCATTTTGGATCGAAAAGATTTCCGAATTGGAAAAGCGTATTAGGCTATTTAAGCGTGAAATAAAATATAAACTATTAGAATTTTATTTTCTTATTGGTTTAATAAAATCATAATTAATTTGAACACTAGGAATTAAATCAGTCCCTTCAATTGTATTTAAGTTATCCCATAGAGAAGTTCCTGAAATTCCATTGGAAGAGGAATATGCAGAGCCAACAGAATACATAATTGTTCCTTTAGGAAAAGTTTTGGGAGTAAAGTAATGATTTGATTTATTTACTTCTTTAATTAATTCAAATTTCTCTGGAAATTCACTATGAATAGTAATGGATAATTCTTTTATTTCTATCCATAAACCATAATAAACTCTTAAAATAAATAAGATATTTTCTTTATCACTAGCCTCAACATTAAAATCAAATGTTTTAATATCAGTGTTTAAATCAAGAAAGTATTTTTTTGACAGTAAATTGAATTCTTCGATAGATACAAGCATTTTTAACCTTCGAGAGGATATTTTTCTTTTAATACCATTTTTGACATCAGAAACAAAACGATCGAATTTACTCATTTTAATTTAGGTTTATTTTCTCAATCTTAGATAATTCATTAAAGATATTAATTATTACTTTTCTTTATATTTATAATCATGTCAAGACAAATTAAATTTAATTTAGAAGGTGTTCTCCTTGAAGCCCCAATAAATAAGGTCGATAGAGCAAAATTATATGGAACATCTACTAGGGTAGTTTATGATGAAAATGGTGAGTTATGTAAATTATCGGATTTATATCAGGGGTCAATTATCTTACCTAAAGGCTCACTAAGTCAAGTTTTAATTGACAAAAAAGGAAATTATGTCTCAAGATCTGATTTGATTGGATTTAATAAATCTGATCAAAAAGTTGATAAAGTTGCATCAATTTATTCTCAAGAAAATAAGTGTAAAAAGATCCCTTTAGATGAATTTATATCTGCTAATATTAAATCAGTTTATCAATTGACCATTAGTGATGTTGATTTAGAAAGCTGGAAAAAGCGTTTTTCAAATAATGAGATCTACCATTTTATATTTAATTACAGAGAGGATTTCGAAGGAGATGATGCTTATATTTTATCTGAAGGAAATCATTTTTTTATTATTGTTGGAAAACAAAATGAGTATGAATTTTTGGAATTAGAAACAATTTCAATCGACCAAGAAGAAGAGGATATAATTGAAGAAGATAATGTTGATTTTTCAATGTTTTAACTATGATTAGATACATAAAAATAGAGGACTCTAAGAAAAGAGATGCTGAAATTACTTTTAAATCAATTAATTCTAAGGCATCAGTATATCTTGCAATGGAGACTAGAGAAAAACCCAAAAATAAAAAAGTTATTAAATTTTCAAAAGATAAAAGTCTCAAAGCTTTAATTGGAAATGCGAATCCATCCCAAGAAGATTATAACAAATTTTCAGAAGATCTTATTGCAAATGATAAAGAAATTGACTTTGAACTTTTTGGAAGATTTATTGAAAGAACTGATAAAATATACACCAATAAAAAAAATGAGCCTGTTTATAATATTAAAGTAGTTCAGAATTTAAAAGATCCTCAGGGTAATTTGATTAAAGAACAAAAACCTATTTATTTACATTCAAACATTAATGAGGAAAACATTGTAAAGTGGACAGGAAAGTATATCCCAAAAATTAAGCTTTATAATAAAGTTGTCCTTAGTTCAAAATATCAAATAAAGCATGTCAATGGACTTACTTTTGATTTTTTATTCAATATTGCAAAAACTTTACATGACAAAGATTCTTTTATGATGATGGGTGGAGGTAAAGGAAATGATCCACTAGTTTTTAATGATGGCGGAAAACCCTATCGTGGGTTTTTAGAGGGAAGGATAAATGATAAATCCTATTGTTTAATTCTTCACTTATCAAATCAAGAGTTGAAGGGTATATAATATGGACGGAAGTTTATTAAATCAACTTAAAAAATATAAAAACTTACAGTCAAGTAAATATATTCCTGTAAGGGGAGATGAAATTATAACAAGAGTTTTTGAATTTGATAAGTATTATGTCTCTACAAAAATTGATGGTCATTTATGTTTTATTTATAAAAAAAATAAAGATGTTAATCTTTATAATTTTAATGGAAAATCATTTAAAAGAGATGAATTAATATCTGAGGCTATTAAAAAAATACCGGTCAGTAGTGCATTGCTTGTTGGAGAAATATATCATTATGATAAAGGGAAAAGAACAAGATCATTTGATTTAACTAAAGCAATTTCTGAAGCTAATGCAGTCATTAAAATTGGAGTTTTTGATTTGATAACATACGATAATAAGAGTTTTGAAGCAACTAATTGGTTAGAAAAGAAGAAATTAATTAGTAGTATTTTTTCTGAAGGTGATCTTATTCATCCTGTTCAGGAGATTGAATTTTCATCAAGAAAGGAGCTTGAAAACGAATTCAACCAAAGAGTAAATAATAATAATGAAGAAGGTATAATTGTTCGTGGTTTAAATGGACCTACTTTTAAAATCAAACCTTCTCTTACATTTGATTTTGTTGTATTAGGGTATGCAATGGGTTACTCGGATGATTTTTCACTTTTAAAGGAATTAATTTTTGGGGTTTTAATAGAAAAAAATAAATTTTTAGTTGTTGGAAAAGTAAGCAACGGATTCTCTATTGATCAAAGAAAAAATCTTTCGAAACGTTTAGAAAAAATTAGGGTTCCTTCAAATGTAATAGAAACTTCAGGAGTTAATGTTCCTTTTACAATGATAGAGCCTGCTTTGGTTGCTGAAATTGAATCGATTGATATCATTAATAGTAACTCTAATGGTATTATTTTGAAATCTGTTTTATTTTTTGAGAAAGAATTTATAAAGTTAAATAATTCACCATCAGTTAGTTTGATTTCTCCTGTGTTTATGGGTTTAAGACAAGATAAAAAAGTTACTGAACATCAAACGGGCATATCACAAATCACAAGGGTTATAGATTTAATTGATTCTGATAATGAACCTGAGATTAAGGCTGATTCAGATTTAATTAAAAAAGAATTATTTGTTAAAGAGACAAGGGGTGTTAAAATGGTAAAAAAATATTTTATATGGAAAACAAATTCTGATTCTAATAATTATCCTGATTATGTTTTTTACAAGATAGATTATTCGCCTACTCGTTCATTAAAACTTCAGAGGGATATTAAAGTTTCAGATAACAAAGACCAAATCATCAATATATTTAATAAACAAATTGAAACTGATATAAAAAAGGGTTGGAATAAAATTGATTAAATTTTAAAACTCTAAATAATCAATCATCTCATTAATTCCAAAAAATTCAAATAAACTTCCAAGTAAATTAGATAAAAAGAACATAAAGGGAATAAATATTATTACTTTGAATATTTTCCATTTAAAAGATAATTTTTTTTGAAATAAATACATTTCAACATTTTCTAAAAAGTGACCTTCAACTTCCATCATTTTAGTTTTAAACGCATCAATAAATTTTTCTGGTAGTTTTACTAAAGGTTTTTCTCTGTAAACTTTTTTTCTTAATAACTCGTTTGAGAACCTTTTATTGATGGAAAACAATTCGTTTCCCTGTTTTGAGTTTTTTAAAATTTTGGAAGCATTAATTTCTTTTAATTCCTTAATATTAAAATCTTGTTTATAGATAATGTCATAGTTAAAATAATAATCATCAAAATTTTTATTTTCAGCGAAGGGAATTTCCAGTCCTTTTTTATCTCCTTCTTTTAAAACCTTCCCCAAAATAATATCACTTAATTCATTGTAAACAAACATTGCACCTCTTGTTTCATCTAAAAAGTCTTCGCTAATTTTTAATTTTTCAGCTATTGTATTATCATTTTCGTACATCTCATGAATCCTTTGAAGCTCTGCGTACTTATCAGCATCACTAAATCCAAGAAGTTTTTGAATTAACTGATATTTATTGGGAAATCTAACAAAAATTATGTACAAAAATTTTGTTATTATGGTTTGAACAATTTCTTCAAACCACATAAAAAGTGGAGATATAATTATGACAGAAACCCAAAAAGATAAACCTAGATTTTTTATAATAAATATTACTTGATTTATAAATTCAAAGAAAGTCATATATTAAAGTTTGATAAATATTTTTCTTTTAAATAAATACGATGTAGGAATCCATACAATTATGACATAAAATACAGCAAATAAAAAAGATAAAAGCTTAAGAGGTAAGCCTATTTCTGAAAAAACATTAATAAATAACTGATTTAATCCGATTCCCCAATCAAATAAAGTATTTTGAAAGATAACTATTTTATTGTCGTAAAATAGAAATGTTAACATCCCTGCCATCATATAGCTAAAAATTGAATTTACACCGAAAGATTGAGCAAACTTGAACCTCTCTCCAAGATTTAAGTAATCACAAATGTAAAGGCAAAAACAAAGAGATAAGGAGGAAATTCCTCCAACTAGTAGTGTAAAAGAAGTGCTCCATAAATTTTTATTTAATGGAAAAATATATTGACTAATATCTCCTAAAAAAAACAACACAAACCCAAATAAAGATAGATGTAACATTTTCTTTATTAGATCACTTTTACTAGTTAAAATATAACCTCCAATTAAGCCTAAAATTCCTGTACCTATTGATGGTAAAGTAGTTAAAATTCCTTCTGGATCCCATGTGTCTTCCCACATAACACCAGGTAATAAAAGGGTATCAATATAATGAGCCCAATTTTTTTCAGGAACAGATAAATCAGGATAACCAATACCTGGAACTGGAATGAAACACATAATAATAGTATAAAAAACAAGAATTAGAAATAAAAAAATAATTTGTGATCTCAAGTTTAAATAAAGGAAGATCAGTGCACAAAATAAATATACAAATGAGATTCTTTGAAGAACGCCAGCCCATCTAATATTCTCAAAATCAAAATCTGGCCATAACCAAAGAAAAAGACCAACTAAATAAATTTTTATTGATCGCCAGATTATTTTTTTTAAAAGTATATTCTTTGCTAATCCTCCATCTTTCTTTTTTGATAAGGACAAAACAATTGATACACCTACTATAAATAAAAACGTTGGAAATATATAATCCGTTGGAGTTATACCATTCCATTCAGCATGAAGAAGAGGAGCATAAACATGTGACCAGCTGCCAGGATCATTAACAATTATCATAAATATAATTGTTAAACCCCTCAATATGTCGACTGAAATCAGTCTTTCTGATTTACTTTTCATCTTTAATTATTTTAATTGCTCTTCCTCCATTTCCATTAGAATCAAAGGATCTAGCATAAATTATATTTTCATTAGAAACATCTATTGGATCAAAATATATTTTTGAATTAACCCCAGGAATTGTTCCATCAGTTGAATATCTTAAAGTTAATCCTGGAAATTGACTTTTCAAAATCAATTTATTTTGAAATATCTTTCCACCTGGTTTGGGTAAATGGAATTTAAAATTACTGTTATTTGTGACAAATGATAAAAATTTGTACCCTAAGAAAGATGTGAATTTATCCCAATCTTTATTCATTTCTTTTTTCTGAATATTTACATCACTTTCTGATATCCATTTGGGTCTTTTACTCCATGCCTTTTCAGCAAAAACAATGATATTAGGGATGAAAAGTTCATCAAATACATCGTTGCTTATCACCGTTTCAGTCCATAGTTGGCTTTGAATTCCCAAGAAATTTTCAATCTTATTGGTTTTAATTTTTTCCATTTTTTTGATATAATCTTTATTTAAACCATGTTTTTCATTCAAAGTTTTATTTGAAAAAATATCTAAAGGATCTATAGCCCATGTGTCAAAATAGTCGACATATCCGGACCAGTTTAGACCATAATTTTCAAAATCCTTATTATCTGCCATATCAAAATAAAAAGCAGAAGAATTACTCATTATAGTTTTAAAACCAAGATTAGCGAATTTATATATCATATCCTCTCTTCCCTCTTTCCATGTATTGTTCCAGACATATGGAATAAATTCATAATTAAAATTTTCACTTTTGATTTTCTTTTCATGTTGGCTTTCTGATGATTGAATTAATAACACATCTTCCCATCCAGTCATGGTTACACCTTTTTCTTTTATTACATTAAATAACTTTCTCAAATTACTATCATAAAGATTATTTATATCCATATTCTCACCGAATTTATCTTTACAAATTTTTGATTTCTTCCAAACACCATATGGAACCTCATCTGCACCAATGCTGAATTTTTCCAATTTGACTCCAGCCTCATTGTACATTTTATTTATTTCATTAAAAACTTTTTTAAAAAATGTATAGGAGCTTTTCATACAAATACAAATAATATTGTCATTATAACCTTGAGCAGATCTATATGTACTTTTATCATCAAAGTCATTTAATAGATATTTAGTCGCGTTTTTATTATCATTAGCACTGATGAATTTGGAATATCTTGCCTCCATTGCTTTTATTGCTGCTCTGGCATGACTTGGAAAACTAATTTGTGGTATCACTTTGATTCCCAGCTTATCTGCATAAACCAATATTTCTTTAAAATCCTTTTTAGTAAGATATCCATTTCCATTTTTTAGTCCAAGTGCTCCTGAGCCATAAGCAGGAATTAGTTTATCTTTTTCATTTTCTGTGTATCCTCTTTGAGCCCCTACTTCAGTTAATTCAGGTAAACCTGGAATTTCAATTCTCCACCCTTCATCGTCAGTCAATCTTAATTCTAAATAATTTAATTTTAATAAACTTAGGATATCCAAAACATCCGTTATTTTTTTCTTCGGGAAAAAATTTCTAGAAATGTCTAACATGAATCCTCTGTAAGAAAATCTTGGCCCATCACTTAGTTTTATAAGTGGAAGCCCAATCTTTTCATTTTTATAAATTGAGTTTATTTGTCTTAGGCTTTGAATTGCGTGTCTGATTCCAAAAATATCTTTAGATTCAATTATAATCAGATCTGATTTAATTTCTAGTAAATAGTGTTCATCATCTATATAATTATTAGATTCAATTGAGATATTATGAGTCTTCTTGTTATTCATTGTTATTTTTTCATCAAAAAATTTTGAAAAAAAATCAATTATCAAAGTAGAGTTTTTTTCAAAAGTCTCATCAATCTTTAAATTCCAATTTTCAATTTGGAATTTATTAGAGTTATTTATATTAAATAGTTTGGGAGAAGGTATTATTTTAATTTGATCAGATTTGTCGAAATCATCATTAGGATATGTGTCAAAAAGTTCAATTGAATTGGGAATTTTTAATTGGCTAATTCCCTCAGCATTTTTCCATTTAATATTTAATTTTATATCAAAAGCATTTTTCTTATTTACAATAAAAACTCCAACGGGGCCCATGATTTTTCTATCTATTATTCCGTCAAATTTGATTTTAAAATTTAACCTCTCACCAGCATTAAGATCCCAATCCTTACCAAAAAATAATTTAAAATAATGTTGCCCATTTACATATTCAAAGGCTATATTTTTTGGCAAGGTATTTTTTGTGATAAAACCTTTCATTTGATTCCAATGTAGTTCCCAGTTATTAGCCTTTAAATTCTCTTTGGAGTTATTTATTATTTCAAATACTGTTTCAGTCTTATTTTTTTTAACATCAAACTTTATAATTTGAAAGTTTAAAATTATGTCTTCAGTTTTTTGACAATAAAAATTTTGATGAATTATAAAACATAAAATAAAAACAGGAATTTTTTTTAAAGTTGAATTAATTTTCATTAAGTTATTGATGTTATTCATATAATTGAGGTTATTTTAAATATAACAAATAAAATTTTTTAAAACATATAGAGTTTTATTAATATTAACACTAATTATAAAAAAGATAAATCAATTCAATTCTTTAATACCATGGAAAAAAAAATAATATTAATTTTTTTGGTTTTGAATTCATTCTTAATCCATGCTTCAAAAGTCGATACTTTAAAAGTTTACAGTAAATCAATGAATAAAATGATAAAAAACATAGTTATAGTTCCCGATACAGCAGGTAATGAAAATGAGTCTCTTCCTGTAGTTTATCTTCTCCACGGTCATACTGATAAATCTGATACTTGGTTCAAAATAGTACCCGAAATTAAAGACTATGCAGATAAATATAATTTAATAATAGTTTGTCCTGATGGAGGTTATTCAAGTTGGTATTTAGATAGTCCAATAAATAAAAAAATTCAATATGAAACATATATTTCAAAGGAGTTAATAAAAGTAGTAGACACAGAATATAATACTCTAAAAAAAAGATCTGGAAGAGCTATTACGGGACTGAGTATGGGTGGGCACGGAGCATTTTACCTCTCTTTCAGACATCAAGACATATGGGGGGCAGCTGGAAGTATAAGTGGTGGTCTAGATATATCTAGATTTTATAATGAAGGAGGGGAATCAAGATGGAATTTGATTGAGGCATTAGGCGATCAAAATGAATTTCCAGAATATTGGGAAAAGAATTCAGTAATTAACATGATAGATTTACTTAAAAAAGAAAGTTTAAAACTTATTTTTGATTGTGGAATTGATGATTTTTTCTTTGATGCTAACTTTGAATTACATGAAAAATTAGTAGAAAGAAAAATTCCACATGATTTTATTGAAAGACCCGGAGGACATAACTGGAATTATTTTTCTAATTCTTTAGAGTATCATTTGTTATTTTTTCAAAAGTTTTTCAGTCAAATAAAATCATAAAGTTATTCCTATTGTGAAATAATGGAGCCCTGATAAACCAATATTCTGACCTCCAAGGTTAGATGTGTAATGGTAAGATATAACATAATTTTTATAGTTTAATCCAAATATTGGTGTTATATGTTTATAATACTGGTTTATTATCTCCCCATTTTTTTCATATGAAATTCCTACTGAATTTCTTCTGTATGATATTCCTAACCAAACTCTTCCACTCGGAATAATTCTGTAAACTTTCAAGTTATAATCAAAACTTCTTTCATCTGTTTTTTCAAGATATTGAAAAAGAAAAGAAGGTTCAAGGTTCCACCCATTGTCAAAATATATTTCGTATTGACTAGAAAANAAATAATGCTTAAAATTATTTGAATCAAAAATATTTGAATCTTCACTGTTATTATCTGATGGATTTAATGTTAAATTTTTTATNGAAAGTTGTGATGATAAATGCGTAGACACATAAGCTACTCCTGCATCAAATGTCAGGTACCTCTGCATACTAGAATTATTACCTAATAATGGATCAACTATTCTAGAATCAAAACTAGTTTGATCCAAATTATATTTTACAGAACCTAGACTTAATCCAAATGACAACTCCTTGATATTATCATTTTTTGTTGGATACGATCTTTTAGTGTTCCAGATTTGATTATTTAAATAAATTCGATAACCATAAGTTATATAAATTGAGTTTTTTGAATGATATCCATTATGATCATCAATTAACTGAATTCCAAGAATTGANTTAGCTTTNGCTTTATACTCTAATGTCAATAGTTTTGTTCCNGGAGCGTCCTCAATATCAAACCATTGATTTCTGTTTCCAAATTGAATTCTTGCTCCTGAAAGATTGACACCAACCATAGCTGGATGAATGACGTATAAGTTTTCAGAAAGATATTCATTAAACATTGGGATAAAGCCCTGAGATCTGACATTTAGGTTTACCAATAGAGCAAGAATAAACAATGCAGATTTATATTTTTTTCTCATTTTATTGTCTTAACAAACTAAAGTGACCAGAATAAGATTTACCATTTTCAAAATAAACATGAAACCAATAGTCATCCTGAGGAAGAGTAAGTCCATTATAAGTTCCATCCCATCCTTTGGATAGAGGACTTAAATCTTTTAATAATTTGCCTCTTCTGTCATAAATATAAACCCTTGTCTTTGGCTGAAAATTTTCACTTACTCCCAATACATTCCAATAATCATTAATTCCATCGCCATTTGGACTAAAGAATTTCATGTGTCCAAGAATTGATGACTCTATCTCTGCCAATCCACAATTATTTTTATCACGAACATATATGTTATGAATTCCAGGAAGTAAATTATCAAAATAGGGTATGTCCTGATATAAGTTCAAAGAATCATCAATTGCAAATTCGTAATCACCCACTCCAAGATTATTTTTATTTATTTCAACGGANCCCGTATCTCCTTCAAGGTCAATTACCTTTAAATCTTTTTGAGTGATTTTAGCGATTTCTGATGTTAATAGTTGAATTGATATGGCTTTTGAACAAAGTGTTCCACTTGTTGTTGTTGCCATAGCCTCATATGTCCCACCTTCATTAATCAAAATTCTTCCTTCGTTTCCTCCACTCAAAATTAAACCGTCTCTGTACCATGTGTATTTATAATCTCTTTCATCAGTTGCCTGAACTTGAAGTAACACAGGATCAAGGTTTAAACAAACAACATCAAAGGAATCTAACCACTGGAACTCTGGAAGTTTTTTTATTTTAAGGGTTGCTACTTTTTTAATTCCAAGACATGAAATTTGATTTAAGTCTATGTTATCTACTCTAGCCCATATATCCTCTTCATAAGTAGTGATCATTGAGAATTCATTGTTTTCACTTTTGATTTCATTTTGCCTCAAATAAGCATCATTTTCATTAAAGTAAAATGTAATATTTATATTTTGAGCAGAAAATTTAGTGTCAGAATTAATTAATTCTTGAGAGATGGTCTCCAAAGTTGAAATATTCCACATTTCAATTCCTGGGTCTAGAGTTTTGATTTCAGTTTCACATTTTTCAAACTCAAGTGAAAACTCAGAATCAATTAAGCTTGCAGCCACTTTAAGNGTAAGTCTAGATGTCTCGGAACATCCAAAAGAACTTATTATTTTAACATAAATTTCATCTTCAAAGCTAGTATTTGTATATTCAGAGGGATTTGAAATTAAAGAGTTTGTATTATANGTAGATTCATTATAAAATTCAAATATTTCATTCTCATGATTTTGTGATATCAATGAGTTAAATGCATTTAAATCAAATCGTGTTCTTCCATCATTTTCCGAATCATTATCACATTGTTCAATTATTAGATTTTTTTCGATTATTTTAGGATAAAGNTGAACTGTTGCATTAATTGGGGTTCTAATTTCATCTTGACAGTCACCNGGAATAACATCAATCCAGTAAGTNGTGGAGGTTTCTGTATTTATTATTACAGAATTCCCAGAATNNAGAATTTCACCACCCTCAGGAACTCCATACCAGTTTATTTCTGAATGTGAAGCACTGGCAGTTAGTGTTATGGNGTCTCCATAACATGCTTCACCTTCAGAAAATGAAATTAATTTTGGCATTATTAATTTTGTGCTTGCAGTGAATTGTAATATTGGATCTCCAGGAGAACCACCGTATTCAACCATATATCCTTTTGATTGATATGGACCTGATGAAGCAGCAGAATTTGCAAGATCATTCCACGATCCCTCAAACCCAATTGAAGGGTCTGTGATATGGGCGTAATCTTCATTTCCAGCATTATTTGGTTCACCATCATTCCAGTTTGCATAGTTGTCTGTTGATCCTGAACTATTACCTACCCAAAATACAGTTCCTGCTTCAGGACCAGTTACCCATTTCCATATTCCTTCTTCTTCTGCATCTGATCCACCTATCCAGCCTACTCCTTTAGTCAATTTTCCTGAAATATCAGCTTCCTCCTTAGAAAGAATAGTTACTAAGTATCCTTTGATTCCATAATAAGATTTTTTTTCAGCTGATATTTTTGCCTCAGTCCATGGAATACTAGTACTAGGAAAAAATTCATAATAATGTCCAGTTGATGGGAGATAATTTGCTGAGCCAAGTGAAATGGAAAATGTTTTATCAATATTTGGATTCGGATTAGTGCTAGAAAAAACAACATTCTCAACCGCAGATATGAGATCTTGATTTGCCAGTTCTCCCAAAGATTTAGTGCTTAAGGTTAGTTTTGCCTCAATAGGGTCCCAAGAGCTTGTNATATTGGGATGTGTACCATTNANTTTGAGAATGTCTTCNGANGAAATATATCCAATAGAAATTTGTATGTAGACAGAATTTNGNGNAGTAGTATCGAGATTTNTTATTTCTAATTTTNTTGCTATTAANTGATCTGAATTAGGACAATAAACTTNTTCTCCTTCAGCANATACTGANGGGGGTGGTTTATCTTGTCCATAAATTATGTTGCAGACTAAAAAAAATAGATAAAACCATTTTAATTTTGATTTCACCTTGATAGAAATTTTAGAAANAATGATTTATTAACCTGGATATGGCTCTGTTATTTCTCTTATCCTTTCGCAAGTCTCCTCATCCCATTCAACGAAGTCAATTTTATTAAAAAAGTCCGACACTTCGGTTTGAAAAAGCTTGTAGTCGAGTTCCCTTACATTTGGAGCCATTAAACCGCCACCATCATGAGATGCATTAAAAACATCATGTCCAAATTCGTGATACATNGTAAATATCCTTTCAGAGGTCTCAGCCCACCTAAATCTAGATTCGTCTACAACAATGTAAACNTAATCGTGGCATGACCCTTCTGCTGAAGCCATTGTAGTTCCATTTCTTGTACCAGATTCGATTACAATATCTGTTATGTGTGATAAATCAACATCATATAAAGTAGCAGTTTTTTTAAATGCGGTCCAATAAGTGTAAAGATCATTATAGCTTGTTGCACTATATATTGTATCATTATCAAAATCTGGTTCGGGTGGAGTTGAAGGTGGAACAATGACAACNGGCGGAGTCGTTGTGACAANATTTTGGGTTTCTACGTCAGAATCAGAACCTTTACTACAAGCAAAGATTAGGATCGATATACAAAAAGCAATAATTTTTTTCATTTAATTATAAAATATTGTAAGCAAATATAGTCTAATGCACTAAAAATTAAAAGAATTTGTATCCGTAAGTATAATAAAGATTAATATAAGAAGCCTTTATCAAGTTCTTCAGAATCTTTATATTTCACTCTTATTTCCTTTAATTCTTGAGTTAACTTATTTACAATGTCACTATACTCAGGGTTATTATATACATTGTTTATTTCATTTGGATCATTAAGACGATCATATAACTCCCACTCATCAACATCATAATAAAAGTGAACCAATTTAAACTCTTTATTTACTATTCCGTAATGTCTTTTGGCCATGTGTACTGAAGGGTATTCATAGTAGTGGTAATAAACCGCATCTCTTGTCCACTCANTCGAATCTCCCTTAAGTAANGGAATAAGGCTCTCTCCTTGCATATCATCNGGAACATCAATCATAGCNGCTTCAAGAAATGTTTGNGCAAAATCAAGATTTTGNACCATTTCCTCATTNGTTGTTCCAGCTTNAATTACGTTAGGCCATTTNATCATGAGAGGTGTTTTAAAAGATTCATTATAAATAAACCTTTTATCGAACCAACCATGCTCACCAAGATAAAAACCTTGATCAGAAGTATAAACTACAATAGTATTTTTATCTAGTCCTGATTCCTCAAGGTAATCTANTACTCTTCCAACATTGTCATCAACTGATGAGATGGTTGCAAGGTAGTCTTGCATATATCTCTGGNATTTCCATTTCATTTTCTCCTTTTCATTCATTTTAGGCCAATTCAATCTGAAGTCCTCACTAATTTTATTNAGAANAACATCATATTTTTCTTTTTGTTTTTTATTTGCTCTCCCATACGGGCCATAGAACCTTTCTNGTNTTGGACGCATTAATGTTCCTTTTCCATCAACATATTCTATGTCTGGTTTTACTTCCTTCATTTCCTTAATAGTNGATGGATATACCTTACTGTCATGCATGTATTGCATGTGANTTAAAATATTCATTTCAGCAGTTTTTGCGGCAGTTCCCATTCCAGAATAATCATCAAATAATGTCTTAGGTTCAGGGAATTTCTTGTCATAAAATTCAGNAAATTTATCAGTTCTTGGCCACCATGGCCTNTGAGGAGCTTTATGAAGATACATCATTAAAAATGGTTTATTAGTATCTCTTTTATTTTTAAACCAATTAAGTGTCAAGTCAGTAATAATATCAGTNACGTAACCTTCAATAATTGTATCTTTTTCTTTACCCAAAAACTTAGGGTTAATATAGTTTCCTTGTCCCGGTAATATTAAAAAATCATCAAATCCTTTTGGATTATTACCGAAATGTAGCTTTCCATACATTGCAGTTTGATAACCTGCTTTTTGAAAAATTTGTGGAAAAGTTGTTTGAGAATCGTCGAATTTTGCATGGTTATCAATCTTACCATTTATGTGACTATGTTTTCCAGTCAGAATTACTGCTCGAGAGGGAGCACAAATTGAGTTTGTTACACAAGCATTATTGAAAAGTATTCCTTCATTAGCAATTCTGTCAATATTTGGAGTTTGTATTAATTTATCATCATATGCACTTATAGCCTGATAAGCGTGGTCATCAGACATAATAAATAATATATTTGGTTTTGTTTTTACATTGGNTTTATCATTACAACTTTGAAACAAAATATTNAGAATCANTANTAGATAGAAAAAATTTTTCATGTTTTTTTAGTCAAATTTTATTATATGCAATATTAATTAATGAGCTTAAATTTATTATTTATTATGATCATATACAACCATNCTAATGTGAGTATTAGCTGTTTCCTTATCAACATATAATTTCCTATNAGGTTGAGTTCCATGACANGTNTTTGGGGAACACAAATAGGATCCACCTGCCAATCTTATTTCTCCTTTTACATTTTCTGTTAAAGTAAGATCCCAAACATTTCCCACAATATTGACATTATTAACTTCTTGTATTGAATTGGCTTGGCTGACTATTGGTCTTTTATCATTTGAGACTGCTTTCCAATATTCTTTGTATGTTGGTAATTTTACTCCAGCCCAGTTACAATATGCAATTGCGTCATTATAGCTTATTTGTGTTACAGGTAAATTTTGATTTAAAACAGGATTTCCATTTGGAGACCTCCAATTAACTTTTTTTTCAACTTCAAAATTATATACATCTTTTTGAATAAAAGACCATCCAAATTTTTCCGCATCAGTTATGTATTTTGTAGAATCAATAAAAATTGAAAAATCTTTAACTGTAACTGGTCTCAATTTAATTTTAGAGCTACAATTAATGAAAAAAGAAATAATAATCAACATTAAAATTTTTTTCATATTTCTAATGATATTTTTTTAAAAAACTTAAATGACTCTTAATTATTGTGTCTTTTGGAATTCCGTGGCCAACTCCGTCTAATTCAATAATGAATAAATCTTTAGGATTTGTACCAATAAGTTTTTTCCATGGTAAAAATGAATCTTCATATCTAAAAAAACCATCAGATTTTCCATAAATATGCATAATTGGAATATTAATTCTTCTAACAAAAATTGAAGGTGCTATTTCTTTTTTACTTTTAGGAAGCTGAATACCACCTGCTGCAAGAAAAGCAGTTTTTACTCTTTTTTCGATTGCTAAAAGTATGTTTGATGTAATTGAACCCCAACTGTATCCTAAGTATGATAAGTTTTTAATGTCAATATCATTTCTTGTTTCAATATAATCAATACTTCTCTTAAAATCTTTTCCAATTTTGATCATGGTTTCTTTGTATTCGTCGCTTTCATTAGCCCACCAAGTATTGATTGTTTTTTTTCTACTAAATGTAGAATAGTAAATTGGCATCACCAACCCATATCCTTCTTCAAGTAAATATTTTTTATCTATTATTTCTCCTTTCAACATTTCAGAATCCGAATTGTTAAATATTCCTCCAGCAGTAGGAAAAATTATTATCGGTTTTATAAGACCTTCGGTTTTTTTTGAATATACAATATATCCGTGCAAGGGCTCATTATTATTATATACTGTTTTCAGTTCAAATTTTTCAATGTTATAATTATCATCATAGCCTGAAATTTTTTCAACTTTAGCCTTTGGTCTAGTATATGGGTAATTAAATTGATCTTTATAAACTTCAAATACTTCATTACTAACATCATTTTCATTGAGAATGTCTCTTTTTTCGTATTCTATTATTTTTTTATCTAATAGATCATTTTTTTCAGATGAAACTAATCTTATTCCATTTCCTTGACTTCTATCAAATGGAGATAGACTATAGAAAGATGAAAAACTGTATGATTTGTCAAAATAAGCACCACCAAGGATAGCATATCTATTATTTCCATGTGGATTTGTTGTCCATTCTTTAACGTTTCCACTTATATTTTTTATTTTGTATGAATTAACCCCTCTTTTATCATTTACTTCTCTAAGAAAATTTGAATTTAAATTACTATTTTCTGTATTTGGAAGAGTGAATAATTCAAATCCAGCAAGTTGAGCTGAATCAAGCCATTGAAAAATGTTGGGTAATTTCATCCCCTTATATTTCGCAAAAGCTCTAGCTTCAAACCAAGAAATTCCGGTTACAGGAAAATTTTCTTGATTTTCAGGAAATTTCCCATAAGACCATGAAGCAGGTCCAAACTGATCATATTTATCTTTAAATAATTTTATAGTATTTTCATATTCATAAACCGTTCCTCCTATTTCTATTGGAAAATCCCAATACCTTGGTTTTTTATATCCGTTGTCATCAATAAACTTTTTATATTCAGAATTTGAGACTTCAGTTTTAGAAATTGAATATCCTCTCCAACTATTTTTATCTCCAAGATAAATTCCGGGAAACCATATTTCTTTGTTTTTTTTACCAGGTCTGAAAGTATGTTCTTTAGGTGTATTTTCAATTCCTTTAGTTGATATAAATCCTGATTCTTGAGGATTAGGAATGTATTCATGTGTTTTATATACCAATTTAATTTGATAATCATTGGTTTTCAAAACAGGAACTAAAATACTATCAACAGGTAAAAAACCTTTATTGGTCCATGATGAATCATTTGCAATTTTTATTTCTACAGATACACTATCAAGGTCAGTTTCAACATTAATTTTGTAGGAAACTTTTTTTAAATAAAAATTTAGTAACTCATTTTCAGGGAATTCATCTAATAAACTTTTAGTTTTATTAAAAACATATAAATTATCGCCAGATTCATAAGCTTTTATTATGTTTGGAAGGGTGTTTTCTATTAAATCTTTTCGGGTGTTTGATTTTCTAAAAAAGTATATAAAAAGAAATAACAAAGCTGATGTGACAACTACATTACCAACTCTAAAAAAAAATGAACGTTTTTCATTCTCACTAGTATCTTTTTTTTCTTTCTTCTTTTTAGAATAAAAAAAATAAAACACAGATAATATAAAACCAAAAACAAGAAAAATTAAAACTAGGTTAAAGTAAAATACGTCAATTTCATATTTTTCAAAAAACCAATCTATTGCCTGAAGAAAAGTAAAACCGAAAGCAGCGAAACCACTAACGAACTGAAAATATTTATTAGAACCTTCAAACATAAATTACATATCTTAGTTGAGTTTATATAGATTAAATTTAATCATTAAATCTTGCATAGTTTTGACCTATTCCATCAGGAATTCCTTTGTAATATCTAAATTGCTCAACAGGTATACCATTTAAAATTTTAATTTTTTTCCTTAATCTTTCAAACACCCTCTCCTCTTCACCATCGGGATAAGCACTTAAATCTGGCCCTAAATATTTGTACCATCCACTTGACCATTGACTTATGTATTTAGATCCTGCTAAAACTTTATTTTCCACAAACATTTCAATATTCACTGTNGTATTTTTATCACTAGGATTTCCTCCGTAAAAAAGAAACTCTGGAATAGCATAGGCCTCTAATTTATCATGTATAATTTGTCCTTCATACATTAAATGCCATTCGGCTGCTCTCACAGCGTCTACACTTAAATAAGCAGCAGCTCTATGATCACTTTTATGCCATAATTGATAATTGTAACCAGGATCGAAAGTCATCAAAACATCAGGTCTGATTTTTCTAATATAATAAACAATTTTTCCAACTAGCTGTTCTTTATCAGCAAACTCAAGCCTACCATCATCATAACCTAAATTTATGTATTGATTTTCTGATAAACCTAAAGCTTTCATGGCATTGATTTGTTCACCTCTTCTGATTTTAGATAAGTCACTTTTACTAACATTAAGATCTTTTGTTCCTACATTCCCGGTTGTAAGAGTTAATATATTGATCTTATTACCATTCGAATTTAAAAGAGCTAAAGTTCCGTGTGATAAATGATCATCGTCAGGATGAGGAGAAATCAACAAAATTGATTTTCCTTTCCATTTTTCAACAGGAATATCTGGTTGGGAGACCCCAATTTGGTGAGAAATTAAAATTATAAAAAGAAATATTTTAATTATAGAATTTTTCATGGGAATAGAATTTACTACAAGTTATTATTTAATTAATTTATAACCAAAGACAAATAAATTATCAATTTATTAGACTAGCTTAAACATACTGATTTTTTATATTTGAGAATAAATTTAAAATCATGATTATCATAATGGGTGTAAGTGGAAGTGGTAAAACTACTTTGGGAAAGAATCTCTCCAAAACAACAGGTTGGCCTTTTTATGATGCTGATGATTTTCACTCCATAGCTAATAAGAAGAAAATGTTAAGTGGTTTTCCGTTGACTGATGATGACAGAAAATTATGGCTTGATACTTTATCAAAAAAAATTTCTATTTGGTCCAAAAAAGGGGATGCAATTTTGGCTTGTTCATCTTTAAAAGAAAAATATCGAAAAAAATTCATGAAAATTACAGCTATTAATTGGGTGGTTCTTAATGGATCCTTCAACCAAATTAAAGCTCGTCTAAGTAAACGAAAAAATCATTTTTTCAACCCAAAATTATTAAAATCACAAATCGAAGCATATGAACCACCTTGTTATGGAATAAATTTAAGATTGAGCCAAAGCTTAAAAAATAAAACTGAAATAATAATCAAGGAAATTAATAATCATAAAAAATCAGAAATTGGAATAGTTGGACTTGGTATAATGGGAAAAGGGATAGCTTTAAATTTAGCAGAGAAGAGTATTAAAGTTTCAGTTTATAATAGAAAGTCAAAAGGAGAAGAAAAGGTTGTTGATGATTTTTTAAAAAGAAATATTAGGTATAAAAATATTTCAGGTTTTAATAAAATTCAGAGTTTTATTGAATCACTAGAAACTCCACGGAAAATATGGTTAATGATTAAAAGTGGAGAACCTGTGGATAAACTAATTGATGAAATTAAAACTCATTTAGACCCAAAGGATATTATAATTGATTCAGGTAACTCAAATTATTTAGATACTCAAAAAAGAGAAAAAGAATTAAAAAAATTAAATATTGATTTTGTAGGTTGCGGAATTTCAGGTGGAAAAGATGGAGCCAGAAATGGANCTTCAATAATGTTTGGTGGATCGAAAAGTGCATATTTAAATATGCAATCAATCCTTGATTTATTGTCTCTTAACAGTAAACACAAAAAACCCTCTCATACAAATATCGGTTCAGATGGAGCTGGACATTTTATTAAAATGGTTCATAATGGTATTGAGTATGTTGAGATGCAACTGATTTCTGAGGTGTATTCACTTGTTAAAAAATTTATGAGTAACGACTCAATATCAG
Organism: Flavobacteriaceae bacterium; assembly: GCA_002713495.1. GTDB lineage: Bacteria > Bacteroidota > Bacteroidia > Flavobacteriales > Flavobacteriaceae > Marivariicella. The sequence goes on from PATA01000020.1 coordinate 32,567, forward strand.
AACTTTTTAATAAATGGAATGATGGTTCTGAGTCAAGTTATTTNTTGNCTATNTCANATAAGATNTTCAAAAAAAAGGAAGGAAATAAATATTTAATCGATTTAATATTAGATAAAGCAGAAAATAAAGGAACTGGTATTTGGTCNTCAATNGCTGCNTTAAAATATGGAGAGCCTAATTCNATGNTTTCNTCNGCTGTAAATNCNAGATTTATTTCTAANATGANATCTNAAAGAATTNNTTTATCANANAATAAACCTAGNTCAAAAAAATCAAGCTTAATTGACTTGGAGACTTTAAAAGAATCTTACCAGTTTGCTCGATTAATAAATCATATTCAAGGTTTTAGTCTAATTGAAAAAGCTTCAAAATCTAATGGATGGAAATATAACCCGTCAGAAATAGCAAGGGTATGGACACAAGGTTGTATAATCAGATCAGAGTTGATGGAAAATCTTTTTTCAACTTTTAAAACTTCTAAAAATCTTCTCAAAAATAAAAATATTTTAAAAAAATTACAGAAATTAGAAGAAAGTACATCTAAGCTAATTCGTCATGGATTAGACAATAAGATACCTCTCGATACTTATTCAAATTCATATAATTATTGGCTTTCAATATGCTCAGATAGCTCACCTGCAAATTTGATTCAAGCTCAAAGAGATTTTTTTGGCAGTCATGGTTATTCCAGAATAGATAAAGGTTTAAACGAAACCTTTAATTCAAATTGGGAAAATAAGTAATTGTATTTATTTATATTTAATTTAAAATTAACTACTAACAAGATGAACAATTTCAAAGCTTCAAAAAATGATCACAAAGAAATTCCTGGAAATCCGTCGACTGCAAAAACAAGTAACGTTAATTTAAGAAAATATGCAACTCCTGGCTCATTGAGGGTTTTAACAATTGACCAATGGGAGTTTTGGATAGAAAATGGTTATGTAGTAATTAATAATGCTATTTCAAGTGAACAAGCACATCTAACTGCAAAATCAATTTGGGAATTTGAAGATAAAGATCCAAATGATCAGAAAACCTGGTATACAGCCCCAAGGGCTAGGATGGAAATGAAAGAACTTGCTGGCACAGGTATGGTCGAAGTTTACAATAGTCAGATGCTATGGAATAATAGACAAACTAAAAGAGTTTATGAAGCATTTGTTGATATTTGGGGAACGGAAAAACTATGGGTAACTATTGATAGGGCAAATTTAAATTTACCTATTCGTCCAGGATTTAAATACGATGGATTTATTCACTGGGATTATGATCCCGATACAAAGCCTCAAAATGTTCAAGGTGTTATTGCTCTTTCTGATCAAAAAGATAAAAACATGGGAGGTTTTCAATGTATTCCATGGTTATTTAAAAATTATGATAAATGGAAATTAACTCAACCAAAAGACAGAAATCGTTTTCAACCAAATGTTAAAGGTCTAGAAGATAAAATTGTAAAGGTTGGATTAAATGCTGGAGATCTATTAATTTTTAATAGTTCTGAACCACATGGAATAAGGCCAAATTATTCAAAAGATAAAGTAAGAATTGCTCAATATATATCCATGATGCCCGCTCAAGAGGATAATATTGAATTAAAAAATTGGAGGATTAAATCTTGGAAAGATAGAATTGCGCCTGAAGGGTATGCTTTTCCTGGAGATCCAAGAAATTGGGAACAACAAAAATATAAGACAGCCATATTAAGTGAGCTTGGTAAGAAATTATTAGGACTTAACAATTGGTAGAATTTTTAATGAAAAAAATTAATGGATTATAATTTAAAAGGTAAAAGTGTATTTATTTCTGGTTCAACTTCTGGAATTGGCCTTTCTACAGCAGAGCTCTTGGTTGAAGAAGGAGCAAAAGTCATAATAAATGGACGAAGTGAAATCAGTGTTTCTGATGCTATAGACTTTATAAAAACTAAATATCCAGGATCAAAAGTTTCTGGAATAGCTACCGATTTTTCAAAACCACTTGAGATTCAAGAACTAATAAAAAGATTACCGGATATAGATATACTGATTAATAATTTAGGGATATATGAATCTAAAACATTTTTTGAAATTGAGGATAACGAATGGTATAAACAATTCGAAGTAAACGTGATGAGCGGTGTCAGACTTTCCAAGTATTTTCTACCTCAAATGTTAAAAAAAAATTGGGGAAGAATTATTTTTATCTCGAGTGAATGTGCTTCTTTAGTACCTAATGATTTAATTCCTTATAGTATGACAAAGGCATCTATTTTGGCTATATCTAGGGGTCTTGCTCAATTAACAAAAGGCACAAATGTCACAGTAAACGCCGTGCTTCCGGGCTCTACACTTACCAAAGGAGTAAGTAGTTTTTTAAATCAAAGTGCAAAAAAATCAAATAAGTCTTTAAAAGAAATTGAAGATGATTTCTTTTTAGAATCAAGAAATTCTTCATTGATTCAACGCTTTGCTTCCTCAACAGAAGTTGCTAACGCTATAGCGTATATATCAAGTCCATTATCCTCGGCAACCAATGGATCAGTCTTAAAAGTTGATGGAGGAAGTGTTGGAGGGATTTTATAGATGAGATAATTTTAAAATCTATTTTTTCTAATAAGATTCCACAGTACCCTCCCAGTCAGGGTCTGCTGCCCCAATCCATTTTTGATTTATTGAATCTAAAGCTACTGCATGGATTCTACCAAATCTCGCAATACCATCTATTAATTTAAAAGGGGTCATTTTTTGATTAAGTTTTGCATTAATATTTTTTAAACTTTCATGATTTTCGATTTGAAGAGTGTCGTCATAAGGATATACTCTAGGAAGTTCAAGGGCCTTGGATAATGAATTTTTCTGACTTATGTATCTACTTGTAACTTGGGTAATAGCTGTTATAATTCTGCTACCACCAGCAGCTCCTAGAGCTAAAACAGGAGAATTATCTTTAAAAATCAGTGTGGGAGAAATATGGGAATTTGCCCTATCACCTGGCTTGTAATTCCCTAAATAGCCTCCTAGAGTAACTGCATACAGAAAACCTAATTCTTTTGAAGCAACTTTCGATCCCATCAAGGGTCCAATTGTCTGAGTTAAACTAACAATATTTCCTTTTTTATCGGCTGTAGTTAAATGAGTAGTATGACCAATATCTGCTACCCAGGAGTTAGGTTGATCTGATAAATTATTATTTGAAATTATCTTTTTATTTATTAATTCCCTTGCAATTTTTTTAGCTCTATCATAGGATAATATGTTTTTCAAAGAATCTTCGTTTATTTGATAGTTTCTTGACTTATAAGCNAATTTCGTGGCTGACCCCATATTTAGTGCCCATTCCTCTTCTGTTTTTGGTGATGGAAGATTATCTAAAATCTGGAGTATTTGAATAGTAATAGCCCCAAAAGAAGGGAGAAAAAGAGAGTAGACATTGTGATTTTCATACTTGCCTTCAACGATTCTTGAATCTAAAGCCTGATAATTTTTTAAATCGTTAAGTGTAATTATACCCCCATTTTTTTGAATATCAGAAACAATTTGCTCAGCAATTTCTCCCTCATAGAAACCTTTTTTCCCCTCTTTTGAAATTTTATCCAAAACTTTTGACAGAGTTTCTTGAACGAATAGCTCTCCATTTTCATAATTGGTTTTGTCTTCTTTCAAAAAATGAAAACTAGTACCATCAAATTCCTTGTATATTTTACTCGCCAATTTTTGTCTGTAAACTTCTCCAGGTAGAATTTCAAAACCATTTTTAGCATAATCAATGGCTGGAGCCATCACTTTTTCCAATGGTAGTAATCCATTTTCTTCATGTAATTTTATAAGACCAGCTACTACCCCGGGAATACCGATCGTTTTGTATCCATATTCAAACTTTTCCTTAGTTGGTTTGTATGAAAGAGGCACTTCTGTTGAAGCGTCAACACCTCCTATTTTTCTATTACTTACAAAAATAGCTTGAAGTCTTCCGCCAAGACCACTCATGCTTGGTTCTACAACTGAAAGAGTAAATGCTGCAGAGACAGCGGCATCAAATGCATTTCCCCCCAGCTCATACATTTTTTTTCCACTTTTTGATGCTAAAGGGTGAGCTGACGATATTATGTTGTTTTGATATTTAGTTTTTTCGCAACCTAACCCTATGACTAACAAAACTGTTAAAAAACAGTAAAAAATTATTTTTTTCATTTAAAAAATATAAATATTATAAAATCTTATTTAAGTATAAGAATTTCTAATGATTTAAATATTATAATTATAACTTTTTTAAATACATTTATATTTCAAAAAATATTAAAAAAATGCACAACTACAGTAATTCAAATGGAAATAATAATGGTCAAAGTAAGTGTCCTTTCATGGGAGGTGAAATAAAAGCTAGTGCAGGGGATGAGCCAATTAACAGAGATTGGTGGCCCAATAAATTAAAATTAAATATTCTAAGACAACATTCTTCTTTGTCTAATCCAATGAAAAAAGATTTTAACTATGCCGAAGAATTTAAATCTTTGGATTTAGAGATGGTAAAAAATGATCTACATGAATTAATGACTAACTCTCAGGATTGGTGGCCAGCAGATTACGGACATTATGGACCATTTTTCATAAGAATGGCTTGGCATAGTGCTGGCACATACAGAATAGCTGATGGGAGGGGAGGAGCAGGATCAGGGACTCAACGTTTTGCTCCGTTAAATAGCTGGCCTGATAACCAAAACTTGGATAAAGCTAGACTTTTACTCTGGCCAATTAAGAAAAAATATGGTAGAAAAATTTCCTGGGCAGATCTCATGATTCTAGCTGGAGATTGTGCAATGGAATCTATGGGATTTAAAACATTTGGATTTGCCGGTGGAAGAGAAGATGTCTGGGAACCAGAAGAAGATATATACTGGGGATCAGAAAAAGAGTGGTTAGGAGATAATCGATACACTGGAGACAGGGAGCTTGAGAATCCTTTGGGTGCAGTTCAAATGGGATTGATATATGTGAATCCAGAGGGGCCTAATGGAAATCCTGACCCACAATTAGCTGCTAATGATATCAGAGAAACTTTTGGTAGAATGGCTATGAATGATGAAGAAACAGTTGCTCTTATTGCTGGTGGCCATACTTTTGGAAAAACTCATGGTGCTGCTGACCCAGATCAATATATTGGTTCAGAGCCTGAAGGTGCTAGCATAGAGGAACAGAGTATGGGGTGGAAAAATTCTTACAGAAGTGGAAAAGGTATTCATACAATAACAAGTGGATTAGAGGGAGCATGGACCACTACACCTACTAAATGGAGTAATAATTATTTTGAAAATCTTTTCGAGTTTGATTGGGAACTCACAAAAAGTCCGGGCGGAGCACATCAGTGGACTCCAAAAGACGGTAAAGGATCAGAAACAGTGCCAGACGCACACGATTCAAATATTAAACATTCACCAATAATGTTAACAACTGATATTGCGCTCAAAGAAGACTCAAAATATAATAAGATTTCAAAATATTTTTATGAAAATCCTGATCATTTTGCTGATGCTTTTGCAAGAGCTTGGTTTAAGTTAACACATCGTGATATGGGACCAAGATCTAGATATCTAGGTCCAGATGTTCCAAAGGAAGTATTAATTTGGCAAGATCCAATTCCAGAAGTTNATCATGAATTNGTANANTNAAANGATATNTCNNATTTAAAAGANANNATNTTATCNANTGATTTAAGTCTNTCAGAATTAATATCNACTGCATGGGCATCTGCATCNACTTTCAGAGGNTCNGATAANCGNGGAGGNGCNAATGGAGNAAGAATTGCNNTAGAGCCACAAATTAATTGGGAAGTAAATAACCCTAGTCAGCTTAAAAANGTACTAGANATTTTGGGTCAAATTAAAGAAAAATTCAATTCANAGCAGTCTANCGGTAAAAGAATTTCTTTAGCTGATATTATTGTGCTTGGGGGTTGCGCNGCTATTGAAAANGCTGCAAAAAATGNAGGANACGATATAAANGTCCCATTTAAACCAGGTAGAACTGATGCAGAACAAGACCAAACNGATATAAGCTCTTTCTCNGTTTTAGANCCAAATGCAGATGGATTTCGAAATTACTCAAAAAATAATTTTTCTATATCAACTGAAGAAATGCTTGTTGATAAAGCTCAGCTTTTGACCTTAACAGCTCCAGAAATGACTGTTTTAATCGGAGGATTGCGAGTTCTTAATGTTAATACTGATAATTCAAACCATGGAATTTTTACAAATAAAAAAGATTTATTAACAAATGATTTTTTTGTAAACCTCCTAGATTTAAATATATTATGGAGCCCTAAATCAAACAATGATAATATTTTTGAGGGTAGAAACAGATTAACTAATGAAATTATTTGGAATGGAACAAGAGTTGATTTAATTTTTGGGTCTAATTCTGAACTGAGATCATTAGCTGAAGTTTATGCTTGCTCTGATTCTAACGAACTATTTATTAATGATTTCGTTGCAGCTTGGGATAAAGTAATGAACTTAGACAGATTTTAAGATCAAGTGTATTGTGAATGTTTTTAAAAGTGAATAATTATGAAAAGAAATAAGTCAATTTTTATGCATGTAACTTTTGTCATGCTGATATTTTCATTACTTCAATTACAATCTCAGTCAAATAAGTTTGAGTCAATTGATGTTTTTGACCTAGAGTATGTTTCTAGTCCATCTATCTCTCCTGATGGAAAAAAAGTATTATATGTTAGAAACTTTAAGGATATCATGACTGATAAAAATTTTTCTAATATTTGGATGATTAATTTTGATGGTTCAAATAATATACCTTTAACAACTGGAAATTATAACCACTTTGATCCAACATGGTCAAATTCAGGAGATAAATTTACTTATAAGTCCAATTCAGATGGTTCTGTTCAACTCTATTTATATAGATTGGACTTGAAGACAAATCAAAAATTAACAAATATTCAGAGCTCAATTGGGAAAGTAGATTGGTCTGAAGATGATAAATATTTGACCTTTACTTCTTTTGTGGAAAAGAGTCTAAATCGACTTGTATCAATGCCAAAAAAACCAAAAGGTGCTATATGGAATAAACCTGCAATTGAAATTTCTGATACCAAGTATCGAAGCGATGGAAAAGGATTCCTTAGACAGGGAAATAATCAAATATTCATACTTCCAGTGGATGGTGGTACTCCTAGACAAGTATCTTTTTTGTCAAATAATTCAGGATCACCAAATTGGAAATCAAAACGACAAATAGTATTCTCTGCCAATTTAAATGAAGATTCAGACCTAGAACCAACCAATTCTGAAGTTTATTTATTGGATATTTACACAAACAAAGTTACCAAATTAACGTCTCGTTTTGGTCCCGATTACAGTCCAAAAATTTCTCCTGATAGGTCTAGAATAGCTTACCTAGGATATGATGAGAAATACCTTGGTTATCAACAAAGCGATATATATATAATGTCTGCGGATGGAAAAAATTCCATTAATATTTCTTCCAATTTCGATAGGGATATTAGTAACATCAATTGGTCTAGTGATGGTAAAGGACTATATTTTCAATACGACGATAAAGGCATGACCAAATTAGCTTATATATCAAATGAAGGAAAGTTAAGTGATATTGAAAGTGAATTAGGAGGACTTTCTCTAGGAAGACCATATAGTGGGGGAACATATACTATTTCTAAAAATGGAAGATACGCTATAACATATGGAAGTGTATATAACCCATCTGACTTGGCAGTTGGATATAAAGGAAAAATGAGTAGATTAACAAACCTTAATAGTGATTTGTTTGATTATAAAAAACTCGGAAATGTAGAAGAGGTATGGTTCAAATCATCATTTGATGGCAGAGAAATTCACGGATGGCTTGTCAAGCCACCAAATTTTGACCCTTCAAAAAAATATCCTTTAATACTTGAAATTCACGGCGGACCATATTCAAACTATGGGTTTAGATTTTCTGCAGAAGTTCAGTTATTTGCAAGTAAAGGTTATCTAGTTTTGTACACAAACCCGAGAGGAAGTACAAGTTATGGAAAAGAGTTTGCAAATTTAATACACCACAACTATCCTAATCAAGATTATGATGATTTAATGTCAGGTATAGATCATCTTTTAGAACAATCTTTTGTTGATGAGAACAATTTATTTGTAACCGGAGGTAGTGGAGGCGGAGTTCTTACTGCGTGGATTGTTGGTAAAACTAATAGATTTAATGCAGCTGTAGTTGCAAAGCCTGTAATTAATTGGTATAGTTTTGTTTTGTATGCCGATAACACAAATTTTTACTATAAATACTGGCAACCGGGACCACCATGGGAAAACTTAGAACATTACATGAAGAGATCACCTATTTCTTATGTTGGAAATGTAAAAACACCTACAATGCTTCTCACAGGAGAGAATGATTACAGAACACCAATGGCTGAAAGTGAACAATTTTACACTGGATTAAAACTTAATGGTGTTGCATCGATGTTAATTAGAATTCCTGGAGCAAGTCATGGNATTGCTGCAAGGCCAAGCAACCTNATAACTAAAGTTAANGCTATTACTGCTTGGTTTGAGAAGTATAAAAAATAATTCCNCAAAACTGATATATATTTATATATTTGATTNCCTTTTTTTATAACCTACGAATGAGTATTTGGAAATATCTTTTTTTATTTATTATTNTTTCAAATTATTGCTTTGGTCAAGGATTAAAAACCAATGGTNATAAAATAGTTGATCAAAATGGTAATGAAATTATTTTGAGGGGAATGGGTCTTGGAGGATGGATGCTAATGGAAGGTTACATGATGCAGTCCTCTGATGTAGCNGATACTCAACATGAATTTAAAGAAAGACTAATTGAATTAATTGGCATAGATTACACTAATGAGTTTTTTGACTCTTGGCACAAAAATCATGTTACAAAAGCTGATATAGATTCTCTAGCCTCGTGGGGCTTTAATAGTGTTAGGTTACCTATGCACTACAACTTGTTTACACTACCAATACAAGAAGAGCCAATTTCTGGAGAAGATACTTGGTTGGAAAAAGGTTTTACAATGGTNGACGATCTATTGGAGTGGTGTAAATCAAATGAAATGTATTTAATATTAGATCTTCATGCTGCACCAGGAGGTCAAGGAGCAAATGCAGCTATTTCAGACTATGATTCAGATCTACCATCACTTTGGGAAAGTGATGATAATAAAAGAAAAACNGTTGCTTTNTGGAAAAAATTAGCGGAAAGATATGAAGATGAACCTTGGCTTGGTGGATATGATTTATTAAATGAAGTTAACTGGCCTTTAGAAAATGAAAATGAAGACCTCAGGTTGCTTTATAAAGAAATTACGGACTCAATTAGATCTGTTGATACCGNGCATATAATTTTTATAGAAGGAAATGGTTTTGCCAACGATTTTAGAGGACTTACCCCACCATGGGATAATAATATGGTTTATAGTTTTCATAAGTATTGGAGTGCTAATGATTTAGGATCAATAGATTGGGTTCTTAAAATTAGAGAAGAGNACAATGTTCCTTTATGGATGGGAGAATCTGGTGAAAATTCAAATGTATGGTTNAGAGATGCCATAAAACTTTTTGAAGAAAATAATATTGGATGGTCATGGTGGCCTATGAANNGAATTGAAACAATTGTAGCGCCTTACTCAATAAAATTTTCTGAAGGTTATAAATCTATTTTAAATTATTGGAGGGGTAATATATCAAAACCAAATATTGATGAAGCATATTCTATCATGATGGATTTAGCAAATAGTTCTAATAGTCTTTATTGTGATTATCAAAGAGANGTCCATGATGCTCAAATTCGTCAAGTTTCGACAGATGAAACTATCCCCTTCAGAAAACATGAAATACCAGGAATTATCAATATGTCCGATTATGATATGGGGAGAAGTGGTTATGCTTATTATGATGTTGATGATGCAAATTATCAATTATCAAGTGGAAATTTTCAAGCATGGAATTCAGGTTGGGTTTATAGAAATGACGGGGTGGATATTGAAAAAACTGCTGATACTACCAACTTAAAGGGCAATGGATATCATTTNGGTTTTGTAAATAAAGGGGAGTGGGTTAATTATACACTTAATATTAAGGAGTCTGGAGTTTATAGTTTATATTCTAGTTTNGCGGCNCTAGATGATGGAGGGAAATTTCAAATTGAAATAGATAATGAACCTGTAACCTCTTCACTCTCTGTCTCCGCNACAGGTGACTGGAATACTTTTAANATTCAACAGTTTGATAATATTATTTTAAAAGAGGGTAAACACGTACTTTCATTTAACATTAAAGAATTACCAGCTTTTAATATTTCCACAATGGAATTCTCAAGAATCAGTGATACAAGTGATATTGAATTTATTGCTCTAGAGGCAAATACAGGNGAGACTAACTCAGAAATTAATATTCTACTTAATAATGAAATTAATCCCCAGACNATTNAAAAAAATAATCAGGATTTTANTTTAAATATTAATAATCAATTAGTTCAAATTGATTCTTTAAAAATTATGGAAGGAAAAAAAAGAACCCTTANAATCCATTTTTCTGAATCATTATCATTTGGAGATGTCGTCACGGTTAATTATTCTGGAACTAATATNAAAACCAATCAGGAAATTATTCTTGAACAATTTTCAGATCTTCGAGTGAATAATTTAATTGCAAAGGTATTTGAAATTCCAGGTAAAATAGAGGCTGAACAATATTCTGATATGTTCGGGGTTGAAATTGAAAATACAACTGATTTAGGTGGTGGTTCAAATATAGGATACACAAATGGAGGAGATTATGTTGATTATAAGTTAAAAGTTTTATCTGATTTAGAATATGATATTAAATTAAGAGTCGCAGCAGAGTCTAATTCTGGTAGAGTTACTTTCTATTCTTTATCCTCTGAGAAAAGTCAAACAGAATTATTAACCATGCTTTTACCAATTACAAGTGGTTGGCAAAATTGGCAGACTGTCTCTGGAAGGATAAATTTAGAAAAGGGAGAATATACCTTAAGAATGAAAATAATTAATGGAGATTTTAATTTAAATTGGATTGATATATCTTACAAAGACTCCGATGGAGATGGTGTTAATGATCAATTGGATGAGTGTCCAAATTCCCTTAGTGATGTGGTTGATGATAAAGGATGTGAGCTTGATCCAATTCCTCTAAATACATTTAGCATAGAAGTCAATAGTGAGACTTGTAATTCAAGTAATAATGGTTCAATTGTTATAAACTCCTCAATCCAAGATGACTTTATTGCATCTTTAAATCAAAATATAAACACACAAAAGCAATTTAATTCAAAAACATCTTTTGAGAACCTTAGTTCTGGGATATATGATTTATGCATTGCATTATTTGAATTTCCCAAAGTAAAGCAATGTTTCACAGTAAGAGTTAAACAACCATCTGAATTTTCAGTTTCTTCTTTTGTGAATACAGTCAATTCTACAATTTCTTTTGATTTAAAAGGAGCTAGTAAATATTTTATAAAACTTAATGATAAACACTATACCACTGAGAAAAGAAGTATTGAATTACCAATCACTAAAGAAATAAATGAAATTGAAATATCAACTAATATAGAATGTCAAGGAGTTTACAGAGAAACATTAAGAGTTGAAAATAATATTAAAATTTATCCTAATCCAGTTGAAGATGGTAACCTTAATATAAATTTGGGTTTTTTCAAGGAAACTAAATCTGTAATTCAAATATTTGATATTGCTGGAAATTTGATCTATACCATTCAATCAAATGATTCGATCGATGTTGATTTTTCAAGTTTCCCAAAAGGAGTATACATTTTGAAAATAATAAAAGGGGAAAGTATATTTAATTACAAAGTTATAAAGTAAGCATGAAAAAAAGTATCTATATTTTCTATATATTAATAATTCTTTTGAATTACTCTTGTTCAAAAGATAACGCAGATCAAAAAAACATCGACGAATCCCCTGGGATAGTTACTTTGATTTTTCCTGAAAACAATACTGAGTGCAATGAAGGAACTGTAATATCTGATACTCAAAGTGAAGTTACTTTTAGATGGAATCCATCCAAAAATGCTGATAGTTATGTTCTAGAAATCAATAATTTGGATTCAAATACTACTCAAAATATAAATACAAGCGTTACTGAGGAAAAGGTAGTCTTGGAGAGGGGAGCTAATTACTCCTGGAAAGTTATATCAAAATTAAATTCTACATCTTTAACAACTTACAGTAGTACATGGAGGTTTTTTAATGCTTCAATTCCTATTAAGTCTCATGTGCCTGACCAGGCATTAATTTTGAAACCAATTCCTAATTCAACACTTGATTTTTGCCCAGTTACTTTAGAATGGACTTCCAATGATAAGGATAATGACATTAGTTTTCACGAAATTGTGCTTGATCTGAATTATCCACCTACAGCAATAATTGGATCTACAAATGATAATAGTTTCCAACCTAATTTACTAAGTGGAAAAACATATTATTGGCAAATAATTACAATTGATAGTGATGGAAATAAGTCTAGCTCAGAAATCTCGAGTTTTATAATCGATTCATCTGTTGATAGTTCGATTTGTTCACCTGGAGTAAGTTCCTCTACTATAACAGATTTAGTAAAGGATGGTTCTATGGATAATACTGGAGATTGGAAGTTAAGGCAATTATGGACAGCATCTGATAATAGCGTCAATCATGGTTTTGTTGATGGAGAGTATGCCTTTCGAAGTGCAGATGGTGTTAGATATTCAAATGCAATTTTATGGCAAGAAATTAATGTTGAGCATGGAGTAGTATATTCTTTTAATATGAATGTTAGAAGTTCTGGAACATCAAATTCATGGTTAGAAGTTTATTTTGGATCTCAAGATGTAAATAATGGATCAGACGAATATACAGATGGAGGAGTACAAATTTTTGTTAAGAGTTTTGGTGACAATGAAAATTGCGGTGTTAACTCATATGATGGGTCAATTTTTGATGTTGCTAAAAATGGATGTCCGATTCCTTCAGAATCTCTTTTAAATCAGGATGGAAAAGTAGTTTTCTCATCTTCTGATTTAACCTCCAATGGAACTATAATTTTAGGAATTAAGGCGGGGAATTATGATGGAACATTTGGATCCGGAATTTTTATTGATGATGTATCTTTAATTGCAGACTAGACAAATTTTTTTTTTGTGAATAATAGATTATATTTAAAAAAACATAAATTATGAGCAGTAAATTTTTTGGAAACCGAACAATGAAAAATTCTCCAAAAGGAGTAAATCAAAAGCTAAATAAAAAAAATAATGCAAAAAAATCTGTTTCTGTTAGGAAAACAGGTAGAGGAAATTAAAATTTTTCAATAATATTAAGTTACTATCAATTAAAAATAATATGAAAAATTTTCTTTATATAATTACACTAATGTTTTGTTTTTTTTCTTGTAATAATCTTGAAAATAAAAAAACAAATGAATGGATATATTTATTTAATGGACAAAACACTGACGGATGGAGAGGCTATAATTCTGATGTGATGCCATTAGGTTGGGAAGTTATTGATGGTGTTTTGACATTTAAGAATGACCAATTTTTGGAAGAGGATTACAACAGTGACCGTGGCCAAAAAAATATAATATATGCATTAGAGGAATTTGATAATTTTGAACTTTATGTAGAGTGGAAAATATCCAGAGGTGGAAATAGTGGTATTTTTTATCACATAAAAGAGGGTTACGCTAGTCCAGCAAGTGTAGCTCCGGAGTATCAAATCATTGATGATGAAAATTATGCTTCAATGCATGACATAGTCTCTTACAATAAAAGCGTTGGATTTCTTCCTCCGGATAAATTACATCCTTTACAAAAAACAGCATCTGATTATGCTATGTATGGTGCTAATTCAAATTTAAAAAAGCTTAATCCTGCTGGCCAATGGAATAATTCAAAAATAGTTTTTACAGAAGAAAAAGTTGAGTATTGGCTTAATAATATAAAACTCTTATCTTTTGTTCCGTGGTCAGAAGAATGGAATGAAAAAAAGAATTCTGGGAAATGGGATAATGCCCCAGATTATGGAAAATTTAAAAAAGGTTTTATAGGTTTTCAAGATCACCCAGGTGATTTGTGGTTAAAAAATATAAAAATTAAAAAACTATGATCAAGAGAAGAACATTTTTAAAAAAAGCATCCATCGCAGCTACAACTGCATTTTTGCCGTCATGTAGCGTTTCAGCACCCAATGAATCCAATAGGTTGAGAATCGCTCAAATTGGTGTAGGTGGTATGGGAGCTTCAGATTTAAACTCAATATCATCCCACAAGATGGTTGATATTGTTGCACTTTGTGATGTGGATTCAAATGCTTTAAAGAAATCGTCAGTGCTTTTTCCAAATGCTAAAACTTTTGCTGATTATCGAGTTCTTTTAAGTGAAATGCAAGATGAAATTGATGCAGTTGTGATATCGACTCCTGATCATACACATGCACCTGCATCCATTATGGCAATGAACTTAAATAAAGCGGTATATTGTCAAAAACCGCTAACCCATCATATTTCTGAAGCTCGTGAAATGAATTCTATTGCTAAAGAAAAAAATTTAGTAACCCAGATGGGAATCCAAGTTCACTCTTTCTATGATTATAAGTTAGCTACATTACTTATTAAATCTGGAATAATTGGAAAGGTTAGTACTGTCCATGCATGGTCTCCAAAAAACTGGGGATACGATGGGCTAAAACCCTTCGGATCTGACCCAATACCTAAAAGCCTAGATTGGAATTTATGGCTTGGTACTGCAAAAAAACACGGCTATAAGAAAGATTTATATCATCCATTTAATTGGAGAAAACTTGTTGATTTTGGATGTGGTACCCTTGGAGATATGGGAGTCCATATTTTTGATACTCCTTATAACGCTTTGCAACTAGATGTTCCAAAAACTGTGACTAATGAATGCAGAGAACCTAATGAATTCGGATATCCAGAAAAAAATAAAGTAACTTATATTTTTCCAGGAACAGAGCAGACCACTGATGAACTTAAATGGATATGGTACGATGGAACTGGTGCACCTGAAAAACATTTAGATCTTGAGTTACCAAACAATGAGGAGCTACATGATCAAGGAGCAATATTTATTGGGGAGAAAGGAAGATTATATTTACCTCATTTCATGATTGAACCTAAGTTAATTGTAGATGGCCAATATCAAAAAATGGATATAGAAAAATTCAATTTAGGCAAGCCTGTTAGNGATTATGATAAAGAAGAGAAGTTTCATTACCATGAATTTGTTGANGCATGTCTGGGAAATGATACTTGTTCGGCTCCATTTTCTTATGCTTCNAGNTTGACCGAAACAATNTTGNTAGGAGTAATTGCTGGAAGATTTCCNGGNGAAACATTAAATTGGGATAAANATTTAGCTAGGTTTAAAGAGGAGAAGGCTAATAAATTTATTTCTGNAACTTATCGTGACTTTTAGTTAAACTCTTTTGTTTCATATTAAATGTCAAAAAATATTTTTTTTGAGGGAATAAAAAAAATAAAAAAGTATTTGNTGTTTTTTNTTTTCTCAGTTTGTTGTATTNTATTTTTATTATTTAATNCAAATAAACCTTTTGAGGATGAAATTGATTTAGGAATTTATTATATGAATTATGACACATCAATTCTTCCAGACACACCNAATGGAAAAAAAATTAAATTTGGTGAAAAATTATTTGTTGAAACTTCCCAATTATTAGGAAAGAAATCTGGGTTAAATTATGTTGGAAACTCTTTGGCATGTTCGAATTGTCATCTTAAAATTGGCAAACAACCATATGCAATGCCTCTAATTGGTGTTGATAAAAGATTTCCTCAATATCGTGGAAGAGAAAATAAGATTGGAACTTTNGAGGAAAGAATTAATGGCTGTTTTGAAAGGAGTATGAATGGGAAAAAATTACAAAANAACAGTAATGAGATGATTGCTTTAGTTTCTTANATTGAATGGTTGGGAAGATATGTTAAAAAAGATGAAAGAATATTTGGACAAGGATTAAAGTCGATAAATTATCCAAATAGACCTGTTGATTTGAGTAAAGGTAAATTAGTATATGATAAGATTTGCGTTGAATGTCATGGTAATGACGGTCAGGGAGAAAAAATAGATGATTTCACATACTTATATCCTCCATTATGGGGAGAAAATTCTTATAACAATGGAGCTGGAATGACAAGAGTTTTGACATCTGCNATGTTTATTAAATATAACATGCCAAATGGAACATCATTTGAATCACCGGTATTAACCGATGAAGAATCCTATGATGTTGCTGGATACATTAATCAAAAAATGAGACCTGTTAAAAAAAATCTTTTAAATGATTTTCCTGATCTAAAAAAGAAACCCATGTCGACCCCTTACCCGCCATATATAGATTCTTTTTCAAAAAATCAACATCAACTCGGTCCTTTTCAACCAATTTTTGATTTTTATAAAACAAATTATAATATTGTAAAAAATAAATAACCCAAAANAATAAAATATGAAAACAGATAAATCTAGAAGATCATTTTTCGCNACGTTAGCATTAGGTGTTAGCGCCTCTGCTTTTCCAATGATGGTAAAAGAATTTAATAAAATGGAAAATATTCCAGAGCTAAAAAATATTGATGTAACAGAAGCTGATGCTTGGTTTATTAATAATATTAAAGGAAATCATAGAATTGCCTATGATGGAAGCACTCCTCATAATGGATTACCAATTATATGGAACTGGGCATTTTACAAATCAAATAATCAAACAGGTTCGCCTGATAGTGATATTACTGCTATGACAGTCCTTCGTCACACAGCAATCGCTTATGCATTTAATTCAGATATATGGAATAAATATCCAATCGGNAGGGTTTTTGGGATAAATGACAACTCAACCGGAAAACCATCACTTAGAAATACAGTTTATGAACCTCAAGAAGGTGATTTTCCTCCTTTAGGAATAGATGGAATNAAAAGAATGCAAGAAAGAGGAGCCTTATTTTGTGTTTGTAATTTAGCTATAGGTGTTTATAGCGGAGTAATTGCAAATCAAATGCAGTTGAACCCTAAAGTTGTACAAGAAGAAATGATAGCTGGGATTCTCCCTGGAATTCAATTAGTTCCTTCGGGAGTCTGGGCCTTGGGTAGAGCNCAAGAAAATGGCTGTGGTTATATTTTTGCCGGTAANTAACTAATAGTTTTATTANAATTGAAATACTTTAAATATTGGGATTTTTAAAAATTAAGGATAGTTAAAATTAATTTAAATGTATATTTGTACAAAATAAAGTTTTAGAAATTGAAACTTAAACGCGTTGTGTGTTGTAAAGCTAAATTAGCTTGCAACTAATGAGAAGCTTTCCCTTAAAAAGGAAGGCTTTTTAGTTTAAGCTCTTNAGTTCAAAACTTGCTTTTCTCTCAGTACTAGAATTTGTTCCTATGAATAGCTCAAAATCGCCAATTTCAGATTCCCAAATATTTCTTGGACTNTAATATTCCAACATTTTACTGTTGATTTTGAAACTAATATTTTTGGTTTCACCTGGATTAAGATCAANCATTTTAAANCCCTTCAATTCTTTGACAGGTCTTGTTGAACTTGCAAACTTATCCCTTATGTATAATTGAACTACTTCTTTTCCTTTTAATTTTCCTGTATTAGTAAGTTTTATTGAGGCAGTCAATTCATCATTNTTTTTCATTAATGTATTTTTACTNAATTTGATATTTGAATATTCAAAAGAAGTATAACTTAAACCAAATCCAAAAGGATATAAAGCAGTATTTTTTTCATCCTGATAATGTGACCAAAATACACTTCCCGCATCTTCACCATCTGCGCCCGGCCGTCCAGTACTCTTATGATTGTAATAGATAGGTATCTGTCCAACACTTCTGGGAAAACTCATCGGAAGTTTGCCGCTAGGGTTATAATCCCCATAGATTACCTGAGAAATAGCGTGTCCACTTTGAGTTCCCAAATGCCANGACTCAATTATGGCAGGAATATTTTGACTAGACCAATCTAGAGTTAATGGTCTTCCATTCATTAANACTAGAACAATATTAGAATTTACTTTATGAATTTCCTCAAGTAGTTCTTGTTGAAATCCTGGCAGGTCAAGATTTGCTCTACTTCTACCCTCTCCTGNCTGAAAACCATATTCTCCCAAAACCATTATTACAACATCAGCTTTTTTAGCTACTTCTTTGGCTTCTAGAATTCCAGTTTTATCAGTATTATTAATTTGTACCTCTTCATGGAAACCATCTGGAATTTTATTTACAAGTCTTATTCCTTGGGAATGGGTAATTTCATTTCCGGTATAATGGGATAACCCCTCCAAAACAGAAACTGCAGTATTGTTGTCTGCCGCAACTCTCCAATTTCCAAGAGGGCTATTTTTATCTGCTGCTAATGGACCAATTAACGCTATTTTTTGCCCATTTTTTTTTAATGGAAGAAGTTTTTTATNATTTTTTAANAGAACTATAGATTTTTTTGCCATTTCTAATGCTCCGTCCATTATTTCTTTAGATCCGGTAATTTTTTTCTCTCTAACTAAATCACAATATNTGTATGGATCATCAAAAAGTCCTAATTCAAATTTAACAAGTAAAATTCTTCTGACTGCATCATCAATTTGTTCAATATTAATTTTACCTTCATTAATTAAATTACTCAACTCCTCTATATAAATAGTGGATTCCATATCCATATCAGAACCACCATTTAAAGCCAACTCTCCTGCATGTTTCCTGTCCTTTGCATAACCATGATCCATCATTTCCCTTAAAGACCCCCAATCTGAAACTATGAATCCCTTGAACCCCCATTGTTTTTTTAAAATTTCCCTTTGTAAATAAGAATCTGCTGTAACCGGAATTCCGTTAAGCTCAGTAAAACCATTCATAAAAGTTTTAACACCCGCATCAACAGCAGCTTTGAATGGAGGTAAAACTATGTTATGTAGAGTACTCAATCCAATGTCAACTGTGTTATAATCCCGACCAGATTCAACAAAGCCGTAGGCTGCAAAGTGTTTTGCACATGCAGCCACAGTAGATGGAGATGAAAGATCATTACCTTGAAACCCTTTGACTCTNGCNGCAGCAATAAGACTGCCTAAAAACGGATCTTCTCCAGCCCCTTCCATTACTCTTCCCCATCTTGCATCTCTTGATATATCAACCATAGGAGCAAATGTCCAATTAATTCCAGCAGCTGAGGCTTCTTTTGCACCAAGTNANGCTGAATTTTGGATTTCATTTAGATCCCAACTAGCAGATTCAGCTAATGGAATTGGTGCAATTGTTTTATAACCATGAATTAAATCAAAACCAAAAATTAAAGGGATACCTAATCTAGTTTCTTCTACAGCAATTTTTTGGAATGCCCTAACTTCGTTGACTCCCCTTACATTTAACATAGAGCCTACTAAACCATTTTTTAAATTATCGTATTTNTTTTTTGCATCTCCTCCGCTTGGACTTGGACCTGTAGCGTCATAAAAACCATTGTATTGATTCATTTGCCCGATTTTCTCCTCCAAAGTCATTTTTTTCAGNAGATTCTCTACATCCTTACTATAATCTTTTTGAGATTGAATATTATTTATGAATCCAAAAGTGAAAATTAATATTAATAGGAATTTCTTCATGNTTTTTATTGATAAACCCTAACATAATCAATTTCCATTGTCGCTGACTNAAAATCTGGATCAATATTATTATCAGTCCAAGTTCCACCCATTGCAACATTTAATATTAAAAAGAAAGGTTTCCAAAAAGGCATATCATANTTTGTTGTGAATTGATGATGTCTAACATCGTCAACAAAAAATTCTAGCAGACCGATTGACCATTTAACCTTATAAACATGGAATTCAGATGATTCATTTTCGATTTGCTGTTCNCCCCTAACATAGTAGTGGTCACCGTTTGCGTTTGGTAGGTGTACTGCAGATGAGACTAACCCTGGATCTTTATCACCATGCTCCATTATNTCAATCTCGCCACATGCAGGCCATCCGAGGGTTGCGTGATCAACTCCTANCATCCATATTGCTGGCCAAGTACCTTGTCCCTGAGGGAGTTTTGCTCTAACATGTACTTCACCATATGTAAAATCAAATAAATTTTGGGTAGTCATTCTTGCTGATGTATATTTCTTATTTTCATAATCCTCTCTTAGAGCAATAATTTTTAAAACACCATCTTCAACAACTGANTTTTCTCTTCTATCTGTATAATACTGATCTTCTTGGTTCCACCAACTTCCGTTATTTGGGGGAACAGTTTCTAAAAACCAATTTTCTTCAGATGGAGCTCCATCTAAATCAAATTCATCGGACCAAATTAGACAAGGATCACAACTTGGAGTTGTTGGGGAAGTTTGAGAATTATTTAAGTTATCATTTGTAATCGTNGATTCTTCAATGTTATTTTGACTTTCACTTTTTGAACATCCAATACAATTTATTAAAGCAAAACAGAGTAATATTTTTTTCACAAAAAAATTTTTATNTGCGCAAATATATATAATATTTCAGAACGTTTTTTCAACATTTGTATATTTATATCAAAATATTAAGGATGAAAATAAGTAGTAATTTAAAAGTGTTTTTTTTTCGAATTGGCCTTGTTTTTATTTTTTATATGTTATCTCGATGGCTTTTTGTTTTTTTCAATAATGATATTTTTAATTTAGGTAGTTTCTCTGAATTATTAAGGTTAAGTTTCTATGGAATTAAATTTGATTTAGCGGCNATAATATATATGTTGAGTATTTTTATAANACTTTCATTTCTACCAGGAAATAATTTTTTNAATTATAGATATAAAAAACTTACTCGATTTTTTTATTTTTTTGGGAGTCTTATTGGATTGGGATTAAATTTTATTGATTTTGCATATTATCGATTTAATTTGATGAGAATTAATGCNACAGTTCTTGAAGTAATTCAAAATGAACAAAACAAAGCAAAATTAACCTACCATTTTTTTATTGAATATTTCCATTTAGTTTTTTTATTTTTTCTATTTTCTTTTGTTTGGATTTACTTGTACAATTTATTTGATATAAAAAAACAAGAAATTAAACCTTCTTTTTCTTATTGGATAAAATCCATCATTCTTTTTTTTGTTGTANTAGTANTCTGNATTGCAGGAGTGAGAGGGGACNTAAAAAAAAGTACAAGACCAATTACATTAATTCATGCAATGGAAAACTTAAATAATCCCAAAAAGGCAGATATAATATTGAACTCGACTTTTACAGTAATTAGAACTATTGGAAAGAATAGTTTTAAAAAGACTAATATATACTCTGAAGATGAAATAAAAAAAGTAATAAAACCTATTAAATTCTATCATAAAAATGATACAATTAAACCCAACATTATTCTTTTTATTTTAGAGAGTATGGGAAGGGAATATTGGGGGAGTCTCAACCAAAAAAATAATATTGATAATTTTATTAGTTACACCCCATTTTTAGATTCTTTATCAAGAGAAAGTTTAATATTTCCAAATTTTTATGCTAATAGCAGAAAGTCGATTCATGGAATGCCTGCAATTTTAGCTGGAATACCCTCATTTGAAACTGCCTATACNTCCTCTGCCTATTCAAACCAACCAGTTGAGTCTGTTGTTTCAATTGCAAATAAAATGGGATATAATACCTCATTTTTTCACGGAGCACCAAATGGTTCTATGGGATTTCTTGGGTTTTCAAAAATCCTTGGATTTAATAATTATTATGGAAAGGATGAGTATAATAATGACAGCGATTATGACGGTTATTGGGGTATTTGGGACCTCCCTTTTTTAAAATTCACTAAGGAAGTGATTGATCAAAAAAGCGAACCTTTTTTTAGTACCATTTTTACTGTCACTTCACATGAACCTTATGTAATTCCAGATGAATTTGAAGAATATTTTGATGAAGGAAATATTCCAATGCACAAAGCAGTTAGATATACCGATTATTCACTCAGTCAGTTTTTTGAAATTGCAAAGAATGAAAATTGGTTTAATAATACAATTTTTATTTTTACNGCTGACCATGGAAATCAAACATATTATTCGTTTTATGAAAAAATGATAAATAGATTTGCTAATCCACTAATTATATATTCACCCGGTTCAAATTTGAAAGGTGTTTCATATCAATTATCACAGCATCTAGATATTTATCCTACAATTGTTGATTTAATCAATTATAATAAACCTTTTAGAAGCTGGGGTCAAAGTTTGTTGTCTGGAATTGAAGATGATTCATTTGTTGTTAACTATTTTGGAGCNGGGAATTATTTTTATATGGATAATGATTATATTTTAGTGTCAGATGGTTCAAAAGTCAATGGGTTTTATGATTCAAAGGATTTTGATTTATCAAATAATTTAATGGAGCAATCAAATAGTAAGTTGAGTTACTTGGAATATAAATTTAATTTATTTCTTCAAGATTACATGACTAGAATTATTGATAAAAAAATGAATAATGAGTAAACATTTTTTTTTTATAATCAATCCCACTTCAGAAAAAAAATCAAGTGAACTTAAAAGAATAATAATTAATTTTTTTAAAGATTTGGATGAAAGATTTACAATTTTTGTTTCAGAAAACTTCAAACATGTCAGAGAACTTACAATAAAAGCGGTTGAATTGAAAGCGAATGCAGTAATTGCTTGTGGAGGGGATGGAACAGTCAATATGGTTGGACAGATTTTAGTTGGAACAGATATTCAACTTGGAATAATACCTATTGGTTCTGGTAATGGTGTTGCAAATAACATGGGTATAAGTAATAATTATGAACAAGCATTGAAAAAAATTATTTTAGGTAACATTTTAAAAATTGATGTTGGTAGAATTGATGATTATTTTTTTTTTAGTAACGTTGGTTTTGGTCTCGAGGCTGAATTTATTAGACATTATAAGCTCAGAAATTCCCATGGATTTTTATCTTATTTTTTTTCTTTTTTTAAATCATTAAATTCATACAAACCATCTAAATTTAAAATAGAAATTAATGATTCCTTTAAAAAGACAATTAACCCTCATATTCTAATGATACTTAATGCAAATGAGCAAGGATATGGAATAAGTGTTGATAAAAATGCGAAGATTGATGATGGATTTCTAAATTTAACTTCAATAAGTAAAACAAATTCATTTACAATAATTCATTATGTTCTAAGGATTTTGTTTGGAATGTCTTTAAAAAGTGAAAAAATATTGAAGGTTCAAAAAGTTAGTTCTGTAATAATAAAATCAAAAAATAAATATATTAGTTTGCAAATCGATGGCGAGTATCTTTTTTTACCCAAAAATCAAGTTAAAATTTCCATTACTCCAAGAGCTTTAAATATTTTATGTTAATAAATTATATATAGATCATGACATTGTGGACTCCTTCTGATGATTCAATTTTATCCTCCAACTTGACTTCTTACACTGACTTTTTACATCAGAAAAAGAAACTAAAATTTGATTCCTATGATGAAATGCATAATTGGAGTGTCAACTATCTTGGTGATTTCTGGGAATCTATACTTCAGTATTTTAAAATTAAACTGCATTCCAATTATCATACAACCCATAAAAAGCCAAAGAGTAATAAAATGTATGAATCCAAATGGTTTATTGGTTCTAAATTAAATTATTCAGAGTATTTATTTAACAACGCAACTTCAAATAGACCAGCATTAAAATATCAGATTGAATCATCAAATTTAACTGAAATTTCATGGGAAGATTTAAAATTAAAAACTAAAGAAATTCAAAATTTTTTAATAAAAAATGGAGTTAAAAAAGGTGATAGAGTTGTTGCTTATTGTTCTAATACACCAAATGTTATTGCAGCTTTTTTAGCAACGAATGCTTTAGGTGCTATTTGGTCATCTTGTTCAATTGATTTTGGTATTGAAACTGTGACCAAAAGATTTACTCAAATTAAACCAAAAGTTCTTTTCGCAAGTGAAAAATATGTTCACAAAGGAAAAGCTTATGATACAAAAGACAATTTAGAAGTTTTGATGGAAAAATTAAAATCAATAAAGGCATATTCAACTTTGGAAGCTTTTGATAAAATTGAAAAATCTAATCTATCAAGCGAAATTATTTTTAGACCAGTAAATTTTGCAGATCCAATTTGGATACTTTATTCCTCTGGAACTACTGGTGAGCCTAAAGCAATTACTCACTCTGTAGGTGGTATTTTACTTGAACATTTAAAAGCAATAGCACTGCATCAAAATGTTAAAGAGGGAGATAATTTTTTTTGGTATTCAACAACAGGTTGGATGATGTGGAATTATGCATTGAGTAGTTTATTATGTGGAGCATGTTTATGTATTTATGAAGGGAGTAATTCATTTCCCCATCAAAATATTCTATGGGAATTCGCGATGAAAGCTGATATTAATCATTTTGGAGGTGGAGCTACTTTTTTCAATGAACAGATGAAAGTCAATAAAAAAAATATCAGCAAAGTTGATTTATCAAAAATTAAAACAATTGGTTCAACCGGGTCTCCTTTGGCCAAACAGACTTTTATGGAGCTTAATAATCTACTACCTCATGCTCAAATAATTTCCCTTAGTGGAGGAACCGATGTTTGTTCAGCTTTCGTTGGGGGTCATCCTCATTTACCAGTAAACGCTGGGGAGATTCAATGTAAAATGTTAGGTGCCTCAATAGAAATATGGGATTCAAATAGAAAATCACTTTATGATTCTCCNGGAGAATTAGTTATAACTGCACCATTACCCTCGATGCCGATTTATTTTTGGAATGATTTTGATTTTAAAATATATAGAGAAAGTTATTTCTCAAAATATGAAAATATTTGGTNTCATGGTGATTGGATTAGTTATACTAAAAATCAAGGATTAATTATACATGGAAGATCTGATTCTACATTAAATAGAAGTGGAATTAGAATTGGTACCGCTGAAATATATGATGTTCTTGATCAAATAAATGAAATTCAGGATAGTTTGATCATTCATTTGACAAATAATGAGGAGGATAGGTTGATACTTTTTTTAAAACATAATTTCAAAAAGTTGAATAAAAGCTATATAAATGAATTTATTAAAAATAAATGTTCTCCACGTCATGTTCCTAACCAAATTTTTTCGGTTCCAGATATTCCTTACACTATTAGCGGAAAAAAACTTGAAATACCAATAAAAAAAATACTTTCAGGAAAAAATTTTGGTGAAATAATNAATTTTGATTCATTAAAAAATCCNGATGCTTTAAGTTGGTTTATTGAAAATAGAAAAANTAATTCTCAATCCTAAAAAGTTTATAATTATTTTTTTTTGAAGCNAGAAGGTTTAAAATTATGATTAGTTTTATATAAGGTATTTTAAATTTATTTTGTGGAANTTGTTTTANTTNTTTTAGTTTTTTTAATTATNACTCTTTTATACTTTATATATAGTTTAAAGTTTAAACAAAATCCTTCTCAAACGCAAGATTTAATTANGTTTTCAGAATCTCTTGCTAATCAAATACAAGAGGTAAGAAAAGAAATTGATAAAAATTCAAAAGATAGTAGGGAAGATATTGAAAAGAGGCTAAACTTAATTAATAAACAAATGAATGATTTTACAAAATCTTCTGCTACAAATATGTCCAATCAGTTTAAAGAATCTAATAAAGTAATTAAAGATGTCACCTCGGAGCTAGAAAAAATAAAAAACACTAACGAACAAGTTCTNAGNTTCGCAAATCAAATGAAAACGCTCGAAAAAATTCTNGGTAATCAAAAACAAAGGGGTATTTTCGGTGAAATCCAATTAGAAAATCTTCTTGCTAATGTTCTTCCTCCAGACCTCTATGAGATGCAATATTCATTCAATAATACTGAAGTGGTTGATGCTGTTGTGAGAGTNAACGAGTTTATAATTCCTATAGATGCAAAATTTTCATTAGATAATTATAATAAAATGATAGAATCATCAAATAAAGAAGAACTGGATTTACTTGAAAAAAAATTTAAGTCTGATATAAAAAATAGAATTGACGAAACCTCGAAATACATTAGACCGAATGAGGGAACTGTTGATTATGCATATATGTTTATTCCTGCTGATGGACTTTATCAGGATCTTCTTAANAGTAGGGTAGGAACTCTAAAAATCAACCAACAAGATCTGGTTTCTTATGCTTTTCAAAAAAAAGTTATGATCGTATCACCAATGAGTTTGTTTCCTATGCTCCAGGTTACAAACAAAGCTCTAAATAATATGAAAATAGAGGACTCAATTAATGAGGTTTTAAAAAATGTNAATAAACTATCAAATCATCTAAATTCATACAAAACCTATCATGANAAACTAGGCAACACTCTTGGTATTGCAGTTAACCATTTTAATGAGAGTACAAAAGAATTCAAAAAAATAGATAAAGATGTNATAAAAATCACTTCAGGAAATTCTAGGATNGAGATTGANTCCGAGAAATTGGAAAAACCAAAAATAGNAGAATAAACCTTTTTAATATGTTACTTTTTTGTATTTTTGATCAAAATATGTAACATATGATTCGNTTANTANTATTGTTTTTTTTTATTATAACTACTNCTCTTTTTTCCCAAAATGCTAAAGAAATAGTACAAAATTCAGATGATAGATTAAGAGGATCTTCCTCTTATGCAGAGGTTTCAATTACTATNGTNAGGCCAAAATGGCAAAAAGAAATGAANCTGAAAAGCTGGAGTAAAGGAAATGATTACTCAGTTACTTTGGTTANAAGTCCTGCAAAAGAAAAAGGTTCAGTTTTTTTAAAAAGAAAAAGGGAAGCTTGGAATTATCTTCCTGCGATCGAGAGAACGATTAAATTGCCACCTTCAATGATGACTCANAATTGGATGGGTACTGATTTTACAAATGATGATTTAATTAAACAATCTTCAATAGTCATTGATTATACCCATGAAATTATTGGTTCTGAGNCTGTTGAGGGTCTAGATACATGGAAAATCGAATTGTTTCCAACTGAGGAATCATCAGTTGTATGGGGTAAATTGATTGTTTGGATTGATAAGGTTGATTATATGCAACTAAAAACAGAATTTTATGATGAAGATTTGGAGATTGTAAATAAAATGGTNGGTTCCGAGATTAAACAATACAATGGTAGAAAACTACCATCAAAATTAGAATTTTATCCTTTAGAAGAGGAAGGGCACAAAACAATAATTTACTATAATAAATGGAATTTTGATATTAAAGTTCCCGAAAATTACTTTTCCACACAATTTGTTTCAAGANTAAAATAGCTCGCTTATGTTAATAAAAATTGCTTGGAGAAACGTTTGGAGGAATAAACGAAGNAGCTTAATAACAATAGCAGCTATTTTCATNGCAGTTTTTTTAGCAATTATCATGCGATCACTTCAATTTGGAATGTATGATAATATGATTAAAAATGTAGTGGGNTCATTCTCTGGTTATATTCAGNTACANTCAAAGGGTTATTGGGATGATAAGAACATTAATAATTCATTTAAAATCGATCCANATACNTANAATNAGATANAANATACTNAAGGAGTNTCTNATATTTTAAAAAGAATTCAAACTGGTGCNNTGTCATCAAATAATGATTTGTCAAAATTTGTATACATNACAGGAGTNCAATTNGAAAATGAAAATAAACTTACTGATTGGNGTAAAAGATTNATAGATGGNGAATTATTTNAAAAAAATAGNANTTCTATAATNGTAGGTAAAGGAGTNGCTAAATATTATAGNCTTNAAGTNGGTGATTCGCTTGTTTTTATNGGNCAAGGTTATCATGGAATGCAGGCAGTTGGNGTTTATCCTGTCCATGGGATTATTGATATGAAAAATCCAAANTTAAATAATTTGAGNGTATTTATGAACTTAGATGTAGCTCAGAACTTTGTTTCTGCTNATGANATGTTAACNAGTTTNGTTATNAATAAAGANGANTATTTTGATGAAAATNAACTAGCAAAAAANATTAGATCCATANCAGATTATGAATCNAGTGANGTGATGACTTGGAANGAAATGACTCCAGANTTAGANCAATTAATTGAAGCNGATAATGCTGGGGGNCTTCTAATAATTATCATTTTATANATGATTGTNAGTTTTGGTATTTTTGGAACNGTTCTNATGATGACNCAGGANAGGCTNTANGAGTTNGGNGTNTTAATTTCTATAGGTATGAAAAAATCTAAACTAATAATATCATTGATNTTTGAAACAGTTNTANTNACATTTGTAGGAANACTCTCAGGAATTATTATNTCAAGGCCAATTGTAAATTATTTTCATTATAATCCAGTTAGNTTATTNGGNGCAGCTGCNGCTCAACTAGAGAGTGCAGGTTTTGAACCAGTAATTCCATTTATGAATTCTTTTGATATTCCNNTNANTCACTCNCTTATAATTATTTTTATTTCCTTATTAACNTGNATTTATCCNATNATAATTATTTCAAGACTTCANCCAATNAAAGCAATGAANAGATAANANATGNGNACAATTATAAAAATTGCTTGGAGAAANGTTTGGAGAAATAAACTNAGAAGTTCAATAGTTATAATTTCTATGATTTTAGGTNTATGGTCTGGNTTNTTNACNGTTGCAATGAGTAGAGGTGTAAATGAGCAAAGAGTNAAAAGTGCAATTNANAGNTATCTNCANCATGTNCAGATACATAACCCTNNNTTTGAATATAATCTTGATATAAANAGCACAATTGATNANCCTCTCAAAATTTNTGATNAATTGAAAAATGANAGTTTAGTCAAAAAATATAGTAGTAGANTAATAATTTCAGCTATGGCATCAACNGCACANGGTNCNCANGGAATTAAATTANTTGGTATNGANTCAGATGAAGAAAAAACATTTTCTGATATAAGTCAAAATATNATTAGATGGAAATTATTTTTCAAAAATTAAAAGTAAGCCAGTAATAATNGGAAAAAAATTGGCTGATAACCTAAATTTAGATTTAAAGAAGAAAATATCATTCACNTTTGTAGATNANAATGGAGACNTACAAAGAGTAAAGTTTAAAGTTGAGGGTATTTATAAAAGTGCTAATTCAATATTTGATGGAGGCACTGTTTATGTAAAAAAACAAGATTTAATAAAACTTATAGANAAGAAATCNANTATTCATGAAATTGCAATTGTNTTAAANAANATNGANGATNCAGATATTTTGAAAAAAAAGCTTTNAAATCAGAATAGNAATAATAAAGTNGAAACCTGGAAGGATTTGTCTCCNGAATTAGGATCTGTTCAAGAATTAATGGTTTGGTTTTTNTTAATTTTCATGAGTATAATTTTATTAGCTCTNTCATTTGGNATAGCTAATATAATGCTAATGGCAGTNTTAGAGAGAAAAAGAGAACTTGGAATGCTNATGTCAGTTGGATTGAATAAATCAAAAATATTTTTTATGATTNTTTTTGAAACTATTTTTATATCATTAATTNCTTTACCGGNTGGGATTTTATTATCATATTTAATGATNTCNTATTANGGTCAAATTGGTATTGATTTATCAATTGTATCGGAGGGCTTAGATGCTTTTGGAATGAAATCAATGGTNTANACTTCACTTCCTTTGAATTATTANATAATGATAACTATACTTACNTTATTTGTTACACTTATATCNTCNCTTTTTCCCGCNAGAAGNGCGCTTAAATTAGATCCAGCTNAGGCTATTAAATCATTATAAAANTATTATTATGCATGTAATTGANACAAAAAATATTTCCAAGCTATANAAACAAGCNGATCAAGATATTATAGCTTTAAACGATGTTAGTATAAGTTTTGAAAAGGGTGAGTTCACAGCAATTGTAGGTCCATCAGGATCAGGTAAAACAACCTTTTTAAATTCCATAGGGGGATTGGACTCGCCTACTTCAGGAAAAGTTTTNATTGAGAAAAAGGAAATTACTGGATTAAGTTCAAATNANTTAATTGACTTTAGATTAAAAAATATTGGTTTTGTATTCCAATCNTATAATTTGATTCCTGTTCTTACNGCNAAGGAAAATGTTGAATTTATAATGTTGATGCAAGGACTATCTAAGNNATATAGANNTAAACGATCAATTGAACTNTTAAANTCCGTTGGATTAGAAGATCAATTAAATAGAAGACCNAATCANTTATCAGGNGGNCANCAACANAGAGTNGCTGTAGCTCGNGCNTTAGCTTCAAAACCAAAGTTNGTTCTTGCTGATGAGCCAACTGCTAATCTAGATTCATCNTCAACAGCCAACCTNCTNGATATAATGAGTAAGCTNAATAAGACAGAAAAAATGACNTTTATNTTTTCTACCCACGATCAAAGGGTAATAGACAGAGCAAATAGAATTATNACTTTGGANGANGGNAAAATACTTTCTGANAAAAAAATCAAATAAATTGGTTTGAAAAACATACTATTTTTTTTNATTACAATAGNTTTTNCANTTAGNATTAAAGCTCAAGATGAGGTTGAATCCAAATGGNNNGATAAAATTAACTTTTCTGGNTATTTACGTTATATGAATTCTTNNTCAGTGATTGATTCTGATTCNANANTATCAGATAATTTAATACANAATCGTTTAAGAATCAAAGTTAATNTTNACTCAAGATTTGANGCTGTGNTTGAGATTAGAAATAGAGCATTTTTNGGNCAAGCCACAAGATNAAATNCNAATCTTGGAAAATTTTTAAANAATGATNTAGGTGAGCTNGACTTATCTTTTGTCCCATATGATCGAAGAAAANTTGTNATTCATTCNATTTTTGATAGAGCNTACATNAANTATNCATCTNATAAGTGGGAGTTAAGACTAGGAAGGCAAAGAATTAANTGGGGGGTTAATTTAGCTTGGAATCCAAACGATTTATTTAATGCATATAGTTTAATTGATTTTGATTACCAGGAAAGGCTGGGTGTCGATGCATTAAGATTTCAATATTATACTGATGAAATGTCAACTATTGAGTTTTCNGCNNAGCCAGGAAAAAACCTTGATCAGTCANTNTTTGCAGGNTTATGGAAATTTAANCTAAATGGNAGTGATTTTCAATTTCTTGCAGGAAATTATTNTGAAGATATNGTNTTTGGATTTGGTATNGCTACAAANTNCANNAATGCNGGAATTACTCTTGAATCAACTTATTTTAATCCNAAAACNAATAAAAATATTTCNACTGATGCTTTAAGTACCTCTTTTTCTGTTGATTATTCTACTAAATCAGGTATTTATTTCAATACTTCATTTCTATACAATAGTCTAGGAACAACAGTAAATTCCTCCGATGATAATTTATTTGGATCTTTTTTAATGGATATTTCTGCCAAAAGATTGATGCCTTCAAAATTCACTTATTTTAGTCAACTAACTGGAAATTTTACTCCAGCAATAAATGGCTCATTTACAGCATTTTACATGAAGGGAGAAGAAATGCTTCTTATAATGCCATCTCTTTCCTATGAGTTTAAAGAAAGTATTGATTCAATGCTTTTAACTCAATTAATTTATAATCAAATTGACAAAAATATAAGATTAATGAGAGTGGGAATTTTTATAAGATTTGCATATAATTTTTAGAGTTTTATAATTAATTATATAAAATGCCTAATTATGATTAATTTATAATATGGATTGTTCCAAGAAATTTTAGATTATTTCATTTTACTCTTTGTTCAAAATCCATAATATTTCTGACATAACATTTTTGTATTTCTTAAGTAATTCTTTATAGTAGTATATTCTTTTTTCAGCGTTTGTAATGTATCCAATAAATACTTTATCTCTTAATATATTACGATCAACTTCATAATCAATTATTTTGGTATTTAGATCAACCGAATTATCTACTTCAACTATTTGAATTCTATAACGAATTTTATTTACAATTGATTTGTCGAAACTTTCAACGAATAAGTCATTTTTTAAGTCAGCGGCTTCCTTCCTATCTTCCAGATGTTCGTAAAGATCAACAAGCCTGGATCTGAGTTTAGCGTTATCAATCAATTCAAAAGAATTTGAATTGATTAATTGACTATAAATACCCCTTTCTGGAAAAAAAGAAATAGCTGTTTTAGCTGAAATATTTGAAACATGAAACGCAATTAAAGAATCTGATTTACTTCCATCTTCTAAAATAAATTTAACGGATTCAATAGCTTGATCAAGAGACTTATTTACTATTCCTAATTGAATTACATCATTAGTAATGGATTCTTTTAATTCA
Organism: Flavobacteriaceae bacterium; assembly: GCA_002713495.1. Lineage (GTDB taxonomy): Bacteria > Bacteroidota > Bacteroidia > Flavobacteriales > Flavobacteriaceae > Marivariicella. The sequence goes on from PATA01000020.1 coordinate 64,870, forward strand.
ATTAAAAGTACATTTTTCTTTTTAAGTTTCTCAGTTTTCTTACTATAATTATCTATTGCAAGTGAAAGAAGTAATCCTAGAAAGACAACTATGAATTCAAAAAATAAGTCTCTCCCATACTTTAGTAGTGTGTTTTTTTGATTTTTCAATTTCCTAAAGTTTTTAAATTTTGAGTTTTATCCTATATACTTTGGGATTATCCAAAAATCCTGTTACATAGAGATATTTTTCCTGATTATCAAAAGTACAATTTGTAATGTGTTTAAGATTCATTTTAGCTAAGAGTTTACCTTCTGAAGAAATAACCAAAAGACCACCTGGTCCTGAGGTAAAAATATTTCCACTTGAGTGAACAGCCATACCGTCAAAATCACTCCCATCATTATATTTTTGAAATAAATTCTTCCCCTCAAAAATCGTTTCAGATGAAAGATTTAATAAATTAATTTTCATGATTTTTGAATTTGTTTTTGAAAAGGGTCTACCCATTTTATTAACGTATAAGAATTTTTCATCAGAAGATAATCCTAATCCGTTGGGAGCATCNATATCTTTTGATATNATGGATGTTTGATTTGTTNCTGGATCATATTTGAAAACTCCATTAAAGTCTAATTCTNTTAATTNAGAATCAATAAACTCANAAGTCTCAAGATTAAAGAAAGCAAACGGNGGGTCGGTAAAGTAAATTNTTCCATTTTTTGACATNACNAAATCATTGGGACTGTTGAGTCTCATGCCATCATAATTATCAACNANGGTTTTAAAATCTGATTTTTGATCATTNCCATTNCTTANTGAGGCTATCCTTCTATCACCATGTTGACATACCAGAAGTAAGTTNTTTTCACTATCATAAATCATTCCGTTTGGACCAAGTAAACCCTTTCCAAGATTTGGAGAATAACCGGTNTTACCACCTGGCTTTTTAAAATCTNCAACACCTTTTTCTTCATTCCATTTCAATATCTTGTCATTNATATTGTCTACAAAAAAGAGTGAATTTGAATTATTATCCCATACAGGTCCTTCAGGAAGTGAAATTGAGTCAGCAATAATTTCAAATTCAGAATAAACATCTATTATGGATTCAATTGAATTATCATAAATTTCAATCTCAGGATTTATTTTTTCTTTTTGATTATTACAAAAAATAAAAAGAAATATATTTAATAGTAAAAATATCTTTTTCATTTTAATTGATTTATGGTTACTAATCTAATATATATAATTACATAATAACTTCTGTTAAATCTAACATAAGTTAGATTAGTTTTTTTCCTTTGTATTAATAATTCATATGGACACTTACTTTGTCTGTGCAGGTGCAACCTGACTTTTTTTAATTTATTTTGGTGATGTATAGACTCTCATGACTTAAATTAATTTAAAAAAAATATTCAGTATGTGGAACAATAACTACAACTAATAAAATATTTAAGGAACAAAAAACCCTGTTAATCAATTGATTACAGGGTTTAGATGTGGTACCTCCAGGAATCGAACCAGGGACACAAGGATTTTCAGTCCTTTGCTCTACCAACTGAGCTAAGGTACCATACTTTAAAGTGCAGCAAATATAAAAGCCTTTTTAGATTAGAG